>DASXIW010000070.1:0-32445 GCA_036497785.1 Acetobacteraceae bacterium | reverse complement strand
CAGCCCGGCCTGTTCGGCCAGTTGCCAGCTGGTTTTACGGGCCACGCCTGACAGCAGGCCGTCGATGAAGGCGCCGGCCGAATGCCGAACGCAGTTGCGATTTGAAGGCGCTGAGTTCCTGTTCCCAGGGCAACTGCGAACCGGACCATGTTGCGACTCGCATTCCCTGACACTCCCGAATCCATGGGATTCAGAGAATCGCAGTTTCGCCGAAAACGCAGCTGTAGTACTAATTTCATCATCGCTCCATGGGCCCGGCGGTTCCGGATTGCTCCGTCCCTCGCGTACGAAGAAGCGGCTATTGCCATCTACCCGGAAATTAATGTCGAGAATGCTCTTGCGGCAATGTGATTAACCTTTATTCGGCCCCAATATCG
The DNA here is from genome assembly GCA_036497785.1 of Acetobacteraceae bacterium. Lineage (GTDB taxonomy): Bacteria > Pseudomonadota > Alphaproteobacteria > Acetobacterales > Acetobacteraceae > DASXIW01. Next base: position 32,068 of record DASXIW010000070.1, on the reverse strand, counting down.
TTGGTTTTCCATAACATACGCGGGTTCGGCGCAGCAGAGGGTTCCCGTGAAAACCCGGCGACAGCAAATAACCTAGGGATAAGGGAATGCCACCGGTATAACCGGCGTTTCGATCGCCCCACGAGCGAACGAGATCGCGGCGGCGCGTCGATCAAGCCGCAATAAGCTAGCGCGTCGGCCGAGGCGGTGTATGCGTATAGTCGTAAAACCCCCGATTGGCCTTCCGCCCCAACCACCCGGCTTCCACATACTTCACCAGTAATGGGCAGGGCCGATACTTGCTGTCCGAAAGCCCCTCGTACAGCACCTGCATGATGGAAAGACAGGTATCCAACCCGATGAAATCCGCCAGCTCCAACGGCCCCATCGGATGGTTCGCGCCCAGCTTCAACGCGGCATCGATCCCCGCCACCGTGCCCACGCCCTCATACAGCGCATACACCGCCTCATTGATCATCGGCACCAGGATGCGGTTCACGATGAAGGCCGGAAAATCCTCGGCAACCGCCGTGGTCTTGTCCAGGCGCGCCGCCAGCGCCTCGATCGCCTGAAACGTCGGCTCATCCGTGGCGATGCCGCGAATCACTTCGATCAGCTTCATCACCGGCACCGGGTTCATGAAATGCATGCCGATGAATTTCTCGGGCCGGTCCGTGCCGGCCCCCAGCCGCGTGATGGAAATGGAGGAGGTGTTGGAAGCCAGGATGCAGGCAGGCTTCAGATGCGGGATCATCGTCTTGTAGATCGCCCGCTTCACATCCTCCTTCTCGGTCGCCGCCTCGATAACCAGGTCGCAATCGCCGAACGCCGCATAATCCGTGCTCGTCGCAATCCGCCCCAGCGCCTCGGCCTTGGCCTCCTCGGTGATCAGTTTGCGCGCCACCTGCCGGTCCATGTTGCGGCCCATCACCGCCAGCGCCTTGTCCAGCGCATCGGCTTTCACATCCAGCAGCACCACGGGCAGGCCGGCCAGGGCACACACATGCGCGATGCCGTTGCCCATCTGCCCCGCGCCGACCACGCCCACCAGGCCGATGGCGGGCAGCTCTGCCGGATGTGCGCTTTGCATCAGCCGCGCTCCAGTTCCGCGGCCAGTTCGGGCAAGGCGACGAACAAATCGGCCACCAGGCCGTAATCAGCCACCTGGAAGATTGGCGCCTCCTCGTCCTTGTTGATCGCCACAATCACCTTGCTGTCCTTCATGCCGGCCAGATGCTGGATGGCGCCGGAAATGCCGATGGCGAGGTACAGCTCCGGCGCCACGATCTTGCCGGTCTGGCCCACCTGATAGTCGTTCGGCACAAACCCAGCATCCACTGCCGCCCGGCTCGCCCCCACGGCGGCGCCAAGCTTGTCCGCGATCGGCTCCAGCAGCTTGAAGTTCTCGCCGCTCTGCATGCCACGCCCGCCGGAAATCACCACCCGTGCGGCCGTCAGCTCCGGCCGCTCGCTCTTGGACAATTCGGCGGAGACGAAGCGCGACGAATCGCCGGCAGCCACCGCCGGCGCGGCTTCGATCGCCGCACTGCCACCCTCGGCGGCCACCGGATCGAAGCTTGCGGCCCGCACGGTCATCACCTTGATCGCATCGGCGCTCTTCACCGTCGCCATCGCATTGCCGGCATAGATCGGGCGCACGAACGTATCGGCATCCGCCACGGCGGCGATGTCGCTGATCGGCTGCACATCCAGCAGCGCCGCCACGCGCGGCATCACGTTCTTGCCCACGGCGGTGGAGGCCGCCAGCACATGCGAATAGGCGGGCGCCAGCGCCACCAGCAGGGCCGCCAGCGGCTCGGCCAGGGCATGCTCATAGGTCGGCGCGTCGGCCAGAATCACCTTCGCCACGCCCGGCAGCTTCGCCGCCGCTTCGGCCGCGGCCCTCACCCCATGGCCGACCACCAGGGCATGCACCTCGCCCAGCGCCACCGCCGCCGCAATGGCCGAGCGCGATGGCTGCTTGATGCCGGCGGCATCGAAATCGAGCAACACGAGCACGGTCATGGTCAGATTACCTTCGCTTCGGTCTTCAGCTTGTGCACCAGTTCGGCAACCGAGCCCACTTTCGCCCCGGCCTGCCGCTTCGGCGGCTCCGCCACCTTCACCACGGTCAGACGCGGCGTCGGGTCCACGCCCAGATCGGCCGGCTTGATCGTCTCGATCGGCTTCTTGCGCGCCTTCATGATATTCGGCAGCGACGCATAGCGCGGCTCGTTCAACCGCAGATCCGTCGTCACCACCGCCGGCAGCGACAGCGAAACCGTCTCAAGCCCGCCATCCACCTCGCGCGTGATCACGGCGCGGTCGCCCTCGATGGCCACCTTGCTGGCGAACGTGCCCTGCGGCCAGCCGAGCAGCGCCGCGGTCATCTGGCCGGTTGCGTTCATGTCGTCGTCGATCGCCTGCTTGCCCATCACCACCAGTTGCGGCGACTCCTTCGCCACGATCGCACGCAGCAATTTGGCCACCGCAAGCGGCTGCAGATCGGCATCCGTCTCCACCAGAATGCCCCGGTCGGCACCCATCGCCAGCGCGGTGCGGATGGTCTCCGCGCACGCCGGAACGCCCATGGAAACCGCCACGATCTCGGTCGCCACGCCCTTCTCCTTCAGCCGCACCGCCTCTTCCACGGCGATCTCGTCGAACGGATTCATGGACATCTTGACGCCGGATGTCTCTACCCCGGTGCCGTCCGCCTTCACCCGGACCTTCACGTTGTAATCGACCACCCGTTTCACAGGGACGAGGATTTTCATGGAGTACTGCGCCGCTTCCTGGTTTTGCCGAGCCAAAGATCGCCGCAATCGGACAACCGGGCAAGCCACGCGAAACCACGCTGCCCGCTTCCGTCGCAACCGACCCGCGAACAGGCTGTTCGCGCCCGCAACAGATCGGGCCGGACCTTAGTTGTGCCGCGATCCTGCTGTCAAACCAGTGCCGTCTTTCGAGTCAGCTATCCCTGGGGCTGCGAAGGGGGTCCGTTTTTCGCGCGCACTGCGGAGCTAAGGAATTGGAATATCGATACTCAGCCGGCCATCTGCATCGCCCATCAACGCAAGCTAGGGACGCAGTAAGGTCATGAGCAGCGCGAATAACAGCAGCGCCGCCCCCTGCAAGATGATACGCCAGCGCATCAGCCGGTTCGACCGTGCCGGATCATTGTTGCCGCGCACCATCCCTACCATGCCCGCCACCAGCACACCGAACACGCCAACCATCGCAAGGACCACAAGAATCTCAAGAAAGGTGATCATGTTTGGTTTGTTGCCTCCCCTTTTGAAACAGAATGGGGCCGTTTTTGCATTCCTGTCACGCGTCCGTGCCTCGGCGAATTCAGACCGCATCGTTGACAGCGATGGTGCTCGCATGATCCGGGTGGCACGATGATGCGGTACGTACTGCCAATCCTACTCGTCCTCCTGTCAGCCATAGCCCCTGCGCGCGCTGCCGCGCCGCAACCGGCCGCGCCATCGGCGGCGGAACTATCCGCCTCCCAGGCCCGTCAGGCGCTGGACGTGCTCAAGGATCCGGCCAGGCGCGCCCAGGTCATTTCGGTTCTGGAAGCCCTTGCGAAAGCGGCGCCCGCCCCTCCGCCGCCGACAGCCTCCGCCACGCCGCCATCGCCCACCGCTGCCGCCCCAGCGCCACCCCCGGCGAACCCGCTGGCAATCCCGCTGGCACCAGACAGCCTCGGCGCCCAGATCCTGGTCGACGCCTCGCATCGCCTCTCCACCATGTCGGGCGAGGTGGTCACCACGGCCCGCACCGTCACCAATTTTCCGCTGCTCTGGCGATTCCTGGTCTATCTCGCTACCGACCCCTGGTCGCAGAGCCAGATCATGGATGTCGCCTGGAAGCTTGCCGTCGTCATGCTCGGCGGCATCGCCGCGCAATGGGCGGCGATGCGCGTGCTGCGCCGTCCCCTTGGCGCACTGGAACGTGCCGCATCCCCCGCTGCCGTCCACCATGGCGAACCCGCGGCCGAGCCCTGCGCCGAGGATGAAATAGGTTCCGGTGCCGAGGAACGCGGCACCAAACCCCGCCGCAAGTTCTCCCTTCTCCCGCTGCTGCGCCGCGTGCCATTCGTGATGATGCGACTCGTGTTCGAATTGCTGCCGGTGGTGGCCTTGCTGGGGGTGGCTTACGCCATGCTCGGCGCCGGCTTGGGTAACGACCCCGTCAGCCGCCTTGTCATACTGGGTATGCTGCACGCCTACGCCGTCTGCCGCGTGGCCAGCAGTGTCAGCCGCACCGCGCTCGGCCCCGGTGGACCAAAATTGCTCCTCGTTCCCGACTCGACCGCTCTTTATGCGCTTCATTGGGTGCGCCGCATCGCCTCCGTCGCCGTCTTCGGCTACGCCCTGGCCGAAATCGGCCTGCTATTCGGGCTGTATCGCCTTGCACACGACGCGCTGCTCAATCTGGTCGCATTGGTGGTGCATGTCTTTGCCGCCGTGATCGTACTGCAAAATCGCGCGCAGGTGGCCCGTTGGATCCGTGGCCGCCCTGGCATCGGCGGACCGGTCGCGCTGCTGCGCAACCGCCTCGCCGCGGTGTGGCACTTCATCGCCATCTTCTACCTGATGGCGCTCTGGGCCGTCTCCGCATTGGATATTACGGACGGATACTCCCGCCTGCTGCGTCTGTTCGTCGCGACCAGCGCCATTTTGATTTGCGCGCGCCTCCTCGTCATCGCCTCGCTGGCCATGCTGGACCGCCTCACCCGCTTGCCGCCGGATCTCGCGGAACGCCATCCGGGGTTGCAGGCCCGCGTCGGCACCTATCATCCCATCGCGCGCGCCGGCATCCATTGCCTCATCACAACCCTCACGCTGATCGCGCTGCTCCAGGCATGGGGGCTGGATTCCATCGCCTGGTTCACCGAAGGCGCATTGGGCGGCCAACTGGCCAGCGCGCTCGCCACCATCGGCCTGACCGTCCTGCTCGCGCTGCTGGTTTGGGAGGCGGCCAACGCCGCCATTCACCGTCATCTCTCGAAGCTTGCGCGCGAGGCGCAACTGGCCCGCTCAGCCCGGCTTCGCACGTTGCTGCCCATGTTGCGAACCGCCTTGCTGGTCACCATTTCCCTGGTTGCCGGCCTGATGATCCTCAGCCAGATCGGCGTGAACATCGCCCCGCTGCTGGCAGGTGCCGGCGTGCTCGGCATCGCCATCGGCTTCGGTTCGCAGAAACTGGTGCAGGACATCATCACCGGCCTGTTCCTGCTGCTGGAGAACACGATGCAGGTCGGCGACGCGGTCAGCCTGGGTGGCCTGAGCGGAACGGTGGAAAACCTTTCCATCCGCACCATCCGCCTGCGCGCCTTGGACGGCTCCGTCCATATCGTGCCCTTCAGTGCCGTCACCACCGTCACCAACATGACGCGGGACTTCGGCTACGCCGTGCTGGATGTGGTGGTCGGACTGAACGAGGAGCCGGACCGCGTCTCGGACGTGCTCCACGACATCGCCAAGACCATGCGGACGGAAGCGCGCTGGGCTAGCGCCATTCGCGACGACCTGGACATGATGGGCGTGGAGAAATTCACCGCCTCCGGCTGGGTACTGCGCGCCCGCATCAAGACAACGCCCAGCCAGCGCTGGGCCGTCGGGCGAGAGTTGAACCGCCGCATCAAATATCGTTTCGACGAACTGGCCATCGAAAGCCAGCTGACCAGCTATCGCGCGCTTGGCAAGACCGCTCCCGCCTTCATCCAGATCACGGAAGAAACCACGTGAACCCCGATCACACGGCTCCCGATCTCGCGCTGAGCGATGCCGGCTTCGTCTTCCTCCACGCCGCCGAAACGCGCCTTTGGCTTGAGGAACATGGCGATCTCACGGATTGGAATGTCTTCGCGGCCAGCTGGAACGGCATGGCGCTCGATACCTACATGGCCGATGGCGGCCGCTATCGGCGCCGCCGCCACGCCGTGTTCTCCGCGGCGCCGAACCATCCCGACATCACCCGGGAAGCCGATCAGCCGCATTACCAGACCACCGAATACAACCGCCTCAACGGTGGCATCGCCCGCTGGTTCGATCCGGTGCCCGAAGCCGTTGCCAGCACAGCCACCCTGCACACCATTCTGTCCGCCTGCCGGGCATTGTTCGACAACCTGGCGCCGGGCTGTGCCTGGCATATCGAAATCCATCAGTTCCGCATCGAGGCCCGTCCGGGCGAAGCCGGCCAACCAACGCCAGAAGGTCTGCACCGGGACGGTGTCGATTATGTGCTGGTTCTCATGGTCGACCGCACGAACATCGCCAGCGGCACGACCACCATCCATGGCCTGGACAAGGCCGAACTCGGCAGCTTCACCCTGACGCATCCGCTCGACGCCGCGCTGGTGAACGATCGCCGCGTCTATCACGGCGTGACGGCGGTCCAGCCGCTCGACCCCACAGCCCCCGCCCACCGTGACGTGCTGGTCGTAACCTTCAGGATCGTGGAAAGCGAGGACTGATACCACCCGCCTGAAATGATGACTCTTCCATCATTTCAGGCGGGTGGTCTTGCGCGCGGGGATTTTGGGCCGGAGCTGGCGAAGGTTCCGCCGGTGCAACCGGTGGAATTGCCAACGGAGGGGGCCGCGCGCCAGGCAAAGACTCATACCGACGGCCGTTGACCTGGGCTGACAGGTCAACACTAAAGGCCGTTGGTATGAGCAGGCCGCGGCGCCTCAGGGCTCGGGAGTGTCCGGGGTCAAGGACTTGATCAGGTCGAACACCCGTTTGCGCACCGCGGCATCGGTAATGCGGTAATAGGCCCGCACCAGCTCCAACGTCTCGCGCCGGCTGAAAGCGTCATCCGCGAACGCGTCCTGCGCATCGGCGAACCCCATGGTACGCCGCCCGGCGAGGCTCGTGGTCTGCGTGCCATGATTATGGGCCAGGGGTTCCGGCATATCGTCGAAAAAAAAGCTGATCGGCACGTCGAGCACGCGTGACAAGTCGAACAGCCGGGACGCGCCGACCCGATTGACCCCACGCTCATATTTCTGAACCTGCTGGAACGTCAGTCCCAACGCCTCACCCAGCCGCTCCTGCGACATGCCCATCAAGGTCCGGCGCAGGCGGATGCGCGATCCGACATGGACGTCAATCGGGCTCGCGCGCGACTCCTTGTCTTGCTTGTCCACGAACTTATCCATCATGGCGATCACGGCGGGCGTTTCACCGCCGCCATTGTCTGCGGACATGGCCCCCGGCTCCTGTCGATGCTGCTTCACAGACCTGATTGAGAAATCGCGCAAAGCGATTCTGCCTCGCCTGCGGCGCAGTTGAACCGAGAGTTAACGGCACAACCTGAAATCGTCAATAGCTTTCAACAAAACGAGATCATGATCTCATGACTCAGGATCAAGTCTCAAAAATAGAGGAATTCTTACGCGCGGCTGCGGCTAGCGCCGATGCCCGCCACAACCACCAGCAGCGCGAGAACCAGGGGTATCGACAAACCGAAACGGGCAAACGGTGTCGGCGACAAATGCCCCGGGATCACGATGTCCAGCACCCCTGCCCGGTTCATTCCCAAACGCCCGAGTTCCCGCCCGAATGCATCAAAACCCGCGGATATACCGGTATTGGCCGCACGCATCAGCGGCAGCCCCTCTTCCACCGCTCGCATGCGAACCGCAGCCAGATGCTGCCTTGGGCCGGTCGAATTGCCGAACCAGGCGTCGTTGGTGATGTTGACCAACCAGTCCGGCCGGTCCGCCGTATCCACGATCTGCCCAGGGAAAATCGCCTCGTAGCAGATCAAGGCCCCCACCGGCGGCAAGCCGGGCACATGCAAGGTCTCGGGTCCCGTGCCCGGCGCCATTCCTCCGCCCGGCAATGTGGGGATCGCAATGGGAATCCAATGCGGCGCATATTCCCCGAACGGAACCAGGTGCCATTTGTCATAACGCCCAACTGGCGGCCCGGCACCCGCGAGCGCCAGCAGGCTGTTACGCGGGCGTTGTTGCTGGTCGAAAACGAAACTGCCGATCAAAGCCGGGCCGCGCGCCACATCGGCGATCGCCGCCCGGGCATTCGCGTCGGCCTCCAACAGATAGGGGCTGGCGGTTTCGGCCCAGACCACCACGGTCCGCCCGCCATGGGCCTGCGCCACGCCCTGCTGCGTCAGCGACAACTCGCGCGTGAACACCTGTTCGGCCGATTGAGCGTCATGGACCTGCCCCTCAGGCGAATCCTCCTGGACCAGCACGGCGGTCAGCCCAGGCGGCGCCGATGCGGTCGTGCTCAGCCGCCACGCACCGAAGCCCGCCCAGATCACCAGCACCGCAAGCCCAGCGGCCATCGCCTTGCGGCCCAGGATCGGCGTCGATGCCAGCAACATCGTCAGAAGCGTCAGGCCATGCACGCCAATCCAGGCCGCGGGCTGGATGAAAACATCCCCGGGCGCTCCGGGCAGTTCCCACACGCTGCCCAGCGGATTCCACGGAAAGCCCGTCGCGACGAATTGCCGCAGCAAATCAGCCAGCACCCAGGCCCCGGAGAACACCAGCACGCGCGGCCATCCCGCGGGCACCAACCGCGCCAGGGCACAGGGGACGGCGATGAACACCGCGAGCACCGCCGCGAGCCCGGGCACCGCCAGCGGAACCAGCCACCAGAACCGCGCCGCCTCGATCAGGATCGCCTCGGTGATCCAATATAGCCCGATCAGATGAAGCCCGAACCCAAACCAGAAGCCGGTCCAGGCAGCGCCCCGCCAACTCCGCTGCGCACCGGCCAATACCAGCAATCCCGGGATCGCGAGGAACAAGACGGGAAGAGCGTAAACCGGCGGAAGTGCCAGAGCCGACAGCATGCCGAACAACAACGCCGTCATCCGCCCACGCCACCCGGACAAGCCCGTGAGGCGCGCGACCAACGACCCGGCCACGGCAAACCCCACCCTAATCAGGCGCCACCGCCACCCTGACGATGCGTTCCGGCGGCACAATGCCGCCGGTGAGCGCCGCAACAATGCATTCCGCCGCCATGACGCCCATGTTGATCAGCGAACCATCGGTCACGCCTGCCACATGTGGCGTGGCAATGACCTTGGGATGGCCACGCAACGCATCTCCCGGGGCTGGCGGCTCCGCCTCGAACACATCGAGGCCGGCCCCCGCGATATGGCCGGACTCCAGCGCCGCTCTCAACGCCACCTCGTCGATAATGCCGCCACGCGCGGTATTCACCACGAACGCGCCGTGGGGCACGGCCGCGAGCGCGGCCGCATCCACGATATGCCGAGTCGCCGGCAAATAGGGGCAATGCACCGACAGCACGTCACTGACCGGCAACAGATCCGCAAGCGTCGCCGCGCGACGCACTGCCCCGAACACCGCCGCCGGCATGTCCGGATCGAATGCCGTCACCACCATGCCGAACGGCGCGGCGAATCGCGCCACCGCCTGGCCGATCGTGCCGAAGCCCAACAGCCCCAGCCGCATCCCGGCGACGTCGCGCACCTTGGTCGCGGCCTCGCGCCATGCGCCCCCGCCCACCGATGCGGCAAGCGGCTTCAAATCCTTCGCCAGAGCCAGAATAAGCGCCAATGTATGCTCGGCCACCGCCTGGGTGTTCGAGCCGGGGGCCCGTGTCACCAGGATACCCCGCGCCGCGGCAGCCGGTAGATCCACGTCGTCCACGCCCACACCGTGCCGCGCGATCACCTTGAGCCGTGACGAGGCATCCATTGCCATCGCCAGCACCGGGCCCTGGCGGGTCAAGATGCCGTCCGCCTGAACTCGCCCCACCAGTTCGGCAACCGCCTCGGCGGAGGGATAGGGCGGCATATAATGGATGGCGCAACCCGCCGCTTCCAGCACCGCCACCGCCGGCCCGGCCAGGCGCGGCGCGGTCATGACCACATTGAAAGTTTTCATAGCAATTCAATCCACAGAATCGCGCGACTCACGGTCGAAATGGCGCAGATATTTCTCGGTCACAAGATCCGTCTTCACCACCACGGCGACATCGGTCGTGTTGAACTGGGCGTCGATCACCGCGCCATCGCCGACAAACCCGCCAAGGCGCAGATAGCCCTTGATCAGCGGCGGCAGCGTGTTCAGCGCCCGGCGCGTGTCGATGGTGGCAATGTCGACCCTGCGCATATCCACATACCGTTCGGGCAACGCCCTTGGCCGCATCTCGGGCGGGGCCAGATGGCTGTGATGCAGGTAGGTAAGCTCGGCGCCAACGGCATCGGGGTCCGTGCCTGGCAGGCTGGCGCAGCCGAACATCAGGTCGATCCCGTGCATCCGCACATAGACGGCGATGGCCCGCCACAATAACTGCATGGCCGCACGGTCCCGGTGGGCCGGATGCACGCAGGAGCGCCCGAGTTCCAGAACCTGACCGGGAAAACTCGTCATTGCGGTAATATCGTACTCATCGGCCGAGTAGAACCGGCCGATCCTGGCCACCGCCTTGGCCCGGATCAGCCGATAGGTCGCCACCACGCCCTCAGGCCCCGACCCAATCGTGTGGTCAACCACCAACAGATGATCCGCAACCGCGTCATAGGCGTCGATGTCGCGTCGCAATGCCGCGGCGACCTCGCTCGGGCGGGCGCCCATCTCCTCATAGAACACGCGGTAGCGCAGCGCCTGCACAGCATCGATCTCAGCCGCTGTGGTGGCGAGCCGCGCACCCAGGTTGCCGGCGCGCAGTTCGCCGAATCCTGCTGAAATGTCGGGATCGACGACCGCGGTCATCGCCGCATGTCGCGCAGGCGTGTCGGCGGGCTCGGCTTCTCCGCCGCGGCCTGGGGCGCCTCACGCTTGCGCCCGAACAGCTCCAGCCGGTGAGAGACGAGTTCGAAGCCCAGCCGGGTCACGATCGCCTGCAGCACACGTTCATGCTCGGCATCCTCGAACTCGATCACCTTGCCGGTATCGATGTCGATGAGGTGATGATGATGCCCGTGTTCGCTTGGCTCGTAGCGCGCACGCCCCCCGCCGAAATCCCGCCGCTCGAGAATGCCCTTCTCCTCGAACAGCCGGACCGTACGGTAGACCGTGGCGATGGATATACGACTGTCCAGCGCGACCGCGCGCCGGTACAGCTCCTCGACGTCAGGGTGGTCTTCGGCGTCCGACAAGACTCGCGCGATGACACGGCGCTGGCCGGTCATCTTGAGGCCTCGTTCCACGCACAGGCTCTCGATCCGGCTTTCCATCCGATCCCCAATTATCCGCAGCCGGTCTCACGCGGCAAAGCGCCTTCGTGAGCGGCTGCGGCACCCAATCCAGGGCAACGGTGGCGGAGGTTACAGGCCCCGACCGGTCTGAGGCAAATCCTGACGGAACGGGTCGCCTATTTCCGGATCCGTGGCTTGGTCCCAAGCCCGATCTTCTTCGCCAGGCTGGAGCGGTGATCGGCATAGTTCGGCGCGACCATCGGATAATCGGCCGGCAGGCCCCAACGCTCCCGATATTGGTCGGGCGTAAGGTCGTAGGCGGTCTTCAGATGCCGCTTGAGCATCTTGAGCTTTTTCCCGTCCTCCAGACACACCAGATAATCGGGGAATACGGATTTCTTGACGGGCACCGCGGATTGGGGCTTTTCGAGTTGCACCGGCTCCCGTCCGACGCCGGCCAAGGTGCGGTACACATCTTGAATCAGGGCCGGTAGAGCATCCGGCGTAACGGAATTATTCGACACATGCGCCGAGACGATCTGCGCCGTCAGGCCCAGCACGTCCGGATAAGGTGAACCCTCAGACATCGCAATCCCTTTTTAACCCGCAAAGACTTGCCCGCATATAAGTTACGAGCTGGCTGTTCCGCAATGGATATTTGCTATAAAATAATAATCCCGCCATGTCTGCCCGAAAGACAAGACGAACAGGACCCGTGACCAAATGGATCTTACTGCCTTCACCCACGAATTGGACATCCGCGAAGAGATCTGCCCGATGACCTTTGTGCGCACCCGCCTCGCCTTGGACCGGATGGCGCCCGGCGAGACGTTGCTTGTCGTGCTGCGTGGCGACGAACCGCGCCGGAACGTGCCCCGCTCAGCCGTTGCCCAAGGCCATGAAATCGTGAGCGAGCAAACCGGCGCGGACGGAATCACAAGGCTGGTGCTGCGCCGGGGAGGCTGAGCGCGAGGTCCCGCCGCATCAGCAGCGCATCCGCCCCATCATGGTAGTAGCGCCGCCGCCGGCCGATCTCGGTGAACCCGACGGCCGCATAGAGTGCCCGGGCCCCGGTATTGGCCGTCGACACTTCCAGAAACACCTTCGCGGCGGCGCGCGCCGTCATCTCGGCAAACGCCGCTTCCAGCAACGCCCGGCCCCGGCCCTGCCGCCGCGCGGAAGGTGCGACGGCGAGCGTCAGTATCTCCGCCTCGTCGGCCGCCACCCGTCCAAGCACCATGCCCCCGTCCGGATCGACAAAACCGAACACCCCGGGCTGCGCCAATTGCTGCGCCATGGCCTCCACGGTCCAGCGCTCTTCCGCCGGAAAGCTGGCCGCGTGGATCGCGGCCAGCGCGGCGGCATGCGCCACCCCCACGGCGATCATGCCAGCGGCGGTTCCGGTGGCGGCCGCAATCCCCCTGCCGGCAACTTCGCTTCTGGTGGATCGACATAGAGAGGCTGTGCGGGACACGGCGCAATCTCGCCGCGCAGCCGGCGCGCCCCGACAGCCGCGACATCCACCGCGTCCGGCACTCGGGCATCGGTCAGCATCACGTCGTCGCCACGGGCCGCAAGGCGGGCAGCTACCGCAATGGCGGCGTCGCCGGCAATGGCGACGCCGCCATTTGCCGGCGGCAACGCATCAAGCTCCACCGGCGCCAGGCTGGCTCCGGTTTGCAGAAAAACCCGCCCTCGCCTGCTATCGATTGCGACCCACAGCGCCCGGCCGCGCAGGCTTTCTCCCACCCGCTCCGCCAATGCCTCGGCAACCGTCACGCCCACCACCGACACGCCGGCCGACAAGGCGACGCCCTGTGCGAGGGCAATCGCCGCACGCAACCCGGTGAAGCTGCCCGGCCCGACGGTCACCGCCACACCATCGAGCGCGGTCGCCGCGGAACCCGCCTCGGTCAAAACGGCCTGCACCATTGGCGGCAAAGCCGCCGCCTGGCCCCGTCCGGCCGCCGCTTCCCGCCGCGCCGCCACGACACCATCCACCACCAGGGCCGCGGAACACCGCGCCATTGCCGCATCAATCGCAAGAATTCGCATGGCGCAAGCTAATCCGGCGGCCAGCGACCGCGCAAATCTCCCACAGGGCGACTGGAAAACAAAACCAGTGCCGGGAATCCGAGCTGCGCGCAGTATGGCGAACCTCCGATTCGGGACACTCGTCTGCCATCATGCTCATCACGTTGACCGAGGCCGACGGCCTATCCTTCGACCTCCGCTACGCCACGCCCGATAACCTGACGGGCAGGCCCATCTACAGCCGGCCGGTCGCCATGCTGCTGCCGGACGCACGAACCCGCCTCCTGCATGCCGCTGCCATGGCCGCCCAGCTTGGGCTGCGACTGAAGATTTACGACGCCTTTCGCCCGATCGAAGCGCAATGGGCACTCTGGAACGCGGTGACCGACAAGCGCTTCGTGTCCGATCCACGGGCCGGTGGCGTTCACCCGCGCGGCGCCGCCGTCGATCTGACGCTGGTCGACACGTCCGGCAAGGAACTGCCGATGGGTGCCGGCTTCGACGAAATCGCGGCCCGCTCCGCCCACGGCACGCTGGACATCCCGCCCGACGCGCAGCGCAACCGTGCGCTGCTCATGGGTCTGATGACGGCTGCCGGGTGGGACCATTACCGGCTGGAATGGTGGCACTTTCAGCTTTTCGACGCCCGGCGCCACCCGCCATTGACCGCGACGGCGGTGCCCGGGGGACCGATGTAAGGCGACACCCAGTCGGGCCACGTCACCGGCGCCGCCCACCGTCAATTGACTAAATTCTTCGTAAAAACAATTGTCTAGATGTCGTTCAAGGCTTCTATCGGCGCCCGAGATGCTCTAGCGTGCGACATGGCGTATCAAGGGGAGGTTCACAAATGAGCAGAGTTGCTCTCGTCACCGGCGGCACTCGCGGAATTGGCGCGGAGATTAGCCGACAGTTGAGCGGTGCGGGCCGGCATGTCATTGCCAATTATGCCGGCAACGATGCGGCGGCCAAGGCCTTCTCGAAAGCCACCGGCGTCACCGTCATGAAATTCGACGCGGCGGATTTCGAGGCCTGCCGCATGGCCGTGGAACAGATCCACGGGACCGTCGGCGCCGTCGAGATCCTGGTGAACAATGCCGGCATCACCCGCGACGCCACGATCTCGCGTCAGACCCGCGAGATGTGGGACGCGGTGATAGACACCAATCTCGGTTCCTGTTTCAACCTGTGCAAGCTCACCTTCGACGCAATGCGTGCCGCGAAATTCGGGCGCATCGTCAATATTGGCAGCATCAACGGCCAGGCCGGCCAATACGGCCAAGTCAATTACGCCGCGGCAAAATCCGGCATCCACGGCTTCACCAAGGCGCTCGCCCAGGAGGGTGCGCGTTTCGGCATTACCGTGAACGCCATCGCCCCAGGCTATGTCGACACCGACATGGTCCGCGCCGTGCCCGAGGACGTGTTGCAGAAGATCATCGCGCGCATTCCGGTCGGCCGCCTGGGACATGCCGAGGATATCGCACGCGGCGTTGTGTTCCTGACCGCGGACGACGCTGATTTCGTCACGGGATCGACGCTGTCGATCAATGGCGGACAGCATATGTACTGACGAATAAAAGAGGAGGCGCTCCCACGGGGAGGGCCTCCTTTTTGCCTGCCGGAAGAGAACGCCAGGCGTCAGAACAACTGCTCACCGTGCAGCACGATATCCAGCCCTTCGCGCTCCTCCTCCATCGTGACGCGCAATCCGATGATCGCGTCGACGACCTTGAGGATGACGAAGGTCATCACGCCGGACCAGACCAGCGTGGCGCAGACCGCGATCACCTGCGCCTCGAACTGCTGCAGGCCGCCGATATGCACACCGGCCGGCGCGTCCTTGGTGGCGCTCAGCGGCCCGAAGGCGAACACACCGGTCAGCAACGCGCCGATGATGCCGCCAATGCCGTGCACGCCGAACGCGTCCAGACTGTCGTCATAGCCGAACACGTGCTTCATGCTGGTCGCGGTCCAGAAGCAGATCACACCGGCCGAGATGCCGATCACCAGCGCCGGCCCGGGCAGAACGAAACCCGAGGCCGGGGTGACCGCCACCAGCCCGGCCACGGCGCCGGAGACCGCACCCAGCACGCTCGGCTTGCCCTTGCTCGCCCATTCCGCGAACGTCCAGGCCAACGCTGCCGCGGCCGTGGCGATCTGCGTCACCGTCATCGCCATGCCGGCGAGGCCATTGGCCCCCACCGCGGACCCCGCGTTGAAGCCGAACCAACCCACCCAAAGCAGCGAGGCGCCGATCACGGCCAGCGACAGGTTGTAGGGCGCCATGTTGTCGTGGCCGTAGCCAAGCCGCTTGCCGAGCACCAGGGCGCACATCAGCCCGGCAATGCCGGCGTTGATGTGCACCACGGTCCCGCCGGCGAAGTCGGCCGCACCCGGCAACCCCATCACGCCCGCCCCAAGCCAACCCGTGGCACTCCATACCCAATGCGCGATCGGGCTGTAGACGAGCAGCGACCACAGCACGATGAAGGCGCACATGGCAGAGAACTTCATCCGGTCAGCGAAGGCGCCCGCAATCAGCGCCGGTGTGATGATCGCGAACGTCATCTGGAACATCATGTAGACGGATTCGGGAATGGTCTCCTGCGTCGCGGCCGCCGATCCGGCGCCGAGCAGGAACGGCTTGTCCCAATTATCGCCGAAGCCGCTGAGGAAAAAGCGCGAGAGGTCGCCGATATAGGGCGAGCCGTTGGTGAAGGCGAGGCTATAGCCCGCGATCATCCAGGTGACAGTAACCAGGCAGCAGATAATGAAAGACTGCATCATGGTCGCCAGCACGTTCTTCTTGCGCACCATGCCGGCATAGAAAAGCGCGAGACCCGGAATAGTCATCATCAACACAAGCGCGGTGCTGGTCAGCATCCAGGCCGTGTCGCCGGAATCAGGCCTGGCGGCAGGGGCGTCATCGGCCCAGGCGGGCGCGGCAAGCAGAAGCGGTAGCGCCGCGCAAGCGACACGCTGCAGGTGGTTTCTCATTGGGTGGAAATTCCTCCTCTGGCTATTACAATGCTTCGCTGTCGAGTTCGCCGGTGCGGATCCGCACAGCCCGTTCGATGTCGAGCACAAAAATCTTGCCGTCGCCGATCTTGCCGGTATGGGCGGATTTCATAATGGCCTCGACCACCTGCTCGGCGAGGTCGGATGACACGACAACCTCGATCTTCACCTTTGGCAGAAAATTCACGTGGTATTCCGCCCCGCGATAGATTTCGGTCTGCCCCTTCTGCCGGCCGAAGCCCTTCACCTCGGACACGGTCAGCCCCTGCACGCCCAGCGGCGTCAGCGCCTCGCGGACATCGTCCAGCTTGAAGGGTTTGATGATGGCCATGATCAGTTTCATTTCGGAGCCTGCTCCCCGGTTGGCTTTTTCGTGCCGCGCCGCCGGTCCCAGTGCCGGCCACATCCGCACGCCTGACAAAGCCCTAACAAAAACCGTGCCGCAGCCGATTCACCCCGTGGCGGAGCTTTTCCTCCGGGACTTTCTCCCCTATGCCTAATTTATAGGCATCCTATATGTGCCCGCCTGAAGCGAATATTTGCCCGATTGCCCGCTTCATGACCGCCATTCCCTCTGTCGCGAAATCCGGGCAGGATCAGGTATGTCCAAGATGATCGAAGCCGATGTCTGCGTGGTGGGGGCCGGACCTGTCGGCGGCACCCTGGCCTGTCGTCTCGCCAGCGCTGGAATCGCCACCGCGGTGGTCGATCGCGCCCCCTTGCCGCCGATGGAACACCCGGACTTCGATGGCCGCGCCTACGCCATCGCCGCCGGCTCGCGTGAGGAGCTGGAGAAGGCCCGGCTGTGGGATCGCCTGCCCTTCGCCCCTGGCCCAATCCACGACATTCGCGTCTCCGATGGCCGCGTCGGCCGCCCGGCCTCCCGCCTCTTCCTGCATTTTGATTCCCGGGAAGCAGCTGACAATCTGGAAACGGGCGCCTTCGGCTGGATGGTCGAGGCCCGCAGCCTGCGCATGGCCCTGAACACGACGCTGAACGAATTGCCGGCGCTGCGGGTCTTCGCGCCCGCGCAAGCGCAAGTGGAACGCCATGAAGACGGCGCCCTGGTGCACATCGCGGGTGGCCCCACCATTTCCTGCCGCCTCGTGATCGCCGCCGAAGGCCGCCGCAGCCCATTGCGCGACCAGGCCGGCATTCGCGTCACCAATCTGCCCTATGGCCAGACCGGCATCGTCTGCGCCATCGCCCACGACCTGCCGCATAATTGCTGCGCGCTGGAGCATTTTCTCCCCGCCGGGCCATTCGCCCAACTTCCCATGGCGGGTACGGAGGGCGCACCGAACCTGTCGGCCATCGTCTGGACGGAACGAACCGCCACCGCCGAACGCCTGCTGCGGCTGGACGACGGCGCGTTCACGCGCGAACTCGCGCGCCGCATGGGCGACCATCTCGGCGCGGTCAGGCTCCTGGGCCGACGCTGGAGCTATCCGCTATCCGCCATGGTGGTGCACCGCTACGTCGATACACGCCTCGCCTTGGCCGGAGACGCCGCGCACGGCATCCACCCGATCGCCGGCCAGGGCCTCAATCTCGGCTTCCGCGACATCGGCGTGCTGGCCGACCTGGTCATCGGCGCGGCACACGCCGGCACCGATGTCGGCGCCGCCAGCCTGCTCGCGCGCTATCAGGTACAACGCCGTCCGGACAACATGCTGATGCTGGCGGCCACCGACGCGCTGGACCGGCTGTTCAGCACCGACAATCCGGCGCTGCGGCTGGCGCGCGGCCTGGGAATAGGCGCTGTTCATCGGCTGCCGAAGCTGAAGCGCGTGTTCATGCGCCGCGCCATGGGCATCCCCCTCGCCTGACCGCCATATTGCGACAGCGATAATCACGAGACATACCGCGCGCCATGTATCGCGCCCCCCAGATCGCGAGCGACGAACGCCGGCGCATCACCGCGCCGATTCCCGCTCGCCCGCCCAGATCGTCACCGCCCCAGCCGCCGGCGCCCCGACGGCGGCGCTGGCGATGGCGCCTTGCCAAATGGATGCTCATCCTCGGCGTGTGGGGCGTGCTGGCCGGTGGGTTGGGCCTGCTCTGGTTCGCGTGGGATCTTCCGCGCCCGGAAGCCGCACTCGACGCGGCACGACGCCCGAGCCTGACGCTTGAGGACCGGTCCGGCCAGATTTTCGCCAATTTCGGCGACGTGGTCGGTGAGCCGCTTCGGCTTTCCGACATGCCATCCTACCTGCCTGCTGCCGCCGTGGCCGTGGAGGACCGGCGCTTCTACTCACATTACGGTATCGACATCATCGGCATATTGCGCGCGGCGATGGTCAATCTCCGCGCCGGCCGGCTGGTGCAGGGTGGCTCGACCATCACCCAGCAGGTCGCGAAAAACCTGTTTCTGACGAACGCCCGCACCTTTCGCCGCAAGGTGCAGGAAGTGTTGCTCACGCTCTGGCTGGAACACACCTTCACCAAGCGGGAAATCCTCGAGATTTGGTTGAATCGCGTCTATCTCGGCTCGGGCGCCTGGGGCGTGGACGCTGCGGCGAAGCTGTATTTCGGCGTCTCCGCCCGCCATGTGAATCTGTGGCAGGCGGCGG
This sequence comes from Acetobacteraceae bacterium, assembly GCA_036497785.1. Lineage (GTDB taxonomy): Bacteria > Pseudomonadota > Alphaproteobacteria > Acetobacterales > Acetobacteraceae > DASXIW01. Next base: position 13,301 of record DASXIW010000070.1, on the reverse strand, counting down.
TCATCGCCGGCCTGCCCCGCTCCCCCAGCCGTTTTTCACCCCGCGTCGACCCCGGCGCCGCCGCCGCGCGTGGCCACGAAGTGCTGGCCGCCATGGCCGAGACCGGCGCGATCACGCCGCAACAGGCACAGGCCGCCGCCGCCCAGATCACCTTTCCCCCACGCCCCGCCACAGCGGCCGGCTGGTTCGCGGACTGGACCGCCGATCAGGCGGAAGCCCTGCTGCCCACGGGCGCGGATGCCGTGCTGCACACCACGCTCGATCTGCGCCTGCAGGCGACGGTGGAAGCGAAGCTGACCGCCATATTGGACGGCCCGGGCGCGCGCGCGAATGTGGGACAGGCGGCGGTGGTGGTGGTGGATGCCGCCACCGGCGCCGTGCGCGCCATGGCCGGGGGCCGGGATTATCACGACAGCCCGTACAACCGCGCCGTGCTGTCCCGCCGCCAGCCCGGCTCGTCCTTCAAGCCCTTCGTCTGGCTCGCGGCCCTGGAGAAGGGCGCCCGGCCCGATGACATGGTGCTGGACGCCCCCATCCGCATCGGCGACTGGAGTCCTTCCGATTTCGAGCGGACCTACCGCGGTGAGATCACGCTAGAGGAAGCGCTCGCGGACTCGATCAACACGGCCTCGGTCCGGCTGCTGCTCCAGGCGGGCGGTCCCCGCGTCGTGGCTGAGGTCGCGCACCGCCTGGGCATCACCGACACCCTGCCGGACAACGCCTCGCTGGCGCTCGGCACCGGCGGGGTGGGGCTGTTGGAAATGGCGGGCGCCTACAGCAGCTTCTTCAATGGCGGCTTCAAGGTCGCCCCGAACGGGCTCGATGAAGTCGTCGCGGACGGCCGGCAGCTTGCGTTGAACCACCCGGCTCCCACGCCCGTGGTCAATCCCGACCTTGCGGCCATGATGGTGCGCATGATGGCCGCCGTGGTGTCGCGCGGCAGCGGCAGGGCCGCCGCAATCCCCGGCCGCCTGGTGGCCGGCAAGACCGGCACCACTCAGGATTACCGCGACGCCTGGTTCATCGGGTCGACCGGCGGCACGATCATCGGCGTCTGGATGGGCAATGACGACAATCAGCCGATGAAGGACGTCACGGGTGGCAGCCTGCCCGCCCGGTTGTTCCACGGCATCGCGGTGGACCTTCCCGCCAGCTGACCCGCGGTTGGCTCCGGACAGCGGTGTCAACCGATTCGCAACAATCCCGCCCCCGCGTCGCGCAGCCATTCAAACGCTGCCTGGCGATGCGGGGTCAAGAATTCGACCAGCGCCCAAAACCGGCTGCCATGGTTCATATGCCGCATATGGGCCACCTCATGCGCGGCCACGTAGTCCTGCACGAAGCATGGCGCCATCACCAGCCGCCAACTGAAAGATAGCGTGCGGTCGGCGGCGCAGCTGCCCCAGCGGCTGCGGGTATCCTTAACCACCACCCGGCGCGGCCGCAGATCCAGCACCGCCGCCTTCTCCGCCACCAGACCGGCAAAGCGATGACGCGCCTCGGCATGCAGGAATTCGCTGACGCGGCGCTGCACGGAATCGGCCTCGCCGCCGACCAGGATCTCCCGGCCTTCGAGCCGCACTGTCGCCGGGCCGGCGACATGCCGGATGCGATGCGTGCGGCCATGCAGGGGCACCTTCGCGCCGTTCCGAAACGGTATATGGCCAGGCAGCGCCGCCAGCCTTTCGGCCACCCAGGCCGCATGATCCATCAACAGGGCCACGCCCGCGGTTCGGGCCGCACGGGGCGGCAACGTCACCACCACCAGCCCGCCGCGCGGATCGATCCGCAGGCTCACGCGCTGCGCCCGCCGGCTGCGGCGCCATTCCACCCGGGCCGGACCGCCGGGCAAGCGGAGAATTTCGGAACTGGCTTGTTCCATGCTCGACACTCTGCCCGGTCCCGCAGTTTGGAGCAATCAGTACTCGACCAGAAAATGCCCCCCGCGAATGCCGGCGACGGTCCCGTTGCATGGCCTCAACTGTGCCTAGCCACGCGGGCAGGTTACGCTCTCCGTACGACCTCCAAATCTGTGCTGTATTGCAACGAACTATTTGGCAAACAGAAAGCGCCTGTTGTCCGACACCAGATCGTTCCGGCATCGGGCTAACCAATCAACGTCGCCAATCGGCACAATGGGAGACTGGGTGTTTTGCAATTACGATTGCGCAACGTACTTGCCGCCCCGATCTTTCTTGCATTGCCGTTGGCGGCGCGGGCTCAGCCCGTCAGCGGCATGTATGTCGGCGGCAGCGTTGGCGCGAATTTCATGGAAAACCAGAAGGTCGTTCCCTCCGCCTATTCCTCGGTGACCGGGCGCTCATAGAGTTTCGACCCCGGCTTCGGCCTGACCGCCAGCATCGGCTATGGCTTCGGGAACGGCCTGCGGGTCGAGGTCCAGGGCGACTATCTGAATAACAACGTCGATGGCGTAAATCTTCCCGTCCCCGGCTATGCCGCCGGCTCGGAGCGGCAATTCGGCGGCTTCCTCAACGCGTTCTACGATTTCGAAGTGCATCTGCCCGTCTTCCCCTATCTCGGCGTCGGCGTGGGGTATCAGGACGTCCAGCTCAACAATGTCCGATCAGCCGCGAACGGCTTCCTGCTGGGCAATACGGGAACCCAGAATGACGGAAATTTCGCCTATCAGGCGATCGCCGGCCTCAGCTACCCGCTATCTTTCGCGCCGGGGTTATCACTGACCGCCGAATACCGCTTCATGGGAATTCCCGGCAATCTCGAATACCCGAGAAGTTCACGCGGCTGCCGCATCTTTGTGGATGGTCACCAGGTCGGCGAAGACGCCGCGTTCACCAACACGATCAACAACCAGCTCCTTGTCGGCCTCCGCTACGCATTCGGAACGCCAGTCCCGCCGCCACCCACGCCTCTCCCGCCCGTGCCGGCCGCAGCGGCGGCGCCCACTCGAACCCATCTGGTGTTCTTCGACTGGGATCGCGCCGAGCTGGCGCTACGCGTCCGGCAAATCGTCGCCGAAGCCGCCAGCGCCTCGACCCATGTGCAGACCACGCGGATCGAGGTGAACGGCTACACCGACCGGTCCGGCAAGCCCGCCTACAATCGGGCCCTGTCGATCCGCCGCGCCGACAGCGTCGCGGCGGAACTCGTCAAGGACGACGTCCCGCAGGCGGAAATCACCACCCGGGGCTTCGGCGAAACCAACCCGCTGATCTCGACGGCCGATGGCGTCCGCGAGCCTCAGAATCGTCGCGTCGAGATCATCCTGAAATAACCCGAGGCGGAGCGTTTAGAGGAGCTTTATCAGCCAGACAGTCTCCGGTCGGGCTGAATCCACCCACTACCCGCCGTTCTCGGCGGCAACCCGTTCGCGGGCGATCGCCACGTAGTCCGGATCCATGTCGATGCCGATGCCACGCGCCCCCTCGCGCATCGCCGCAACCAAAGTCGTCCCCGTGCCCATGAACGGGTCCAGCACCAGCGCATCGCGCCTGCCGTGCAGCCGGATGCACCAACGCGGCAGATCCACCGGAAACGTACCGGGATGATGAAATTTCGCCGCCTTGCTCCGCACGGTGGCATAGGGAATGAACCAGGTATTGCCCCGGCAGCGCAGGTCGTGCGCATGGCCGCGACGGGCGATGTTGGACTTGTCCTTGAACGGAACGCCGATGCTCAGGCGATCCAGCTGCACCGCGCCGTCCAGCGTGAGGTGGAAGATGTGCTCGTGCGCATGATTCAGAAACCGCTGGCCGCCCACCGGCTTGTAATGGCCGACCGAGTCCGTGCCGGTCGCGATCGATTTGATCCAGGTGATGTGGTTCTGCAGCACGAATAGCGGCCGCAGCCGGACGATCAGTTCGAAGGGCAGCCAGGGGCGGGAAGACGAGCCGGAGATATTGAGGAAGAACGACCCGTCCGGCTTCATGACACGACGAAGCGCCGCGGCCACCGAGACCATCCAGTCGAGATAGTCGTCTTCCTGGCGGCTATCCTGATAGCGCTTGTATCGCAGGTCGAGATTATAGGGCGGAGACGTCACCACAACATCGACCGACGCCTCCGTAAGCGTCGGCAGCATGTCGAGGCAATCCCCGCACAGGGTAACGGGATGGGATGGAGCTGTGGCTGGGGCCTTGGCCTTGGCCTTGGGGGAAGCCAGGGCAGCGCCCTGGCCTTGATTTCTACGCACCCTTCGGCAGCAGCAGGAATTCCATCCCCTGCCCACGCATCTTCCCGGCATGGGCTTCCGCATCAGGTCCCCAGCCGAAGAAAATATCGGCCCGCACCGGTCCGCGGATCGCCCCACCCAGATCCTGCGCGACCATCAGACGCTGCAGCTTCGTGCCATCCAGCGTGTCCTTGGTGTCGACCCACAGCGGCGCGCCGAGCGGAATGAAGCTTTTATCCACCGCCAGCGAACGATCCGGCGACAGCGGCGCCCCCAGCGATCCGGGCGCTCCGGCATCGGCGGTCGCGTCATGGACTTCGCGGAAGAAGACAAAGGACGGATTCTGTTCCAACAGCTCGGTCACCTGCGCGGGATGAGCGGCCAGCCAAGCGCGGATGCTCTGCATCGACACTTCGTCCATCGTCATCTCGCCGCGGTCCACCAGCACGCGGCCAATCGGCACATAAGGCTGGCCATTCTTGCCGTCATAGGTGACACGGACAACATGGCCGTCCCGCAAGCGCACACGTCCGGCACCCTGGACCTGCAGGAAGAATACATCCACCGGATCCGCCAGCCACAGCAGCTCCAGATGCCTGTGAGCCAGCGCGCCCCGGTCGATCTGCACCCGGGTCAGATAGGGCGTGCGGCCATCCCCCACGAGGTCGGGGGGCCGGCGATAGATCGGATATTTGTAGACGCTGGTCCGCACACGGGACCCCGCCACCTCAGGCTCGTAATAGCCGGTGAACAGGCCGGTGGCGCTGCCATCGGTGGAAACGCCGTAAGCCTGAAAGGCGATTTCGAAGAAATGCCGGGCGGCAATGTCGTCACCGGGCGGCACCGCACGTGCCAGATCGCAGGCGGCGTGCCATTGCCTGGCCGTGCCCCCTAACGCGGCGGCCTCGCCTTCGCCGCCCAGGGGCGCGCCCGGATTCGCGTCCAGCACCGCACAGCCCGCCAAGAAGGCCGGGATGGCGTCAGACAGATGGTCGGCATTCCACCCCGGGAGCTGTTTATAGCTGACCGGAATGAAGGCCGGCCCCGGACCGCTGGGCACGGACCAACTTGCCGCCGGACCGGCTCCCGCAGATGTGGCGCCCGGCGCGCCGGGAAGCTGGGCGCAGCCAGCCACGGCTAACAGGCCAAGCACCGCAAGCCCTGCGGTGGCAAGGCGGGGAGAGGCGAGAGAGGGGGTTTCGAAGGCAGGGGCGAAAAGCCGGCGCATCGCGCGCCGCAAGGCAGACAGCATCAGGCGCTGCGCGCGGCCACCAGCCGCCAGGTAGGATCTTGCGACGCCAGGTCTCGCTCGAAAGTCCACAAATCCGTGATCTCCATCACCGCATCCGCACCAGCAACCGGCAGCCCGTTCAGGCCCAGCGTCACATTCACCTGATCGGAGACGAAGCGCGCCGTGATGTCGGCCATCGTGCCGGCCAGTTCCGCGTGATCGATCGTGATGCTGGGCACGGCCCGGATCTCGGTCTTCTGCGTCTCCTTGGCCGCCTCGCGGGCGCCGATCGCGGTATCGAAGGCCGCAAAGGTCTCGGGCGAGAGCAGCGGGCGCAACGTGTCGCGGTTGCCGGCGGCAAATGCGGTCACGATCATTCGGAACGCGGTCTCGGCGCCGTCCAGAAAGCGGGCGGCGGAAAAATTCGGGTCGATCTGCCGCATGCGCGACAGCACCTGCCCGGCCTGGCTTGTTGGATCAGGAACGACGCGTTGCGGCGGCGGCTCCGCCTTGCCCTCGATCACGTGGCCTTCCGGCATGGACCGGGCCGCCGCCGCCGCGGCTGGCGCGACGGGGGTTTCCGGCCGCTCGAATCCCTGGCGCTTGCCCAGCACGCTGCGCAGGCGCAGCACCAGAAACGCGGCGATCATGCCGAACAGGACCAGATCGATGGGGAATCCCCCGGTGGCATCCATGCGTCGTCTCCATGTGTCCGCCGACGGGACGGACATCAAGACATAGGGATATCCGGCCCGTTTCACAATAAAAGCCGGCCAAAACGGCGGGAATGTGACATTGCAATGCAGTAAGCCGCCATTGCGCCGCCCCTTTGCCGCAGCTAAGTCACGGCCATGATCCTGCTGCGCCACGGCCAGAGCGAGTTCAACCTGCATTTCACGGCAACCCGCCGCGATCCCGGTATCCCCGACCCCAGACTGACACCGCTGGGACACGAGCAGGCGGTTCGCGCCGCCGCGGCGCTATGCCGGGAAAAAATCAGCCGCATCGTGGTCTCGCCCTATACCCGCGCACTCCAGACCGCGACGCCCCTGGCCCGGTTGCTCGGCATTCCCGTCTTCGTGAACCCCGTGGTGCGGGAGCGATACGCCTTCACCTGCGACGTCGGCAGCCCCCGAACCGAACTGGCGATCGCGTGGCCCGACCATGATTTCTCCGCCATCGAAGAAGTATGGTGGCCGCCGATGGAGGAATCCGCCGCATCGGTCGTGCGCCGCGCGGCCCTGTTCCGGGCCGAAATGGCGGCCTTGCCGGATTGGTCGGATACTTTGGTGGTCAGCCACTGGGGCTTCATCCTGGCGATGACCGGCACCAAGGTCGTGAACGGAGAATGGTTGCGCTGCGACCCAACAGCCCCCGCCCCGGCGGAACTGACCTGGCGGCACTGAGGCCGATAGCTCCACTTTCGCTCCACCTCAGCCTATGCTACCGCCGCGTCGCTTCCGCACCCGCCGGCCGCAGAAATTTTGATCCACGGAGAGAACGATGTCCGAAACCGCCGCCGCCCCGGCCATGCCGCCCCTCGTGGTGAACGTGCAGTATATCAAGGATCTGTCGTTCGAGGTGCCGGGCGCTCCGTTGATCTACACAACGTTGAAGGCCGCCCCGCGCGTCGACATCAACCTCGACGTCCAGGCCCGCCGCATCCAGGACGGCCAGAACGCCTTCGAAGTCACCCTTGCCATCCGCGCCGAGGCGAACGAAGCACAGACCAACGGCGCCACCTCCTCCGGCGCCCGCGTGTTCCTGGCCGAACTCTCCTACTCCGGCGTCTTCACGCTGAACGGCATCCCGGATAACAGCACGGAACCGGTCCTGCTGGTGGAATGCCCCCGCGTTCTGTTCCCCTTCGCCCGCAACATCCTGGCCGACGTCACCCGCGAAGGCGGCTTCCCGCCAGTGCTGCTGCAACCGATCGACTTCCTGGCCTTGTGGCAGAGCCGCCGGGCGCAGGAACAGGCCGCGACGACGGCCTAATTCTTTCCGAAGGGCAAGGCCGGAGCGTCCCCGGCCTTGCCCTAGAGGATGATGGCTTCTGGTAGGCAAAGCCATCATCCTCTAGCTCTTTGTTTTGACGAGCAATTTTATGGCTCGGCGATTCCGCCTAAAGTCATATTGCTCTATTCCCGCGCCAACAGCTGCTTCTGCACGAAGTTCGCCAGCCCACCGGCGACGAAATCCCTGTTCAACACCGCCTCGTCATATTCCTCACGCAGCCAATCCACGAAGGAACGGCGCCCCTCGGCCTCCGCCGCGTAGCGCAGCAGAAGCGCGTCCAGCACACCGGCCCGTGAGCGGCGCAGATGGCCGAAACGCAACGACATCTGCCTCAACGCCTGGGCGACACTGCCACCCTGCAACAGGATGAAAACAGCGGCGGCGAAACCCGCCCGGTCCGCGCCGGATTTGCAATGCAGCAACGCCGGCGCCGGCGCGGATTGCAGGGCCGCGACAAGCGTTGCCATACGCTCCCGCGACGGCGCGCGACCGCTGGACATCGGCACATCGAAGAATTTCAGGCCCAACCGACCGGCCGCCTCGCGCGATAGCGCATCCGAACCGTTGCCCGTCGGGCCGCGCAGATTGATGACGCTGCGCAGGCCATGGCGGCGTACGTCCCGCGCCAGCCGGCCCGGCGTTGGATGGTTGCTGCGATAAAGGCGGCCGGGAACAACCGGCGCGAAATTGCTCCAGACCACACGCAGCGCGCCGTGATCGACCAGCATGCTGTCCAGCCACGCCAATCTGCGCCCGCGCCATGTGGCCATGCTGCCGGGATAGATCGAGTCCATTGGGTTCTAGTGCGCCTGGGCCCAGTTCGTGCCGATGCCGGTTTCCACCACCAGCGGCACCGAAAGCGCGGCGGCACTCTCCATCACCTCCCGCGCGACGCGGGCGGTCTCGGCAGCCTCAGCCTCAGGCGCCTCGAACAGCAATTCGTCATGCACCTGCAACAGCAGCCGCGCCGACAGGCGCGCCTCTCGCAATGCCGTCGGCAGGCGAACCATGGCGCGCTTGATGATGTCCGCCGCCCCGCCTTGCAACGGCGCATTGATCGCCTGGCGCTCGGCATAGCCACGTCGGGCTGGGTTCTTGTCAGCGATGCCGGGAATCCAGCAGCGGCGCCCGAATGGCGTCAGCACATATCCCGCGATGCGCGCTTCCTCCCGTGCCGCGTTCATATAGGCCCGAATGCCGGGATAGCGGGCGAAATAGGCGTCGATATAGCCCCGCGCCTCGCCGGGCTCGATCTGCAGCTGACGGGCAAGACCGAACGCGCTGATGCCGTAGATGATGCCGAAATTGATTGCCTTGGCCCGACGCCGCGTCATCGGGTCCATGCCGGCCATGGGTATGCCGAACACCTCACTGGCGGTGCGCGCATGAATGTCCTCGCCGGCGGCAAAACTATCCTTCAACGCCGGCAGATCGGCGACATGGGCAAGCAGACGAAGCTCGATCTGGGAATAATCGGCACTGACCAGCACATGGCCGGGTTCGGCGATGAAAGCCCGGCGAATCCGGCTGCCCTCTTCCGTCCGGATGGGGATGTTCTGCAGATTGGGGTCGGTGGAAGACAGGCGGCCAGTGCTGGCGATCGCCATGGCGAAGCTGGTGTGAACCCGGCCTGTATCCGGATTGATCTGGCCCACCAGCGCATCGGCATAGGTCGATTTCAGCTTGGCGAGCTGCCGCCATTCCAGGATGCGCGCCGGCAGCTCGTGGCCCTGCTCGGCCAGGGTTTGCAGCACGGCCGCGTCGGTGCCCCACGCCCCGGTCTTCATTCGCTTGCCGCCGGGCAGCCCCATGCGATCGAACAGCACCTCTCCCAATTGCTTGGCGCTGCCCAGGTTGAAGCTCTCCCCGGCGAGCCGGTGGATATCGGTCTCCATCACCGCCATGCGCGTCTCGAAATCCTTGGACATCGCGCGCAGATCGGCCTCGTCCACCTTCACCCCGGCCTGCTCCATGGCCAGCAGCACAGGGATCAGCCGGCGCTCCAGCCGCTCGTACAAGGCCAAGGATTTGTTAGCACGCAACCGCGGGCGCAACGCGTGCCACAGGCGCAGCGTCACATCCGCATCCTCGGCCGCATAGGCGGTCGCGCGATCCAGCGGCACCTGCGCGAAGGGCACCCGCGCGCGCCCAGTCCCCGTCACGGCGTCATAGGCGATCGGCGTGTGGCCAAGATGCAGCACGGACAGCTCATCCATGCCATGCCCATGCGCGCCCGCCTCCTGGGCGTAGGAGATAAGCATCGAATCATCGACCGGACAGGCCATCGCCGCCCCGGCCCGCGCCAGCACCATCAAATCGAATTTGGCGTTCTGAAAGACCTTCAGCACGGACCGGTCGCTCAGCAACCGCTCCAACGCCGCAATGGCCTGGGCCGGATCGATCTGGGCGAGCGTCGGCGGCGGTGCCTCCGCCGGCGTGGCAGACAGCAAATCACCAGGCGGCTGCAGTGGCGGCCCCTGATGACGTAGCGGCACGTAACAGGCCCGGCCGGGAGCGGTGGCCAGCGAGAAGCCGACCAGTTGCGCCCGCATCGCGTCCAGCCCGTCCGTCTCCGTGTCCATGCCCACCAGCCCGGCGGCGATGGCGTCGTCGATCCAGGCATTCAGCTGGTCCAGAGTGGTCACGCAGTCATAGGGCCCGAACGGCGCGCCCGGCCCGGTTGGCACCTGGGACTGCGGCGCCTGGGCATCCATGAACATCTGGCCCTGCACCGCGGGCAGCTTCCCCGCCGGCACGGCCCCGGCAGCCACAGCCGGTTCCTCAAGCCCCAGACGCAACAGCGTGCTGCGAAAGCCCTGCGCCAGCAGCCAGCTCGCGAGCTTGTCGCGGTCGAGCTCGCGCACCACCAGTGCCTCGAGCGGCTGCGGCAGGGGCACGTCCTCTCGCAATGTGACCAGCTCGCGGGAGATCCGGGCATTCTCGGCATGCTCGATCAGCAGATCGCGCCGTTTGCTGGCCTTCATAGAGGGCGCCGCCTTCAGCACCGCCTCCAGATCGCCGAACTCGGTGATCAGCTGCGCCGCCGTTTTCGGGCCGATCCCGGGCACGCCGGGCACGTTATCCACCGAATCGCCCATCAGCGCCTGGGCCTCGATCAGCTTTTCCGGCGGAATGCCGAATTTCTCCACTACCTCGGTGGCGCCGATCGGCTTCTGCTTGATCGGGTCCAGCATTCCCACCCCGGACCGGATCAGTTGCATCAGGTCCTTGTCGGAGGAAACGATGGTGGCGCTGCCGCCCGCCTCGGTCGCCGCGCGAGCGTAGGAGGCGATCAAATCATCGGCCTCCCAATCCGCCAGCTCGATGGCGGGAACCCCGAAAGCCTCCGTCGCGTCACGCACAAGCGCGAATTGGGGAATCAGCTCCGGCGGCGGCGGCGGCCGCTGCGCCTTGTACTTGTCATACAGCCGGTTGCGGAACGTGACCCGGCCAGCGTCGAAAATCACGGCGAAATGGGTGCCGGCATGGTCTTTCAGCAGACGCGCCAACATATTGGTGAAGCCAAAGACCGCGTTGACGGGCGTGCCATCCGGCCGGTTCATCGGCGGCAAGGCGTGGAAGGCGCGGAAAATGAACCCTGAACCGTCGATCAGGATCAGATGTACCGGCGCGGCGCTGCCCTGGCCAGCGCTGGTGGACGGCGCCTGTCCCGGGGCGTCGAGGCCGGCCGTGTCCGGGGGCATGCTAATGCCCGTGATCGTCGCCGGCGCCTTCGTTGAGCACGTACAGCCGCGAGCAATACGGGCACATCACCTGCCGGTCGGCGATGCGCAGGAAGACGCGCGGATGGCCAAGCCCGCCATCGCCGCCATCACATGCTACGGTGCGTTCGTCCACGTGAATGATCTCGGTCGGCTTGGGAATCGTCGTGCCCTCGGGCATGGAAAATCCTTTGTGTTGCGCCCCGCGGCCTGCGTGGCGGCAGCCGCGAGCCTATCGCGGCGTGCTGCCGCTTATAGCCTGCGCCGTGGCAGCCTGCTTGAATGGCGGGCATGATAGCCATGCCGGCCGCGCTTTCAACCTCGACCTGCGATGCCCCCGCGATGGGACGCCGCGCCATGCTGCTGGGCGCTGCCGTCACGCTCTCCGGATGCGCCGCCGTCGTGGCGCCGGGCCACTGGCCGCCGCAGCCCCCCACGGTCACGGATGGCGTGTTCACCATGTCGGACGGCGCCCGCCTGCCCTACCGCACTTGGCGACCGGACGGGCCGCCCGACATCGTGGTACTGGCGCTGCACGGCTTCAACGACAGCCGTGATGCGTGGGAAATCCCCGCACCCAGCTTCGCCGCGGCCGGAATGGCCGTCTACGCCCCCGATCAACGCGGCTTCGGCGCCGCTCCGGGGCGCGGCTTCTGGCCCGGCGGCAACGTGCTGGCCGACGATGCCCTGCAAATCATCGATACGCTCCGGCACCGCCATCCTGGCGTCGAGCTGGTGTTGATGGGCGAGAGCATGGGCGGCGCCGTACTAATGGATGTGGCCACGCGCCCCAACCCGCCCGATGTGGCGGGCTATGTCCTCGTCGCCCCGGCGGTGTGGGGCCGGGCGAGGATGAACATCTTCATGCGCAGCGGCCTGTGGCTCGCCGCCACCCTCGCCCCCGGCATGGAAGTCAGCCGCCCCCCGCCGCCCATTCACGTGTTCGCCAGCGACAACATCCCGGCCCTGATCCGGCTGGGCCGCGACCCCCTGACCCTGCTGGAAACCCGCTTCGACACGCTGCGCGGCCTGGTGGATCTGATGGACACGGCCCTGGCCGCGGCGCGGCGCTTCAGGGCGCCCGCGCTGTTCATGTACGGCGGCAAGGACGAACTGGTGCCGAAACCAGCCACCCTGGCCACCTGGCGCGCCTTGCCGGGCGACCAGACGCTGGAAGCCTTCTATCCCAATGGCTGGCATCTGCTGATGCGCGATCTCGACCGCGCCGCCCCTATCGGCGACGCCATCGCCTGGATCCAGAACCCGCACACCCCCCTGCCATCCGGCGCCGACCAGGCGGCCACGAAATGGCTGGCAGCCCAATCCTGATGGCACCCTTTCGCTGTCCGCGCATTCGCGCTATGTGATCCTGCGCTGGACCCGTAGCTCAGCTGGATAGAGCGTCGCCCTCCGAAGGCGAAGGTCGCACGTTCGAATCGTGTCGGGTCCGCCAATCTTTTCAATCGGTTAGGCGCTAACGGCACGCCGGCCGCCGAGGCCCTGGCTACCACATAGCTACCAGCAAGCGGCCCGTCTCCTGTTGGCGATAGCCGGCAGCGTGGCTGTTTGGTGGCATTCTGAGCCAGCAGCATGGCTCTGATTTATCCCACGGCCACGCCCCTGCTCCCCCATCATAAGATATGACAGAGCCCCGGTCCGCCGAGTCGGACAGCGCTTGGCTAGATACACTTTCTCAACGACCATCCATCAACCGACCAGCTCGGTGGGCGAGCGCAAAACCTCGCCCGCCACCGGCACAGCCTGGATTGAAAGCATACCCCGATGTGCTACTCCTCCATCTCCTCCCTGATCTGGTCCGTCGCCGACCGGCTGCGCGGGGACTACAGGCCCCACGAATATGGCCGGGTGATCCTGCCTTTCACGGTGCTGCGCCGGCTGGATTGCGTGCTGGCGCAGCACCAACGCGGCGGTGCTGAAGGAGATGGCGGCGAAGGAGGCGATGGGGGTGAACCCGGAGCCGTTCCTGCTGCGGATCGCGGGCGTGCCCTTCGTCAACACCTCGAAGCTAAGCAGAGATTCTTAGCTTGGCCAACGGAACGGCCATTCGCTCACGGTTGAGGTCCTGGACGGCTGTGTGGATGGCTTGGTCGAGCGCGGCGACATCGGTGAAGGTTTGATGGGCGAGGTGATGCGCCTTGAGGTCGTGCCAGCCGACTTCGAT
>DASXIW010000069.1:0-3576 GCA_036497785.1 Acetobacteraceae bacterium | reverse complement strand
GAGATCATGCAGGTGATGGACGATCTGCGCATTGCCGACGTCGATTTTCTCACGCTGGGCCAGTACCTCCAGCCCACCGTGAAACATGCCGCCGTCGCCGAGTTCGTCACGCCGGACGCCTTCGCGGAATATGCCAGCATTGCTCGCGCCAAGGGCTTTCTGCTGGTCTCCGCCACCCCGCTGACACGCAGCTCCTACCATGCCGACGCCGATTTCGCCGAACTGAGAGCCGCCCGAGACGCCCGCCTGGCAACGGCCTGAGCCGCGCCGGCAATGCCCACCCACGCGGAAACCAAGCTCGTCCCGTACCGGCCAGATCAGCTTTTCGATCTGGTCGCCGATGTCGGCCGCTATCCGCAATTTCTGCCCTGGTGCGCCGGCGCCCGCGTCCGCACCCGTACGGATGTCGAACTGGTCGCCGACCTGACCATCGGCTTCGGCCCGTTCCGTGAAAGCTTCACCAGTCGCGTCACGCTGGATCGCCCCGGCCTCATCAAGGTCCGCTACGAAAACGGCCCGTTCCGTTATTTGAACAACCAATGGAAATTCACCCCTGATGCGCGCGGTTGCCGGGTGGATTTTTTCGTCGACTTCGAATTTCGCAGCCGCGTCCTCAAGGCTGCCATCGGCGTCGTGTTCAACGAGGCCGTGCGCCGCATGGTCAACGCCTTCATCAAGCGCGCCCGCGAGGTGTACGGCCCCCCCGCCGCCCCGGTGGCCGCGACACCCGCCCTGGCCAGCACCACGCCGAGCACCGCCGCCAAGACATAAGGCCCTCCGCCGGTAGTTGGTTTCCCGCGCCGCAGCCGCGTGGTATCCGTGTGATTGTTTCGCTCAAGCATCAGAGCGAGGCCACGCACCGTAATGCCGGCAGAGCCTGATCTGACCGCCCTGCTGGGATCGGTCGCCAAGGGCGATCGCGCCGCTTTGCGGATGATCTATGTCAGGCAATCGACCCGGCTGTTTGGAATTGCGATGGCCATTCTGCGCGACCGGCCTGCCGCGGCGGATGTGCTTCAGGACGGCTTCCTGGAGATGTGGCAACGCGCCCGCCAGTTCGACCCCGCCCGTGGCACCGCCGAAGTCTGGCTCACCTCCATCATCCACTACGCGGCGCTCGACCTCACCCGCGCCCGCGGCCGCGAGGTCCCGACCGATGACCCCAAACTGCGCGACCCCAAGCTGGGCAACACCGCCATCGACCCGGACGTGCTCGACGCGCTGACCTCGGCGGAGGAGGGGACCCGCCTGCGCGACTGCCTCGCTCGGTTGGAGCCGAAGAACCGCCGGGGCATCGTGCTGGCCTACGCGCATGGCCTCTCCCTCCCGGAAATCGCCCAGCGTCTGGACCGGCCCCTCGGCACGGTGAAATCCTGGATCCGCCGTGGCCTGCACAACCTGCGGGAATGCCTCTCTTGAGCATCTCCCTCCCCACCGACCCGGCCGGCCGCGACGCCCTCGCCGCCGAATACGTGCTCGGCACCCTTGATGCCCGCACCGCCGCGCGCGTCGCCGTCGCCCTGCAATCGGACCGCTCTGGCGCCAGGCGGTGGATCAGTGGGAGCTGCGCCTCGCCTCGCTCGCCGCCCTTGCCCGTTCGGAAGCGCCGCCGCCGGATAGCTGGGACCGCATCGAAACCCGCATCAACCTGCATCGCGCCGCCGCCACACGGCGCAGCGCTTGCGTGCCCTGGCTGTGGCGCGGCTGGGCGTGGTGCCAGCCTCGCGGCAGCCGGCCTCGCCGCCTTATCCTGGTGCCGCGCCCGCTTCCCCCGCGCGTCATGACCGTGCTGCTGACCGACGAGAACGGGCTCGCCTTCCTCGCGGATGTCGATCGCCGTGGCGAACTCCGCTTCGCCGCCGTGCCGGCCGCAGCCGGCCGCGAGGTCCAGGCGCCGTCCGGCAAATCCCTCCAGCTCTGGGGCCTGCCGCCCGGCGCCACGGTGCCCGCCAATCTCGGCGTTCTGCCGAACGAACCGGGCATGGTCACCATCATCCCCGCCACCAGCGCCCGCCCCGTGGCCGGCATGCTGATCGAAATCAGCCTGGAACCGGAAGGCGGCTCCCCCACCGGCAAACCCACCGGGTCCCTGCTGTTCTACGGGCGCCTGAGCGAGGCGGGGTCGGATGGCTGAGTTGGCCAGCACCATCTCCCTCTAGCGCCCACCGCCCGATACTGCTTCTCTGCGCGACATTCAAAATGCCGGAGAGCCATCCATGTCCTACGCGCCGCCGCGTCTTGCCCTCGGCCTGCCCCCCGTTCGGGTCAATCTCTACTCGGACACGCAGACCCGGCCCACGCCGGCGATGAAGGCGGCGATGATGGAGGCGGAGGTCGGCGACGAGCAGGGCGGCCTCGATCCCACCATCAACGAGCTGTGCGACCGCATGGCCGCCTTCACCGGCAAGCAGGCGGCGGTGTTCCTGCCCACCGGCACCATGTGCAACCAGATCGCCATGCTGGTGCATTGCCGTCCCGGCGACGAGATCCTGGCGCATGAGACCGCGCACATCCTCACCAGCGAAGGCGGCGGCGCTGCCGCCCTGGCCGGCGCGCAGATCACCGGGCTGAAGGGGCCGCATGGTCAGTTTGACCTGCCGGCGCTGCAGGCGGCGATCCGCGGCAAAACCCGCAACGCGCCGCCGCAGACGCTGATGGAGGTGGAGCAGACCGCCAATTCCGGCGGCGGCAGGGTGTGGAAGCTCAACACGCTGAACCAACTCGCCGCGTTCGCGCATGAGATGGGCATGGCCACGCATATGGACGGCGCGCGGCTGACCAACGCGACGGTCGCCGCCGGCATCGCGCCCGCCGACATGGTCGCGGGCTTTGACAGCGTCTGGCTCGATTTCACCAAGGGCCTCGGCGCCCCGCTCGGTGCCGTTCTCTGTGGCACGGAGGCGTTCATCGGCCAGGCCTGGCGCTGGAAACAACGTCTCGGCGGCGCCATGCGCCAGGGCGGCATCTGTGCGGCCGCCTGCATCTACGCGCTCGACCATCATATCGCGCGACTTGCCGAGGACCACGAAAACGCCCGCATTCTGGCGCGTGGTCTCGGCCAGATCGCGGGCATCACGGTCGAGGATCCCGAAACCAACCTCGTGTTTTTCGACACTGCCGGCACCGGCCTCACTGCGTCCGAGCTGTCGGCGCGGGCGCGCGCCCACGGCATCTCGTTCTCGCTCTCCGGCAAGTATCGCGTGCGCGCCTGCACGCATCTGGATGTCAGCCGCGCGCAGGTGGAAGAAGCGATAAACGTGGTCCGTCACGCTGTCGAAACGGCTTAATAATGTGTAGTACACGGACTGTGCTGTAGAAGCCATATAGAGATGGCACCCCTCTGCCAGATAGAAATGACACTCCTCCGGATTTCGGGGTCCCGGGAGAAGCGTCATGACGGTGCTGTCGATGAGCAAGCAGGAATTCAGCCGGCTTGACGTGTTGCTGCGGGTTCAGTCGGGTCGGCTGCGTGTCGCCGACGGCTGTGCGTTGATCGGCCTGCAGCGGCGGCAGGTGTTCCGCCTGCTGCGTGGCCTCAAGCAGGATGGCGCTGCAAGCCTGCACTCGAAGCGGCGC
>DASXIW010000068.1:0-3167 GCA_036497785.1 Acetobacteraceae bacterium | reverse complement strand
ACGACAAAGGCATCAAGGTCTCCAACGCCGAGATGGCCAGGCTGAACATTACGCCCGCCAACTTCCATGGTGAGTGGAACTACACCATCGCACCGCGAAAACCAGATGATTGACGCGGTTGTTCTGGCTCAGGCCCTTAGGAAGGCCAGGGCTCTGCCCTGGACCCGCAAAGGAGCAGAGGCCCCTTTGATCCCATGACTCTTGGTGAGGGCTGCTTCCCTGCCTTGCGCCGCAGGCAATTAAACCTGCCACCCTTTCCCAAGCCGATACAGTTGCCGGGTGTTTTTTTGGGCTTCGCCGGCCCGCATCGACATCATGGCATGTCCCCCCAAAACCAGCCGCCGCACCAAAAAAGTAATGGGATCAAAGGGGCTTCTGCCCCTTTGCGGGTCTGGGCAGAGCCCAGCCTTGCTTCCTTCAAATCGCGTCCCGCCCCTCCGCCACCGCGTGGCACGCGACGAGCACGTCGTCCACTTTGGTGTTCGTGGGCTTCTCCGTCCGGCAGCGTTCATTGGCGAGTGGGCAGCGTGGGTGGAAGGTGCAGCCGGGCGGCGGGTCGATGGGGCTTGGCACTTCGCCGCCCACGGCCACGCGGGTTTTGCCGGTCATTTCCAGATCCGGGATCGCTTCGAGCAGCATGCGGGTATAGGGGTGGCGCGGCGTGCGGAAGATGGTCTCGCCCGGCCCGATTTCCACGATGCGGCCCAGATACATCACGCCCAGCCGGTCCGACATATGCCGCACGACGGCGAGGTTGTGGCTGATCAACAGATAGGTGAGGTTCATGCGCTGTTGCAGGTCGCGCATGAGGTTGAGGATTTGCGCCTGAACGGAGACGTCCAGCGCGCTGGTCGGTTCGTCGCAGACCAGGAATTCCGGCTCGCTCGACAAAGCGCGGGCGATGGAGATGCGCTGGCGCTGGCCGCCGCTGAATTCATGCGGGAATTTCTCGCCGTCGGCCGCCGCCAGCCCGACCTGGGTGAGAAGCTGGCCGACGCAATCGGCGATATGCTGGCGGCCCTGCAACAGGCCGAAGGCGCGGATCGGCTCGGCGACGATGTCGCGCACCCGCCAGCGCGGGTTGAGCGAGGCGTAGGGGTCCTGGAAGATCATGTTGATCCGGCGGCGCAGGCCGGGCTGGGCGCGGGCGGCGGATAATGGCTGGCCTTCGAAGCGCATCTCGCCGGCGCTCGGCGCGTATAGCCCGACGGCGAGCCGGGCCACGGTGGATTTGCCGCAGCCGCTCTCACCCACCAGCGAAAGGGTGGTGCCGCGCGGAATGGCGAAGCTGACATCGTCCGCCGCGCGCAGGCTGAGGCGGGGCTGATGGGTGAGCAGGCGTTGCAGCCAGGGCTTCGAGACATCGAAGCTGCGCGAGACTTCGATTGCTTCCAGCACGATATCCTGCGCGATAGCGGCGGGCCGGTCGGAGGTGGAAAGCGCGATATCAGCCATGCGCGGCCTCCTTGGCATGGAGCCAGCAGGCCGCCCTTGTGGCGCGCGCGTCGAGCAGCACGGGGCGTTCGGTGAGGCAGCGGTCGAACATTTTGGGGCAGCGCGGATTGAAGGCGCAGCCCGGCGGGATCGCGGTCAGTCGCGGCATGGCGCCGTCGATCTGGCGCAGCCGTTCGACGCGGTGTTCGAGGCTGGGGATGCTGGCCATCAGGCCTTCGGTGTAGGGGTGCGCGGGCTGCTTCACCACGTCGCGCACCGGGCCGATTTCGGCGATGCGCCCGGCATACATCACGGCCACGCGGTCGGCGGTCTCGGCGATCACGCCCATATCGTGCGTGACCAGCATGACCGAGGTGCCGTGATTGCGCGTGAGGCCGCGCAGCAGGGCGATGATCTGCGCCTGGATGGACACGTCCAGCGCCGTGGTGGGTTCGTCGGCGATGATCAGGCGCGGTTCGGCGCATAGCGCGAGCGCGATGACGACGCGCTGGCGCATGCCGCCGGAGAATTCATGCGGATAGGATTCCACACGCTGGCGGGCGGCGGGAATGCCCACCTCCTCCAGCCATTTCACCGCCCGCTCCCGCGCGTCGCGATCGGAGAGTTTCATGTGGGTCTGCATGGTTTCCGTGAGCTGGCGGCCGACGGAATAGAGCGGGTTCAGCGTGGTCAGCGGGTCCTGGAAGATGGCGCCGATCTGCTTGCCGCGCAGCGGGCGCATCTGCTCCGGGGTGAGATTGTCGATGCGTTTGCCGTCCAGCAGGATGCGGCCGCCGGCGATGCGGCCGGGCGGCTCCAGCAGGCCGATAATGGCAGCGCCGGTCAGGGATTTTCCCGCACCGCTCTCGCCCACCATGCCGAGGATTTCGCCGGCTGCGATGTCGAAGGAGATTCCGTCCAGTGCGCGCAGCACGCCGCGACGGGTGGGGAATTCGACGGTGAGATCCTGGACTTCGAGAAGGGTCATGCGGGGCAGCCGATCAGCGCAGTCGCGGGTTGAGGGCGTCGCGCAGCCAGTCGCCGAGCAGGTTGATGGCCAGCACCATCAGGCCCAGCATCAGGCCGGGAAAGATGGTGATCCACCATTCGCCCGAGAACAGGAAATCGTCGCCGATGCGGATCAGCGTGCCCAGCGAGGGTTGGGTGGGCGGCAGGCCGACGCCCAGGAAGGACAAGGTTGCCTCCGTCACGATGGCGATGCCCAGATTGAGCGTGGCGATGACCAGCACGGGGCCGAGCACATTCGGCAGGATATGGCTGGCCATGATGCGCAGCGGCGAGAGGCCGATGACGCGCGCCGCCATCACGTAATCCCGCCCCCGCTCGACCATGGTGGAGCCGCGCACGGTGCGGGCGAATTGCGGCCAGAGCGCGATGCCGATGGAAAAGACGAGGACATAGACCTCGGCCTGTTCATGGAAATCGCGCGGCAGCACGGCGCGCACCACGCCATCCACCAGCAGGGCGATGAGGATGGCGGGAAAGGTGAGCTGCACATCGGCAATACGCATCAACACCGCATCGATCGCGCCTACCGCATAGCCCGCGACCAATCCGGCACTGATGCCGACGACAAGCGCCAACACCACCGCCAGCGCGCCTACGAACAGGCTGATGCGCGCGCCGTACATCATGCCGGACAGCATGTCCCTCCCCTGCTCGTCCATGCCCAGCGGAAAGGAGATGTCCCCATCCGGCAAAAAAGCCGGCGG
>DASXIW010000067.1:0-23195 GCA_036497785.1 Acetobacteraceae bacterium | reverse complement strand
CGAGCTTGTAGGCGACCTCGCCATCGACGCCGCGAGCCATGCCACGTGAGCGTGTTCCGTGTCGCAAATCCGCTCGATCTGCCCAGGATCAGCCTCGATGAAGCACTGACTTGGTCAGCCGACGGCGTATATGTGGAACCCCCGGGCGAGCCGCGAACATTCCATGCCTATAATACCAACGGCACTAATCTTTGACCTGTTGTGCCCAAGGACGGGTGGCGATTGAGGTGATGCGGGCTGGTTGTGCGATGAGGCTGTTCCAGGCGTGGCAGCATGCATCGACGATGGCTTTGTAGTCGTCGAACACTCGGTTCGAGAGGTAGTTCTGGCGGAGATACTGCCAAATATTTTCTTGCGGGTTCAGCTCGGGGCTGTAGGGCGGTAATGGCAATAGGCTGATGTTGGCGGGCAGCTTGAGCTTGTCGCCGTGCTGATGCCATCGGGCGCCGTCCACGGTGACCGCAGCGTGGGCGCCAGGCATGACGCATTGGCTGATTTCAGCCAGGTGCAGTGTCATGGCCTGGGCGTTGACATAGGGCAGCACGAGGGTGGCGCCGGTGCCACGAGCCGGGCAGACGGCACCGAACAGGTAGGCCCAGGATAACGGCAGTCGCGGGGTGCTGGCGGGCGACTGCCCCGCTTCGCCCAGAGTCTTGTAAATGTGCCATGTTGGCCGATCCGCGCCTCGTCTGCCACCAGAGCTCGATCGGCTTGTCGCGGGCATGCTCCGGGATCGCGGCGGCGACCAGGTCGGCGAAGTTTTTTTATGCGCCTCCTGAGCTGCAGCATCATGGCCGACATGGCGCGGTCGAGCGGACAGGCGTCGGAATCCGAGTCCATGCCGCACAGAGCCGCCGCCTCCGTTCGATTATGGCCATCCAAGACCAGAGCCAGCGCCAACATGCGACGGGCCGCATCGGCATCGCGCGACTGCGCCGCAGCACGCCGTAAGCCCGCCGCGTCCAACTCCGTCCGTGTGATCGCAACCGCCATCTCGCCCTCGCGAATCGTCGAGAGGCAAGCGAATCACATCATCAACCTCGTGGAAATCCCTCGAGAGTCAAAGCCCGCTGCCGTCGGTATAAGCCGAATTTCTACGACGATCCTGACAACACCGGCTTGTTCGGGGCGTTCCGAGACCGCGTCCCCACCGTCCCGCCCATCTTCCTGGCTGCCGCCAGCAATGTGACACTGGCGGGATTCCGCTGGGTCCTGATCAGGAACGGAACGAAATTCAACGATGCCGGCAGGTCGTTGACGGCGGCCTGTCTTGCAACGCGGCGGCGGAGCGTTTCGGCATCGCGGTTTCGAGTGCCGTCCGTTGGGTTCGCGCCTGGCGCGCCGAAGGTCGGGTGACGGCCTTACCGCAAGGCGGCGATCTGCGCTCGCATCACATTGAGGCCTACCGCGACGTGATCCTCTCCAGCATCCATGGTGAATCACATTGAGCCGCGTCGGAGGAAGCACTATCGAATCGGTGCGTTCAGATCGTGCTCTAGACGCGCTGCGCCGCATCGGGAAAAAGCCGATTCGCCAGTTGTTCCACGGCTCGCAATGGTGGTGCCTCGGGGCGGCCTCGGTTGCGCATGTCCTCGATGTCTGGGCCAGCGACACATGGCGCCGCGAGTCCTTCGAATTCTCCGAGGTCCCGGACGAGCATTATATCCAGACGATCATCGGCGAGGCCGGCGCGCCGCCGCACCAGCAATTCATGCACACGGATTGGTCCACGCCCACGCCACCCCGCATCTTCAAGACGCCGGCGGAACTGGCGAAAGCGGCGGAGTCAGGCTCGCTGTTCATGCGCAAGGTCAATCTGAACGACGAGGATCTGGAAACCTACGTCGCCGGCCTGATCGGCCGGGTTCCGGCCATGGCCTGATTGCAACAACGCCGTCCTACCGATCCGTCAACCGCAACTCGATCCTCCGATTCTTCGTATAGGCTTCCGGCGTGTTGGCATTGTCCAAAGGCTGGTTGTCTCCGAACGCCGTCGCCGCCAGCCGGTTCGCCGGCACGCCCTCGGCCACCAGCAGCTTCACCACGGTGATCGCGCGCGCCGACGACAGCTCCCAGTTCGAGGGAAAACGGGAGCTCTGCACCGGCTGCCGGTCCGCGTGCCCGTCCACGCGCAATACCCAGTTCACATCAGGCGGAATCTCTTTGGAGATATCCATCAGCGTTGCTGCTAGCGCCTTGATCTGCTCCCATCCATCCACGGAAAGATCGGCGCTCCCGACCGGAAACAACACCTCGCTCTGAAAGATGAACCGGTCGCCCACCACCTGTATGCCCGGCCGGTTGGCCAGCACCTGGCGCAGCTTGCCGAAGAAATCGCTGCGGTAGCGCTGCAACTCCTCCACCTTCTGCGCCAGCGCCGAGTTCAGCCGGTTGCCCAGATTGGCGATCTGGACATCCTTGTCCTTGTCGGCCTTCTCCGAGATGTCCAACGCCGCGGATACACTCGCCAACTGCGAGCGCAACTGGTCGATCTGCTGGTTCAGCAGCGCGATTTGCGCCCGCGCGCTGTCGCCCAGGGTTTTCTCGTCGGCAAGCTGCGCGGCCACCGCAGCATTCTTCTGCTCCTCGGTCATCGCCTTCGCCGCGGCATCGCGTGCCTGGCGCTCCAAATCGTCGCGCAAAGCCGTCAGCGCCCGAGTCTGCTCTGCCATCTTCGCCAGATCGGACAGCCGCGCCTCGATCGTCGCCTTGTCGGCCTGCACCGTCTTGTCCAACGCGTCAGACTGCGCCTGCATTTCCGCCATATGCGCCTGCGCCGCCGCCAATTGCTGGCGCGCATCGGCAAGTTGCGCTGTGGTCAGTGCCGCGTTCTGCCCCTGGCTATCCGCGCGCCGCGCCGCATCCGCCACTTGCGATTGCAACTGATCCGCCCGCGTTTGGGCCGCCTGCAGTTGCAGATTGCTGTCACCCAATTGCGCCGAGAGCTTGTCGCGATCGCCTTTCAGGGCATCCCGATCCGCCGTCAGCTTGTCGTGGTTCGCCTGCAACGCCGCCATTCGCTGCGCCAGCGTGTCGCGGCTCGTGGCCGCCGCCTGAAGATCCTTGCCCAGCTGTGCTACGGAAAGCTGCAGCTCTGCCGATTTCCCCCGCTCCAGCGACAGCATGTCGCTCAGTTCCGCCATTTGCCGGTTCACCCGGTCCAGCGCCCGGTCCCGCCCGGACAGCGCCACGGACAGGAAGGCCTGCGCCAGCACGAACACCAGTAGCACGAAGATGATCACCATCAGCAATGTGGACAGCGCATCCACATAGCCGGGCCAGGGGTTCATGGCATCGCCGTTCGCGCCGCGGCGCCGCAGAGCCATGGCGAGTTACCTCTGCTGGTCTTCTGCCAGGGCGGCGATCGTCCTGGTCAGGATCTTGATCTCGTTGCGCAGCTCCGCAGTGGTCTGGGCGCGGCCCTGTTCGCTCTCGCTTAGCAGTCGTTGCAGATACATTTCTATGTTGCGCAGATAGCCGCGCGACGCGTCGTCCTCGCGGCCTTCGCTCAGCCGGTGCAGGGCAGGGCCCAGCGCCAGCTGCCCCTCGGCGATCCGAAGCATCAGCTGCTGGTTGGCGCGCATCGTCTCCGACAGAGTACCCAGCTTCTCGGTCAGGGCGAGCAGCGCCTGGTTGCTCTCGCGGCGGTCATCCTCGCCGCGTGCGAGGGTGCGTTGCAGATTCTCCATATTCTCGGCGGTCTGCTCCAGCAGCGCCTGCACATACACAGGCACCGAACCGCCTTCGCCCTCGCTGCCCAGCACGCCGGAGGACAGGCGGGTGATCCCGGCCAGCCACTCTTCCAGCTCATTGAAGAACCGGTTCTGCGCCTGCCCGGCCGTCAGATCCAGAAACCCCAGCACCAGCGCGCTCGCCAGCCCGAGCATGGAGGAGGAGAACGCCGTCCCCATGCCCTTCAGCGGTTGCGACAATCCGGTTTTCAACTGCTCGAACAGTGCGTTGATGTCGCCCGATCCGACCGACATGCCGGTGATCACATCGCCCACCGACCGCACGGTCAGCAGCAAGCCCCAGAACGTCCCAAGCAGGCCCAGGAAGATCAGCAACCCGGTCATGTAGCGCGACAGCTCGCGGCTCTCATCCAGCCGGCTAGCGATGGTGTCCAGCAAGGACCGCATCGCCGGCGCGGACAAGGTGAACCGCTCGCTGCCGTCGCGCCCTTTGGCGCGCGCCGCCAGCATGCTCGCCATCGGCGCCAGCAACTTCGGCGGCGGCAGCGTGGCCAGGCTGGGGCGGGACCGGCGGAACGTCTCCAGCCACGTCACCTCCGGCGAAAGCCGCGTCACCTGGCGGATGTTCCAGGCTACGCCCAGTAGCGCCACCAGCAGGATGAAGCTGTTCAGCAGCGGATTGGCGTCGAACGCCCTGATCAGCGAAGCGGACAGCAGCATCACCACCACGATCACGGCGGCCAGAAAGGCCAGCATCCGAAACAGATATTGCAGCGGGCGCGTCATGGTTCAGATCTCGCTGTTGCGGCCGGCGTGGCAGCTGGCGTGGCGGTCACGGTGGCGCCAAGGCCTGGCGATGCGGCAGCGCCGGCGGCCACGGGCGCTGTCGCCGTCGTGCTTGCCGTCGTGCTGTCCTGGACCGGCCGCAGCACCACCAGATCGGCCCGATCCGCCGGCCCTTGTGCCAGATCCGGCGCGCTCGCGCCCAGCGCTTTCGGATAGATCCGGCTGGAGGCGATGCCCTGGGCGATCAGCAGGCTGCGCACCGTCAGCACCCGCGACAGCGACAGGCGGCGCGGCGTGGATGGGTCCTCCGGCATGCCAGGGGCGTAGCCGCTCACGGAGAAGCTGGCATCGGCCGGCACGTCATGGGCCAGCTTGCGCAGCGCGTCGGCCGTGGCGTCGTTCAGGTCGGATCGCCCGGGGCCGAAGGTGATGCGCAACCCGTCAGGCAGCGGTGTCGCCGTTCCCGGCGCGTCCGCGGCTATGGTGGCCGGCGGCGGCGGCACGTCCGGCCGCATCGGCACGGGGATAGGCGGCGGCACCACCGGCAAAGGCGGGGGCGCCAGGGGTACCACCGGCGACGCGGGTTGCGCGGGCGCCACCGGCTTGCCCGCCGTCTCGCCTGCTGCCACCGTGCCATGCGCGGGCGCCACTGGTTTGGGCGCGGGCTTCACAACGGGCTTCGAATGCACCGGCGCCCGCCGTACGGGTGCGGCGGGCTTGGCCGGGGCGGGGGCGGCGGCACCAGGCGCCGTATCGGCCCGCTTTGCCTGGCCGGAGGGCGATTGCAACTGTTCCAAAGCTTGGGGATCAACCGTCACCTGCGCCAGCGCCGGCGAACAGCCGATAACCAGCAGGAAAGCGGCCAGCAAGGATGTCAAATTCTGCATGCTTCCGCGCACCCTAACCCAATATCGACCCGGATGAAATCGCCATAGCCGGTAAGGCGAAATAGGGAAGTAAGGCAAGGCCAGGGCTCTGCCCTGGACCCGCCAAGGGGCAGATGCCCTCTTGGATCCCATGACATAAGGGAATTTGAGGAGGGGGCTGCGGTGCGGCTGCCACCGTCTCGCAGCCCCCTCCTCAAATTCCCTTAAAGCAATAAGGTCCAGGGGCTTGGCCCCTGGCGGGTCTGGGCAGAGCCCAGCCTTGCCTTCCCTTATTGGTCCCTCAGGCCGCGCGACCGGTGGCTGCGGCCACGCCGTCGGCCACGGCCTCGCGCAGCACTGGGTGCAGATGCGGGTTTGCCGCCACCACGTCGCCATGCGCGCGGGCGTCACCGCCATGCGGATCGGTCGTGTAGCCCCCGGCCTCGCGCACGATAAGCAGGCCGGCCGCCATATCCCACGGCTTCAGCCCCAGTTCCCAGAAGCCTTCGTAGCGTCCGGCTGCCACCCAGGCCAGGTCCAGCGCCGCCGCGCCGAAGCGGCGAATGCCGGCTACCTGCGGCATCAGCGTGCCCAGCGTGCGGGCGAAGGCCAGCCGGTTGCGCGGATCCACGGCGGCGAAGGGAATGCCGGTGGCGAACACCGCCTCTTTCAGGTCGCGGCGGGCGGAAACGCGCAGCCGGCGCTCGTTCAGAAACGCCACGGCGCCTTTTTCGGCCCAGAACATCTCATCGACCGTCGGCGCGTACACCACGGCGGCCGCCTGCTCGAAACCGCCATCTGGCAGACGCTTCTCCAGCGCGATGCTGATCGCCCAATGCGGAATGCCGTGCAGGAAGTTGGTGGTCCCGTCCAGCGGGTCCACCACCCAGCGCCACGCCCAGTTGTCGGAGCCGGACGCACCCGACTCCTCCATCAGGAAGGCATAGCCGGGCCGCGCCTTGCCCAGATCCTCACGCAGGCTGGCCTCGGCGCGCAGATCGGCCTGGCTGACGAAATCGCCGGGGCCTTTCACGCTCACCTGCAACTGCTCGACCTCGGCGAAGTCGCGCAGCAGGCGCTTAGCCGCCCGTTGGGCTGCGTTCTGCATCACGGTCATGTGGGCGGAGAGGCGAAGCGCCATGATCTCAGCCCTTGAAGCGCTCCATATAGCTCGCGTCGTCGGTGCGAACCACGACCTTCTCGCCCACTTCCACGAAGGGCGGCACCATGGTTTTCACCCCGTTGGACAGCACGGCGGGCTTGTAGCTGCTGGTGGCGGTCTGGCCCTTCACCACCGGATCGGCCTCCACCACCTCCAGCACCACGCTGGCCGGCAGATGGATGCCCACCACGTCGCCCTCCACCAGATCCACCTCAACCTGCATGTTGTCCTGCAGGAACGGCGCCTGATCGCCCAGTATGGCCACCGGCACCATGGTCTGCTCGAAGGTCTCGGGGTCCATCAGCACCAGGTTTTCACCGTCGGTGTAGGAATAGGCGTAGTCCTTGTTGTCGGTCATCAGCCGCTCGACCGTGTCGGCGGTGCGCCAACGCTCATTGGTCTTGTTGCCGGTCTTCAGGTCGCGCATTTCCACCTGAATGAAGGCGCCGCCTTTGCCAGGGGTGATGATCTGCTGCTTCAGCACGGTCCAGCGACGGCCATCATGCTCGATCACCTGGCCGGCACGGATCAGGTTCGCCTGCTGCTTCATCGGGCTCTCACGGGAATTTTCAAAGAATTTACGAGAAGGCGTGGGAGATTTGGGCGGGAGGCGGGCTTCTAGACCGATCCGGCCGGGGGGGCAAGCCGATGCAGCCGGCCCGTGATGTCGCGCACGCCGTCCGCGCCCGCCAGATAATCCGGCCCCAGCGGAACCTTGCCGTGGCCGCCAGGGATGTCCAGCACGTAAGTCGGCCAGGCCAGCCCGGTCACCCGCCCGCGCAACCCGGCCAGCAGGCGGCGGCCTTCCTCGATGGGCACATGGAATCGGGCGGTGCCGGGGGCCGCATCGAGCTGGTGCAGATAATAGGGTTTCACCCGCGCTGCCAGCATGGCGCGGAACAGTGCCTCCAACGCCGCCTCGCTGTCGTTCACGCCGCGCAGCAGCACGGATTGCCCCAGCACCGGAATCGCGTGCGCCTGTACGCGGCGTATGGCAGCACGGGCTTCGGACGTGAACTCGCTGGCATGGTTGGCGTGCAGCACCAGCCACATGGCCTTGTCCGTCGCCATCGCGGCGGCCAGTTCCGGCGTCAGTTTTGCCGGATCCGCCATCGGCAGGCGGCTATGGATGCGAATGGTCCGCAGATGGGGTATCCCCGAAAGCGCCGCGACGACATCGCCCAACCGCCGCGGCGACAGCATCAGCGGATCGCCGCCGGTCAGGATCACCTCGCCGATCTCCGGCCGTGCCCGCAGCCAGTCATAGGCGGCTTGCAGCTCTGCATCGCTCAGCAGCCCGCCATCCGGCCCCACATGCTCGCGGCGAAAGCAGAACCGGCAATAGACCGGGCAGATCAGCAGCGGCTTCAACAGCGCCCGGTCGGCATAGCGATGCACGATGCCCTTGATCGGGGACAGCGCGTCATCACCGACCGGGTCCGCCCGCTCATGCGCCGCCGCCGCCAGCTCGGCGGGGTCCGGCACGAATTGCTGCCCGATCGGATCGTCAGGCGAGGCGATCAGCGCGCGCATGGCAGGGGTGATCGCCACCGCATAGCGCGCCTCCACACGCGCCACGGCGTCGCGCTGCCCGGCCGGGATCAGCCCGGCTTGCAGCAAATCGTCGGCATTGCGCAATGTGCGGGACGCGGGGCTACCATCTTGCATGGCGGGCCGTGTAGGCCTCGTCACGCCACCCCGCAACCGGGAAGCCGCATGCCATGACGCCCACCTCCCACCGCCTGCCAGCCTGGCACCCGGACCGCTTCGCCGATCGGCTGCCCTTCCTGCGCCGGCGCGCCCTGCTGACCGCCGCCACGCGCGCCTTCTTCGCCGCGCGCGGCTACACCGAAGTGGAAACACCCTACGCCGTGCCAGCGCCGGGAGAGGAGGTCCATCTCGCCGCCTTCCGTACGGAACAGATTTCGCCCGCCGGTGAAACACGCGCGCTATTCCTACACACCAGCCCGGAATTCGCCATGAAACGCCTGCTGGTCGCGGGCGCAGGCCCGATCTTCCAATTGGCCCGGGTCTGGCGGAACAACGAAGGCAGCGACCGCCATGCCGCCGAGTTCACTATGCTGGAATGGTACCACCCCGGCGCCAGCATGGCGGATCTGATCACCGAAACCCACGCCCTGCTGCGCGCCACCCTGCCGCCCGTCGTCACCTGCCGGGGCCTCACCAACGACCTCGCGACCTGCGAGATCCTGACCGTCGCCGACGCCTTCGCCCGCCATGCCGGTGCCGATATCCTCTCCACCGCCGGCGACCCGGCCGCACTCGCCGCCCAGGCCGGCGCCACGTTGCGGCCGGGGGAGGGCTGGGAGGACCTGTTCTTCCGCCTGCTGCTGGAGCGCGCGGAACCCAAACTCGGCCAGAACCGCCCGACCTTCCTCACCCATTGGCCCACCGCCCAGGCCGCCCTGGCCCGCCGCGACCCCGCCGATCCCCGCGTCGCGGAACGCTTCGAGCTGTTCGTCTGCGGCATGGAACTGGCCAACGCCTTCGTCGAACTCACCGACGCCGAAGAACAACGCACCCGCTTCCTGGAAGACCGCGCCCGCCGCACGGCGCTGTACGGCGCCGTTGGATGGGATCTGGACGAGGATTTCCTGGCCGCCCTGGCCCATGGCATGCCGGAATCCGCCGGCATCGCGCTAGGCTTCGACCGTCTGGCCATGATCGCATCGGCTGCGGATCGTATCGATCAGGTGCTATGGTTGCCGCAGTGAAACATAGTGAGGCTGAACGATGCGCCCCCACTGGATTGCCGCCGCGGCCCTTTTTTCGTCGCCCTGGCCCTCGCCGGTCCACCGCATCGCCTGGAATGCTCGCTGACCGCCCCCGACCCCTTCGGTCTGGGCAAGGGGGGGGTCAAGCTCGAGCCGATCGACGAGACCGCCCCGCCCAGCCTGGTGCCCGATCGGGGACTCGCCCAGGGCGCCCTATGGCACAATATCTGGGAAATGGGCGATGAACCCGGCTGGTCGCATTTTATCGACTGCCAGTATCGCGACTCGCCCAAGATCCTGCGCCTGAGGGCGGACGGCCTGAAGCAGTGCGAACAGACCTCACGACGCCCGAATGCCAAGGGACCCGATACAATCGGCCAGACCATGGCGTGCGACTGATTCCCTAAGCGTCAGCCAGTTCCACCACGATCGGCACATGATCGGAAGGCTGATCTTCCCCACGTTCCCGGCGATCCGGCTGTGCCACAACCACCCGCTCGGCAAGCTCCGGCGACAGCAGCGCGTGATCGATGCGCAGCCCTTTGTCGCGCGGCCACGCCCCTGCCTGATAGTCCCAGAACGTCCAGACCGGGCCGGTCGGATACAACGCCCGGATCGCGTCGGTCAGACCCAGCCACAGCATGGACCGGAACGCCGCACGGCTTTCCGGGCGCACCAGCGCATCGGTCGGCGGCAGCGCGCCGGGCGCGAAATCGTCGTCGGTGGGGCATACGTTATAATCGCCGAGGATGGCGAGCTTGGTGTCCTGCTCCAGCAATTCGGCGGCGCGCGCGCGCAGCGCCTCCATCCAGGCCAGCTTATAGGCGAAGCCGGCGTCGCCGCCGGAATTGCCGTTCGGCAGATAGATGCCGATCGCAGTCAGCCCGCCAGCGGTAATTTCGATATATCGGGCTTGGGCATCATCGGCGGGCAATCCTGGCAATGCAAAATGCGAGAGCGAAAACGGCACGCGCGCGAGCACCGCCACGCCATTATAGGATTTCTGGCCTACAATTTCGCTTTTATAGCCCGCATTCCCGAAAATCGCGGCCGGAAAATTGGGCGCTTCGCACTTGATTTCCTGCAGGAACAGAATGTCGGGCTGTACCCGCTCCAGCCAGCGGCGCACATGCCCCTCGCGCTGGCGGATGGAGTTCACATTCCAGCTGGCGAGCCGCACTGGGTTCAGGCGATCGCGAAGCTGGTGCCGCAGCCGCAGGATGAGGCAGCGTTCGGATTGCGCACGGCGAAATGGGCCCCCATCAGCGCATCCGTGTAGTCGAGCTCGGACCCGGCAAGCAGGTCCATGCTGGCGGGATCGATCAGCACCCGCGCCCCGTCCTGCTCGATCACCAGGTCGTCCTCGGCTTGATGGCCGGCGAGATCGAATTTGTATTGAAACCCGCTGCACCCCCCGGCCAGTACCTCCACCCGCAGGGCGGTGGCGTCGCCCTGGGTGGCCATGATTTCGGCGATGCGCCCGGCGGCGCGGTCGGTCAGGCGGAACGGGGCCAGCATGTCGGTTTCCATATAGGCAATGTAGGGCATCCCCGGCCCGGATTGAAGGCCTATCCCGTAGGGTGTATGCGCCGCGCTGACGGGAGCGTGAGAGATGGAGCGAGCAGCCTGGGCCGTGCGGGCCGAAACATCGCGGGGCCGGTTCTATCCGGAGCCTGAGGCGCCGACGCGCAGCCCGTGGCAGCGCGACCGCGACCGCATCATCCACAGCTCGGCCTTTCGCAAGCTGCAATACAAGACCCAGGTCTTCGTCAACCACGAGGGCGATTTCTACCGCACCCGGCTGACGCACAGCATCGAGGTGGCGCAGATTGCCCGTTCCGTGGCGCGGGAGATGCTGCTGGACGAGGATCTGGCCGAGGCGCTGGCGCTGGCGCATGACCTCGGCCACCCGCCTTTCGGCCATGCCGGCGAGGAGGCGCTGTCGGCGGCGATGAAGCCGTTCGGCGGCTTCGACCACAATGCCCAGTCGCTGCGCGTGGTGACGCTGCTGGAGAGCCGCTACGCCGCCTTTGACGGGCTGAACCTGACCTGGGAGACGCTGGAGGGGCTGGCCAAGCATAATGGCCCGTTGCGCAAGCCGCCGCCCTATGTCGCGGATTACGACGCGCGCCATAAGCTCGATCTGCACACCCATGCCGCGGCCGAGGCGCAGGTTGCGGCGCTGGCCGACGATATCGCCTATCACAGCCACGATCTGGATGACGGCTTGCGCGCGGAGTTGTTCGACGTGGCCGATATCGCCCATCTGCCCATTGTCGGCGAGGCGTTGAGTGCGGCAAGACGCTCCAGCCTCGATGTGCCGCCGCCGCGCCTGCGCCACGAGACCATCCGGCGGGTCATCAACGTCATGGTCTCCGACCTCGTCACCGAAAGCCGGTGCCGCATCGCAGCACTGGATCCGGCCGATGCCGATGCGATCCGCCATGCCAAGCGCCCGGTGATCGCCTTCAGCGCGCCGATGGCCGAGGCCAACCGGGTGATCAAGGAATTCCTGTTCGCCAGGATGTACCGCCATTGGCGGGTCAATCGCATGACGGCCAAGGCGCGGCGGGTGACCGGCGAGGTTTTCGCGCTGCTGCACAACAACCCCTCGCTGTTGCCGGACGATTGGCGGGGCAGGGCGGGCGAGGGTGGCCCGACGCCGCGGGCCGCTTCCGCCGTCGCCGACTACGTCGCGGGCATGACCGATCGCTTCGCCCGCGAGGAACATCTGCGCCTGACCGATCTGTCGATCTCGGGCTGAATTCTGGGAATGGATATGACTCACAATTTGTTTGCGACGATGCGCGATCGCGTGCTGTTGGCCCTGCGCACGGCGGTGCCCGGCCTGCCCGAGGAGATCGCCGCGCGCGTCGAAGTAACGCCGACGCGCGAGGCGGCGCATGGCGACATGGCCACCAACGCCGCATTGGTCGCGGCCAAGCCGGCGCGCGCGAAGCCGGCGGATATCGCGGCAAAGCTGGTGGCGGCGTTGTCCGCCGATCCGATGGTGGCGGGCGCGGAGGCGGCCGGTCCGGGATTCGTCAATCTGCGCCTGCGGCCCGAGGCATTGCTGGCGCTGGTGCCGGTGATCCTCGCGACCGGCGAAAGCTATGGGGACAGCGCGGTCGGGCAGGGCGTGCGGGTGAATGTGGAATATGTCTCCGCCAACCCCACCGGGCCGATGCATATCGGCCATTGCCGGGGCGCGGTGGTCGGCGACGCGCTGGCCAACCTGCTGGGGCGGGCCGGCTTTGCGGTGACCAAGGAATTCTACAGCAACGATGCCGGCGCCCAGGTTAACGCGCTCGCCTGGGCGGCGTATTGGCGATACCTCCAGACGCTGGGCACAGCTTTGACGCAGGAGGAATTCGCGGCGGCGGTGCCCGGCGGTCTGCAATATGGCGGCGATTACCTGGTGCCGGTCGGCGCGGAACTGGCCGTGGCGCATGGCGCCGCGCTGGCCGGCCCCGGTTTGACCGTCGCCGATCCCGCGGGATGGCTCGATCTGGTGCGGGATTTCACCGTCGCGCGGATGAACGCCTCGATCCGCGAGGACCTCGCGGCCCTGGGCGTGCATCACGATGTGTTCAGCTCCGAGCGCGCGCTAATTGCCTCAGGCGCGGTGGACGGCACGATCGAGAAGCTGCGGCGCGACGGGCTGATCTACGAGGGCACGCTGGAACCGCCGAAAGGCAAGTTGCCGGAGGATTGGGAACCGCGCGAGCAGACCTTGTTCCGCGCCACGCAGTTCGGCGACGACGTGGATCGGCCGCTGCGGAAATCCGATGGCAGCAACACATATTTTGCCAACGACATCGCGTACCATGCGGACAAGATCGGGCGCGGCTACGATGTGCTGATCGACGTGCTCGGCGCCGACCATGGCGGCTATGCCTCGCGCATGAAGGCGGCTGTGGCGGCGCTGTCGCCTAACGGGCGCGTCGAACTCGATGTCCTGCTGTGCCAGATCGTGCATGTGCTGAAGAACGGCGAGCCCGTGCGCATGTCCAAGCGCGCCGGCAGCTACGTGGCGCTGCGCGACCTGATCGACGAGGTTGGCAGCGACGCGGTGCGATTCACCATGCTGACCCGCAAATCCGACGCCCAGATGGAGTTCGACATCGCTGCCGCGGTGGCGCAGACGCGTGAGAATCCGGTCTTCTACGTGCAATACGCCCATGCGCGTTGCCGCAGCGTGTTGCGCGCGGCAAGCGAGACGTTTGGGGTTAACAACGTTGCCGATGCGGCGCTCTCAACTATCCCCTTGGACTCTCTGCGCAATGAGGCCGAATTGGCCCTGGTGCGCCGCCTGGTTGCCTGGCCGCGCCTGCTGGAGGCCGCCGCCCTGGCGCGCGAGCCGCATCGAATAGCGTTTTTTCTCTATGATTTAGCGGGCGACTTTCATATGCTATGGAACCGAGGCAGGGACGATGCTGCATTGCGGTTTCTGCAGTCGGACAGGCCGGAGGAGACGCTGGCGCGCGTGGCTTTGGTGGCCGCGACGGCGGTGGTGATTCGCTCCGGACTGGCGGTGATGGGGGTGACCCCGGTTGAGGAAATGCGTTAGCGCATGACGGGTGCAAGGAGGCGCACCGCCCATGCGCCAGCGTCCCGTTTGAGCGAGCAGCCAATCACCCGGTGACGCCACCATGCGGCGATGGCGCTCATGAGCACAGAGGGCAGTTGCCATGCGTGAGGACCTTGACATTCCAATGCCTTCCATGGGGCCGAGCTATCGTGTGTCGCGCCGGCGCGATGCGATGGACCCGAACACCAGGCGTCTGGCGATAATCGCCGGCGGCATTGGTGGAACCTTGCTGCTGCTGGTGAGCGGCTGGTCGCTGACCGGGCGGCACCATGGCGGCCTGCCGGTGGTCGAAGCCGACTCGCGGCCATTGAAGGTGAAGCCGGAAAATCCCGGCGGATTGCAGGTGTCCGGGCAGGACGAGAGCATCCTGTCGGGCAGCAGCACCAGTGACTCGCAGGCGGCGCTGGCGCCGGCGCCCGAAGTGCCAGCCCTGAGCGCGCTGAAGGCCCAGGAACAACAACAGCAGCAGCAGCTCGCTGCCGCGACTCCGCCGCCGATGGCGGCTCAGCCGGTTTCGCTGAACACGGCGCAGCCTGCCGCAACCTCGCAAACCTTCTCCTCCCCGCCAATCGCGCCGACCGCGCCCAAGGCTGCCGTGGCGACGCGACAGGAAGCGCCGGTGGAGTCCAAGCCCGTGGAGTCCAAGCCGGTCGAAACCAGGCCGGCGGAGGCCAGGGCCATGGATGCCAGGCCCGCGCCCGCCAAGCCGCTCGCGGTGGCCAAGGTGGCGGCGGTGCCCCCGGTTTCCGGCCGCCATCCGCAGGTGCAGCTTGCCGCCTTGCCGTCCGAGCGGGCGGCGATGAGCGAGTGGGAGCGGCTGGAGAAGAGGGATCCGGGGTTGTTCGGCGGCCGCAAACCATCGGTGATTCGGGTGGCGCATGACGGCAAGGTGTTCTGGCGCCTGCGCACCGGCGGCTTTGCCGACATGGCCCAGGCCAGCATTTTCTGCGAGCGCATCAAGGCCAAGGGCGCGGGCTGCGCGGTTGCGAGTTTCTGAGTAACCGATCGCGCGGCCGGTTCAGCATGCGCTTGCTGAAGCCGGATGCGGATTGATAGGCCGGATATTGAGGATGGCGTTGCCCGCGACTCGCTGTTCATGGCACAGACGGGGCATGCTTACCCGCCGCACCTTCCTTGTGGCCGCTCCCGTGGTCGCGGCCGTTCCTACTTTCGCGGCCGCGCCGCCATCGGCTCGGCTCGCGCCGGCGGCCATGCCTGTGCCGGGCCCCGCGCCAATGCCGCCGCCACCGGGCTTTGCCGGTTTTATCGGCGGCGTGAAGGGTGAGGCACGGCGCGCCGGCATTCGCGACGTCACGCTGGAGCGTGCCTTTGCCGGGGTTCGCTACAACCCGAAGGTGATCGAGCTGGATCAGCACCAGCCCGAATTCACCCTGACCTGGGAGCAGTACCGCAGCCGTATCGTGTCCGATACCCGGATCGCGCAGGGCCGGCAGATGTATGCCCAGAATCGCCGTTTGCTTGCCGCCGTGTTCGAGCGCTATCGCGTGTCGCCGGGCGTGATCATGGGCATCTGGGGGCTGGAATCGAATTACGGCCAGTCCAGCGGCGGATTCAATGTCGTCGAGGCGCTGGCCACCTTGTCCTTCGAGGGAAGGCGGGCCGCCTTCTTTCGCAGCGAGTTGATGGATGCGCTGAAGATACTGGAGCATGGCGACATCGCGCCGGGCCAGATGGTCGGCAGCTATGCCGGCGCCATGGGCCAGCCGCAATTCATGCCGGACAGCTTCCTGAAATTCGCCGCCGACTTCAACGGCAATGGCCGCCGCGACATCTGGAACGACCCGGCCGATATCTTCGCCTCGGTCGCCAATTATCTGGCCAAATCCGGCTGGATCGATCCGCTGCCCTGGGGCGTGCCGGCACGGCTGCCGGCCTCGTTCGATACCAGCCAGGCGGGGCGGGAAAATCGCCGGCCGCTGGCGGAATGGTCCCGGCTCGGCGTGCAGCCCTATGGCGCGCCCATTCCGCCGGAGACCAGCACGGCCATCCTGCTGCCCGGCGGCCCTGGCGGTGAGGCGTTCATTACCTGCCACTCCAATTTCCAGGCGATCCGCCGCTATAACCCGTCGGATTTCTATTGCATCTCGGTCGGGCTGATCGGGGACCAGGTGACAGCGTGATGCGTTGCCCGGTACGGCCTGGCCGGCCGATGTCCCGGGCCGCCATTGTCGTCCTGCCGGTTCTGCTGCTGCCCGGCTGTTTGCAGCAGCCGGCGCCCGTGCCGTCCGTGCATTACGAACTGGGCGGCAACTACCAGTCGGGCGGCGTCTGGCGCTATCCGCATGAGGATTTCACCCTCGACGAGACGGGACTGGCGGAGGTGTTCGGCGCGCATGGGAAGCTGACCGAAGATGGCGAAATATTCGACCAGGGCGCCCTTGCCGCCGGCCATCCCACGCTGCAACTGCCAGCGCTCGCCCGGTTGACCGATCTGGACACCGGACGGCAGGTGCTGGTGCGCGTGAACGATCGCGGGCCGGCATCACCCGGCCGCCTGGTGGAGATCACACGGCGCACGGCCGAGCTGCTGGGCGCGCGCCCCGATACGCCGATCCGCGTGCGGCTGGAAGTGCAGGAAGCGGAGAGCCGCGCCATGGCGAACGCCCTGCGGGCCGACGCGCCGGTGCTGAACGTGGCCACGGCTTCCACTGCCACGGTGCAGACGGAGACCCTGGCGCCGCCGCCCGGTGCCACGCAGGCCATCCATATGCGCCAGGCCGCTTCATCGCCCATTCCCCATGAAACCCCGCCCAGCGTACCGCCACCGCCGGTGCCGTTGCGTCTGCCGGAGGCGGTCCGGCAGGTCGCGGTTCGGCCGAGTGTGCTGATGATCGATTGCGGCGGGTTCAGCCGGCCCGAGTATGCCGAGATTCTGCGGGCGAAGTTGGCGGGCCTGGGTGCTATCACCACCACCAGCTACGACGCGCCGCGGGAGCGTGCCTACGTGGTCCGCATCGGCCCGCTGAGCAACGTCGCTGCCGCCGATACGATGCTCGCCCGCGCCTTGCGGGTGGGTGCCACGGACGCCCGGATCGTCGTAGTACAACATTGAGTAAACCGGAGGCCAAAATGCTGACGCGTCGCATCCTGTTGCTGGCCGGTGCGGCGATGTCCGGCCCGATCGCCGCCATCGCCGCGCCGCCGCGCCACCCCGCCCCAGCCCCCGGGCGGGCCGGCAAGCAAACCGCCGACGCGCCGCCGCCGGTGGAGGACCCGGCGCAGACGCCGGTTGGTCCCGTGGACACCGCGGCGAAATATGCCGTCGCCATCGACTTCACCACCGGCGCGGTGTTGCTGGACAAGAATGCGGATGTGCCGGTGACGCCGTCCTCAATGACCAAGATGATGACCGCCTATGTGGTTTACGGCATGCTGAAATCGGGGCGGCTGCGGCTAGACCAGGAATTGCCGGTCAGTGAGAAGGCCTGGCGGATGGGTGGCTCGAAGATGTTTGTGCCGCTCGGCCAGTCCGTGAAGGTGGAAGACCTGATCCGCGGCATGATGATCCAATCCGGCAACGATGCCTGCATCGTGCTGGCCGAGGGCATCGCGGGATCCGAGGATCAGTTCGTCGAGCTGATGAACCAGAAGGCCAAGGAAATCGGCCTGACCCACAGCACCTTCCGCGATGCGACGGGATGGCCGGATCCCGAACACCATATGAGCGTGCATGACATCGCCACGGTGGCCCGGCGGCTGATCATGGATTTTCCCGAATATTACCATTTCGATTCGGAGAAGAGTTTCAAATACAACAATATCGACCAGCAGAACCGCAACACGCTGGTCCAGAAGGGCGTGGCGGACGGGCTGAAGACCGGCCACACCGAGGAGGGCGGGTACGGCATGGCGGTCAGCGCGTTGCGCGACGGCCGCCGCGTCATCGTCGTCGTCAACGGGCTGGACACCGTGCGGGCGCGCAACGAGGAAGCGGAGAAGCTGTTGGATTGGGCATTCCGCGAGTTTGAGGACGTGACGCTGTTCAGCGCCGGGGACGTGATCGAGCGGGCGCCGGTCTGGCTGGGCACCGCGCAGACCGTGCCGCTGGTGGGTGGGCGCGATGTGGTGGTGACGCTGCCGCGCGGCTGGAAAAGCAAGGCCAATATCAGCGTTGTTTATGACAGCCCGATTGCGGCGCCGATCACGCGCGGCACGACGCTGGGGCAGTTGACCATGACCGGCGCGGGCGTGCCGGATATGAGCCTGCCGCTGCTGGCCGGTGCCGATGTGGAGCGCCTTGGCCTGCCCGGCCGCTCCATGGCCGTGCTGATGCACATGGTGACCCGAAGCTGAGCGACGCGGTGCAGAGCGACGTGGTGCAGCCGGGCCGCTTCATCACGCTGGAGGGCGGGGAAGGGGCCGGCAAATCCACCCAGACCGGCCTGCTGGTCGATGCGCTGGCGCGCGCCGGGCTGCCGGTGCTGCGCACGCGGGAACCCGGCGGCGCGCCGGGGGCGGAGCGGCTGCGCGAGCTGCTGCTGAATGGCGATCTCTCTTGGTCCGCCCCGGCGGAGACGCTGCTGCATTTCGCGGCGCGGGCCGAGCATGCCGAACGCACCATTCGCCCGGCGCTGGCGGCGGGAATCTG
Organism: Acetobacteraceae bacterium; assembly: GCA_036497785.1. Classification (GTDB taxonomy): domain Bacteria; phylum Pseudomonadota; class Alphaproteobacteria; order Acetobacterales; family Acetobacteraceae; genus DASXIW01. The sequence continues at coordinate 4,754 of DASXIW010000067.1, read as the reverse complement.
GGTAGTGTGCGACCGCTTCGCCGATTCCACCATGGTCTATCAGGGCTGCGGGCAGGGGGCGGACAAGGTGGCGATTTCGGCCCTGACCGGGATGCTGGGGCTGCGCCCGGACCTGACGCTGGTGCTGGACGTGTCCGTGAAGACGTCGCTGGCGCGGCTGGCCATGCGCGGGGCGGCGGCGGATCGCTACGAGCGGCTTGGCGCGGATTTCTTCGCCCGCATCCGGGCTGGCTTTCAGGCGGTGGCCGCCGCCGATCCGGCGCGCTGCGTGGTGATCGCCGCGGAGGCAGATCAGGACGCGGTGGCCGCGGCGATATTGGCGACGGTGCGAAGCCGGTTCGCCCAAGCCCAGCCCATATTGGCTGCGTCCGCATTGGCCGCCGCGCCATGACCGTGCCGGCGCCGCGAGCCAATCCGGATCTGCGCGGCCATGCGGCGACCGAAGCGATGCTGGCCGAGGCAATGCGCAGCGGGCGGATGCATCATGCCTGGCTGATCACCGGACCGGCCGGTATCGGCAAGGCCACGCTGGCCTTTCGCTTCGCGGGCCGGCTGCTGGCGGGCATGCCGGGAGGCACCACGCTGGCGCTGGCGCCGGACCACCCGACCTTCCGCCGCGTGGCCGCAGGCACCCATGCCGACCTGCTGACGGTGGAACGCGAATGGGACCCGAAGCGCAAGCGGCTGCGCGGCGAGATCGTGGTGGACGATGTGCGGCGGGTCGCGGATCTCCTGCGCCGCACGCCGGCCGAGGGCGGCTGGCGCGTGGTGGTGCTGGACGGGGCCGAGGATCTGAATCGCAACGCCGCCAACGCGCTGCTGAAAATGCTGGAGGAGCCGCCGCCGCGCGCCATTCTGCTGCTAGTGTGTTCGGCGGCCGGGCGGCTGCTGCCGACCATTCGCAGCCGCTGCCGGCGTCTGGCCCTGGCGCCGCTGGGCAGTGCGGATATCGCGGCGTTGCTGGGCCAATACATGCCCGAGTTAAGTCGCGACGATGCCGGGCGGCTGGCGGCGCTGGCCGAGGGATCGGTGGGCCGCGCGCTGCAATTGGCCGAGGGCGGCGGGGCGGCCTATGCCGACATGGTGAGCGGCGTGCTGGACGGGCTGGGCGTGCTGAGCGTGGACAGGGCGCATGCGCTGGCGGATGTGCTGGGCCGCAACGAGGACGGGTTTTCGACCTTCATGGATTTGCTGCGCGCCGCCGTGGCCAGCGCGGTGCGCGACGCGGCAAGAGGCCGGCCGGACCCGGACCAGGCGCGAATGATTGGCACGCGCCCCCTTGATGCCTGGATTGACGTGTGGCACGCGCTGACACGCCTACAGGATGAGACCGAGAACGCCTATCTAGATAAGCGCCAGGCGCTCGTCACCGGCCTCGGCATGCTGGCCAGAACGAACTGAGATATTCATGAAGCCGACATTCTACCTGACCACGCCGATCTTCTACGTGAACGGCGCGCCGCATATCGGGCATGCCTATACCTCGATCGCCTGCGACGTGATGGCGCGCTGGAAGCGGCTGGACGGGTTCGACGTGTTCTTCCTGACCGGCACGGACGAGCACGGGCAAAAGGTGGAGAAAGCGGCGGCCGATGCGGGGTTGGACCCGCAGGCATTCACCGACCGGGTGAGTGCCGTGTTCAACGAGATGGATACGGCGCTTAACATCTCCAACGACGCCTTCATCCGCACCACGGAGGCGCGCCACAAGCGAGCCTCCGCCGCGCTATGGAAGCTTCTTTTCGACGCCGGGGAGATCTATCTCGGCAGTTACGACGGCTGGTACTCGGTGCGCGACGAATCCTTCTACGACGAGGCCGAACTGGTGACCCGGCCGGACGGGACGCGCATGGCGCCGACCGGCGCGCCGGTGGAGTGGGTGAGGGAGCCCAGCTATTTCTTCCGCATGTCGCAATGGGGCGAGAAACTGCTCGCGCATTACGAAGCCAATCCCGATTTCATCGCGCCGGCTTCGCGCCGCAACGAGGTGATCAGCTTCGTGAAGGGCGGCATGCACGATCTCGCCGTGAGCCGCACGAGCTTCCGCTGGGGCATTCCGGTGCCGGGCGACGAGGCCCATGTGATGTATGTGTGGATCGACGCGCTGACCAATTACCTGACCGCCGTCGGCTTCCCGGACGAGACCGCGCCGGACTGGCGCTTCTGGCCGGCGGATCTGCATGTGGTGGGCAAGGACATCCTTCGCTTCCACGCGGTAATCTGGCCCGCCATTCTGATGGCCGCCGGCATCGCCCTGCCCCGGCGCGTCTTCGCGCATGGCTGGTGGGTGGCGGATGGCGAGAAGATGAGCAAGTCGCTGGGCAACGTGATCGACCCGGCCGAGCTGATCGCGACATTCGGGCTGGATGCTTTGCGGTATTTCCTGATGCGGGAAATTCCGTTCGGCAATGATGGCAATTTCAGCCGCAAGGCCTTCATCAGCCGGATGAATGTGGAGCTGGCGAATGATCTGGGCAATCTCGCGCAACGCTCGCTCAGCCTGATCGCCCGCAACCTGGAGGGGCGGCTGCCGGCGCGGGGGCCGGTGACGGAGGATGACGCGCTGTTGCTGGCGGCCGCCGAGGCGTTGCCGGGGCAGCTGCGTGCGACGATGGACCGGCAGGGTTTCGGCGACGCGCTCGAAGAAGTGTGGAAGGTGATCCGTGCCGCCAATTCCTATATCGACCGGCAGGCGCCGTGGGCGCTGCGCAAGACGGATATAGGGCGGATGGGCGACGTGCTGCGCGTGCTGGCGGACGTGCTGCGGATCTGCGCCACGATGCTGCAACCCTTCATGCCGGATGCGATGGGCAAGATGCTCGACCAGTTGGGCGTGCCGGCGGAGCTGCGGGACGTGGCCGCTCTGGCGTCGCCGCTGCCACCGGGCATTCTGCTGCCGCCGCCTTCGGGCGTGTTCCCACGGTTTGTGGAAGAAACGGCGTAATTATCTGATGTTGATAGATTCCCATTGTCATCTGGATTATTTCACAGGCGACGAGATTGACGGCATCCTTGCGGCGGCCCGGACAGCCGGCGTCGGCGAGATGGTGACGATCGGGACGCGTCTCGGCCAGTCCGACGTGGTGCGCGGCATTGCCACATCGCATGCCGACGTGTGGTGCACAATCGGCGTGCATCCGCAGAATGCAGCGGAGGAGCCCGTGCCGAGTGTGGAGGCGATTGCCGCGGAAACCGAGCATGCACGGGTGATCGGCATCGGCGAATCCGGCCTCGATTATTTCTACGACAAGGCGCCCGCCGATGTGCAGCAGGCGAGTTTCCGGGCGCATATCCGGGCCGCGCGGCTGACTGGGCTGCCGCTGGCAATCCATGCCCGGGACGCGGATGATCATATCGCGAAAATTCTGCAAGAAGAACGCGATAGCATCGGTGAGTTCGACTTTCTTCTGCATTGTTTCAGCTCGACCCGCGCGCTGGCCGAGGCTGCCGTGGCGATGGGAGGGTATGTCAGTTTCTCGGGCATTCTGACATTTCCAAAATCATCTGAATTGCGTGAGATAGCGGCCGATCTTCCACTCGATCGGTTGCTGGTGGAGACGGATTCGCCCTATCTGGCGCCGGTGCCGTATCGGGGTAAGCGCAACCAGCCGGCCTGGGTGGCGCACACTGCGGCGGTTCTTGCGCAGGTACGCGGGATGGAGCCCGCGGCGCTCGCGGATCTGACCACGGCGAATTTCCGACGCCTGTTCCGCAAAGCCGCCTGATGCGGGTGACCTTGCTGGGCACCGGGGCGTCTGCCGGGGTGCCTATGATCGGCGGCGCGGACGGGCGCGGCGACTGGGGGGAATGCGACCCCGGCGAGACGCGCAACATCCGCACGCGCGCCAGCATCGCGATTGCCGGCGGGGCAGGGACGCTGCTGGTGGACACGCCGCCGGAGATGCGGATGCAGTTGCTGTCCTGCGGGATCGGGCAGGTGGATGCGATACTGTACACGCATGCCCACGCAGATCACATCACCGGCCTGGACGATGTTCGCCTGCTGAACCGGGTTGCCAACCGGCCGCTCGACGCCTTTGGCACCGAGGCGACACTTGGCGAGCTGACGCATCGGTTTGATTATGCGTTCAAGCCCTGGGACCAGCGCGGATTTTTCCGGCCGGTGCTGGTGCCGAGGCTGGTGAGCCCGGGCGAAAGCCTTAATGCGGCTGGCTTGTCCGTGCGGCTGTTCGACCAGGATCACGGCTTCATCCGCACGCTCGGACTACGCGTCGGCGGCTTCGCATATTCAACCGACGTGGTCGATCTGGATGACGCTGCGTTTGCTGCGCTGGCCGGCGTCGATACCTGGGTCGTCGGCTGCTTCCAGCGTGAGCCGCACCGCACGCATGCGTGGCTGGATCGTGTGCTCGATTGGGTCGATCAACTCAAGCCGCGCCGAACGGTGCTGACCCATATGGGCACCGACATGGACTGGCGCTGGCTGACCGCCAATCTCCCCAGGGGCGTCGAACCCGGCCAGGACGGCCAGATCCTGGAAATCCCAGAGAACTCTGCAGCCTGATCGCACGCCCCCAAAAATATTATGGACCCAACGAGCCGCACTGCGCGCCGCTTCTGTTTCCATAATATTCCTTCTGCGACCGACAACCGTAGATCACCGATAGAAATGTCACTCCCGTCCCCGATAGAAATGTCACTGAGGCAAGCTGTCATCGGCACGTTTGGGGTGACATACGATGGCAGTGATCCAGATGAGCGATCGGGACCTGGCGCGGCTTCGCACGTTGATC
>DASXIW010000066.1:0-5039 GCA_036497785.1 Acetobacteraceae bacterium | reverse complement strand
AACGGCCATGCCAGTCAGCGTGCCGTACAACAGCAGCGCGATGGTGGATTGCATGTAGCGCTGGCTCACCATGCCGCCAAAACAGGGCGTGGCGACGACGAGATGCGGCTGCGTCGTCATTTTGACCCCCAATTGCGGAAGGCCGCATCCTGGGGGCGAAAGCCTTAACCCTTGATGACCGCGCTCACCCGACCTTGGTGATCGCCCATTTCACCTGTTGCGGCCCATCCTGATAGCCGGTTAGCACCACCTGTTCGCCCCGGCGCGGCTCAACGCCGCCGAGATAGATGCTCTCTTCCAGGCTGATCAGCGCGCCGTCCGCGCGCAGTCGCCAGCCGCCTCCCCCGGGCAGGCGCAGCAGCACCGCCTCGCCGTCCTGCTGCACGCTGGCGTCCACGCCGGGATGCAGGTGGAAGCGCACAGTGTAGGGTTGGGGGGAGCTTGCCTCCACCGCGTCCTCGCCGCGAATGTCCTCGCCGCTTTCGGACATATACAGGCGCCGCCGGTGTACGGCCCCGAACGGCCGGCGCCAGCCATCATGGCTGGCATCCAGCCAATGCGCGCCATTCGCCTCCTGGCGCTGCACCTCGACATTTTCCGGCCTCCGGCCAAGCCCGTCCGGGCGCAGCTCGGAGGAGTTGGTGTCGGCGATGATCAGCGTGGAATGTGCGGCGGTGCTGCGGCAGGCATCATGCCATTCGCCCATGGCGGCTGGCGCGGCGCCGCAATTGACGATCAGCCGCTCACGGCCGATGGACAGCTCGAAGGACAGGGCGCCGGCATGGGCGAAACGGTCGATCTTGGCGGGCGGCGGCGCGCCGCAATCCATGATCAGCACGCTGCGTCCGGCCTGGAGACGATGAAATCCCCCTTCGCTCAGGGCGGAGGGCGGCCGGCTGGCGCGGCCGGCCTGGGCTAGCGCGAGGTCGATCAGCGAGGAGGATTCCTCCTTGCTGCCGTTGAACAGCGCAAGGCCGCCATCGGCATGGCGCAGCGTGCGCAGCGCCGGCGCCACCCGCTCGATGGCCAGCGCCAGGGCGGCGGGCGGCTGCGCCTGGGCGGCCTGCAGCAGCGCACGGATTTCCGTCAGATCCTGCAGCACGGCCAGTTGCTGGGCAGGGCTACGCTCGCAATGGCAGCCATCGGGAAGAATCTGGCGGCCAATCTCCTGCGGCAGCACCCGCAGCGCACGGGTCAGGAACGCGGCGTGGTCGGGCAGCGCCACGGCCGCGGCGATCAGGCCCTTCAGCGCGGTCAGCGCCCGGGCATCCATTTCCTCCGGCGGCAGCGAGGCGGCGAGGTGGCGCGCATCTGCCACCAGCCGGCCCATCAGCCGCTGGCGGAAATGATCGTCGGCACTGGCGGCGAAGAAATCGTAATGGCCAAGCCAGGCGGCGATGCGCGCCCCGGCAACGTCGGGCCGCTGCGCCATCTGGTCCAGCATGGGGCTCGCGATCCATTCCCCCACCAAGGCGCGGCCGCGCAGCCGCGCCGGGTCGGTGCCCAGCGCGCGCAGGTCACGCAGCCAGGTGAAGCCATGCGCCAGCGCGCGCATCGCAGGCGGAGCATCGGGGCCGGTAAACGCGCCCGGGCGCAGCATGGCAACGGTGCCGGCCAGTTCCAGCTCGCCTTTCAGCAGGTTGGCGCCGCGTCCGGGATCACCCGGCCATGGGTCGCGCACCGGCTGCGCCGGCGCGTCCGGCACGCGGGTCATGCGCAGGCTGGGCAGCCGGGCGAGGCGCCGGCGGGCATCGCGCAGCCAGCTTCCGGGGGCGGGCGACATCATGCTGCGTCCCGCAAAGCGTCGATGGCCTGGCGGTAATCCGCTGCCCCGAACACGGCGGTGCCGGCCACCAGCGTGTCGGCGCCGGCCGCCACCGCGCGCGCCGCGGTGTGGGCGTTGATCCCGCCATCCACCTGCAGGGCGATCGGCCGGTTGCCGATCAGCGCGCGCACGGCGGCGATCTTGGACAGCTGGTCATCGAGGAACGCCTGGCCACCGAATCCGGGATTGACCGTCATCACCATGACGACGTCGATCAGGTCCAGCACCCACTGCACCGTTTCGATCGGGGTGGCGGGATTCAGCGCCACCCCGGCCTTCTTGCCCAATGAGCGGATCAGCTGCAGTGAGCGGTGCAGATGCGGCCCGGCCTCGGGGTGGATGCTCATATGGTCGGCCCCCGCCTCGGCGAAGGCGGGGATGTACGGATCGACCGGGGCAATCATCAGATGCACATCGAAGGGCAGACGCAGATGCGGACGCAGTGCCTTGAGCACCGGCGGCCCGAACGAGATGTTCGGCACGAAATGGCCGTCCATCACGTCCAGATGCAGCCAATCCGCGCCGGCCGCCTCGACGGCGCAGGCCTCATCCTTCAACCGGCCGAAATCGGCGGCAAGCAGGCTGGGCGCGACGACGAGCCGCGGTATCCGGGAAGTGACGGCTGTGACAGACATCGCATGTTTCTAGACGTGAGACTCCGGCCGACACAAGCGAGGCGTCATGTCCTGATCGCCCTGGCAACGAAAAACCCATCCATACCGCCGCGCGCGCCCCACATGGCCGGACTTGTGCGAATCCAACCCTCCGGCGTCAGCGCCTCCGGCAGGCCGGCCAGTTCGGCCGGGGTGAACGGCTCGGCGCGCAGGCGCAATTTTTCGAGAGCGGCTTGGACGCGCTGCGGCCCCTCCTCCGGCTGCAAAGAACACACGGCATAGACCAGTCGACCGCCCGGCTTGAGGATGGCACAGGCCGCCTCGATCAGCCGGTCCTGGCCGGCCGCGAGGGCGGCGATGTCGCCAGAGCGCTTCAGATGGGCGACATCCGGGTGTCGCCGGATCGTGCCGGTGGCGCTGCACGGCGCGTCCAGCAGCACCGCATCCAGTGGGCCGGGCGGATGCCACTCAGCGGCGTCACCCAGCACCGTCTCCGCGGACAGAAGCAGCCGCGCGAGATTTTCCCGCAGCCGCGCCAGCCGGGAGGCATCGCGCTCGACCGCGATCACCTGCGCCCCCGCGGCGGCGAGCTGGGCGGTCTTGCCCCCCGGCGCGGCACAGAGATCGGCGACCAGCTCACCCGGCCGGGCGGCGAGAAGCTGTGCCGGCAGGGCGGCGGCGGCGTCCTGCACCCAGAAGGCGCCGGCGTCGAAGCCGGGCAGACCCGGCACGCGGGTGCCGGGCGGGTAACGCCATGATCCGGTGGGCAGCGCCTCGCCCCCCGGCGGCGGGGTTTCGCCGGGCTTCACGGTCAGGTCCAGCGGCGCCTCGTGCAAATGGGCTTCGGCGATGGCGCGGGCCTGGCCGCCCCAAGCTGTCCACAGCCAGGGCGGCGTGTCCAGACGCGGCCCGTCCAACCCTTCCAGCGCCGCCGGACCAGCCTCGGCCAAGCGGCGCAGCACAGCGTTCACCAGCGGGCAAAACGCCACCAGCTTGCGGCTGCGCGCCTGTGCCACGGCGGTCGCGACGGCGGCATGGGCAGGCGTATCGAGCAGCAACAGCCCGGCCGCGCCGATGCGCAGGATATGCCGCACCGGCACCGGGGGCGCCTTTTTCAGGAACGGCTCCAGCGCCGCGTCCAGCGACCCCATGCGCCGCAGCACGGCGGCGGCCAACCTATGGCCGGCGGCACGGTCGCGCGCATCCAGCCGGGACAGGCCGTCCAGCGCCTCCTCCAATGGCCGGTGCCGGTCGAGCACGGCGGAAAGCAGATCGAAGGCGGCGTCGCGTGTGGGATCGATCATCACTATCTGGTCGTTATGGATCGGCATTTCGGGCCGTTTCATGCGCCGTCCCGGCCGCCCGCGCCAGTGCGCGGCTTGCGGGGACCGTGATACGATGTTGTTCGGCAAGGAGAATCGACCACATGGCGCAGGCCACCGCGATCCACCCCGGCGGCCACGCCGCCCGTGACGACAAGCCGTTCACCAAGGCCGCTTCCCTGGCCGCGCTGGGCATCGTCTACGGCGATCTCGGCACCAGCCCGCTTTACACGATGCAGACGATGGTCGGCTCGACCGGCGGACATATCGACGGCGCGGACGCCATGGGCATCCTGTCGCTGATCCTCTGGACGCTGTTGATTACGATTTCGTTGAAATATTGCGTCTTCGTGATGCGCGCGGACAATCACGGCGAGGGCGGCATCCTCGCGCTGATGTCGATGGTCGGCGGATCGCGCGGTGGGTCAGCCCGCTTGCTGGTGTATTTCGGCCTGTTCGGCGCGGCGCTGTTGTATGGCGACGGCGTCATCACGCCCGCTATTTCCGTGCTGAGCGCGCTGGAGGGCGTGAAAGTCGCCACATCCGCCCTCACCCCCTATGTGCTGCCGGCGGCCGTCCTGATCCTGCTGGTGCTGTTCGCCAGCCAGACGCTGGGCACGGCGCGGATCGGCAAGGTGTTCGGGCCGGTCATGCTGCTGTGGTTCGCGGTGATCGCCGTGCTGGGCATCGCCGGCGTGGTCCACCAGCCCAGGGTGCTGCTGGCCATCGATCCGCGCCACGCGGTCACATTCCTGGCGCATCACGGCTGGGGCAGCTTTGTGGTTCTCGGCGCCGTGTTCCTCGCCATCACCGGTGGCGAGGCGCTGTATGCCGATATGGGCCATATCGGCCGCTCGCCGATTCGCGTCTCGTGGTACGGCGTGGTGTTGCCGGCGCTGCTGCTCAGCTATGCGGGCCAAACCGCGCTGCTGCTGGACCAGCCAAACACCACGGACAACCCGTTCTTCCTGCTGGCGCCATCCTGGGCGATCTACCCGCTGGTCGGGCTGGCGACGGTCGCCACCATCATCGCCAGCCAGGCGATCATCACCGGGGCCTTTTCATTGACCCGTCAGGCGATGCAGCTTGGCTGGCTGCCCGGCATGAAGATCCGCCAGACCAGCGCCGAGGAATATGGCCAGATCTACGTGCCCTTGGTGAACTGGGTGATGATGGCCGCGACCGTGCTGCTGGCCATCAGCTTCGGCAGCTCCGACAGGTTGGCGGGCGCCTATGGTACGGCGGTATCGACCACGATGTTGCTGACCACGGCCCTGC
>DASXIW010000065.1:0-4295 GCA_036497785.1 Acetobacteraceae bacterium | reverse complement strand
TCGCAATGATGGGTAGGGCGCTGGCCGCAATGACGGGCGGAGCGCTGGTCGCAATGACAGGCAGGCCCGGGCTGTGGCCGCCGGGCCAGACTGGCGCCTCCGCCGGCGAGCGTCTAACCTGACCCGTCCCAACAAACCCGGGGGAAAACCCATGGCCGAAGCCTTTATCTGCGATTTCACCCGCACCCCGATCGGCCGCTATGCCGGCGCGCTGAAGGACGTCCGCACGGACGACCTCGCCGCCCATCCGATCCGCGCCCTCGCCGCGCGCAATTCCGGCATCGACTGGGAGGCGCTCGACGACTGCATCATGGGCTGCGCCAACCAGGCCGGAGAGGACAATCGCAACGTTGCCCGTATGGCGGTGCTGCTCGCCGGGCTGCCCACCGCGGTGTCCGGGTCCACCATCAACCGGCTGTGCGGTTCAGGGCTCGATGCCGTCGGCACCGCCGCCCGCGCGATCAAAGCCGGCGACGCCCAACTGATGCTGGCCGGTGGCGTCGAGAGCATGACGCGCGCGCCGTTTGTGATGGGCAAAGCCACCGAGGCGTTTTCCCGCTCCTCGGAAGTTTACGACACCACGATCGGCTGGCGCTTCGTCAACAAGCTGATGCAAAAGGCCTATGGCACCGATTCGATGCCCGAGACCGGCGAGAACGTGGCCGAGGAGTTCCAGGTGTCGCGCGCGGACCAGGACAAGTTCGCCTACAACAGCCAGCAGCGCGCCAAGAAGGCGCAGGACAGCGGGTTCTTTGCGAAGGAGATAACGCCGGTCACCATCAAGGGGCGCAAGGGCGATACAGTGGTCGAGCACGACGAACACCCTCGGCCCGACACCACGCTCGAGATGCTGGCCAAGCTAAGGACTCCGTTCCGCGAGCCCGGCACCGTCACCGCCGGCAACGCTTCGGGCGTCAACGACGGCGCTGCCGCGCTGATCCTGGCTTCCGAGGAAGCCGCCAAGCGGCACGGCCTTACGCCGCGCGCGCGTGTCGTCGCCATGGCGACTGCCGGCGTGCCGCCGCGGATCATGGGCATCGGCCCCGCCCCGGCGGTGCAGAAACTGCTGGCCAAGACCGGGCTGTCGATCGGCGACATCGACATCATCGAATTGAACGAGGCGTTCGCCAGCCAGGGCATCGCCGTGCTTCGTCAGCTTGGGGTATCCGAGGGATCCGAACACGTGAACCCGCATGGCGGGGCGATCGCGCTTGGACACCCGTTGGGCATGTCCGGTGCCCGCCTGGCGTTGACCGCGATCAACGCCATGGAGAGCCTCGGTCAGAAGCGCGCCATCGCCACGATGTGCATCGGTGTCGGCCAAGGCATCGCCGCCCTGATCGAACGTGTCTGACCGCAACTAATACCCTGAAACTGAAGTTCGCCATTGGGCGAACTTTGGGGTCAGGACTGGAGGTTGCGCTGCTCACGACGGTGCCGCTGCTCCTGTAGTCGGAGCAATCGGCGGGACGCTCCATCGCGCCGCGCAGTGTAAACCTGCGGCGATAGACCCTTGGCCATGAGCATTGAAGGACCATGATGCGGCTTGATCCGTTCGCAACGATCCCTGACCTGTTCGACCCGCCGCCCGGCAAGCTCGGCCTCGCGCAGGAAGCGGTGGTGCTCTGCGGCTACGCGCTTTCGGTGCAGCAGCCGCTGCTGGACGCCTTACACAGGGTGGCGGCAGAGGCACCGTTCCGACACATGCTCACCCCGGGCGGCTTCGCGATGTCAGTCGGGATGACCAACTGCGGCGCCGCCGGCTGGGTCACCGACCGGCGCGGCTACCGCTACGACCCGATCGATCCCGAAACTGGGCGGCCATGGCCGCCGATGCCGGCGGTGTTCGCCGAGTTGGCCGGATGCGCCGCGGCGGAAGCTGGCTTCGACGGCTTCACGCCCGACGCCTGTCTGATCAATTCCTATCTCCCGGGCGCACGGCTGAGCCTGCACCAGGACAAAAACGAACGCGACTTCACCGCACCCATTGTTTCGGTATCGCTCGGCCTGCCGGCCATCTTCCTATGGGGCGGCCTGAAGCGCGCCGACCGTCCACGGCGCGTCGCGCTTCGGCATGGCGACGTTGTCGTCTGGGGTGGGCCTGCGCGGCTTGCCCACCATGGCATTGACCCCCTTCGCCACGGTGAGCACCCGGCGACCTGTGCGGTGCGCTACAATCTGACGTTCCGCCGCGCGCTTTAGGGGTGTCGGGCCCGGCTGGACGCCACTGCGCGGATTTGCGACACCGGCAGCCAATATTTCGGCGGGAGGCCACGATGCTTGAAACCCGGGAAGGCGGCTGCCACTGCGGCCGGGTACGGTTCCGAGCCCAGGTCGATCTCGACCTGCTGTCACAGTGCAGTTGCAGCATCTGCACCAAAAAGGGAATCCTCCACCTCCCGGTCTTCCCGGCCGATTTCGCCTTGCTCCGCGGCAAGAACGCGCTGACCGCCTACACCTTCGGCACCGGCGTGGCGCAGCACACATTCTGCACCCATTGCGGCATGCACGCCTTCTATGTGCCGCGTTCGCAGCCGGACAAGATTACCGTCAACGCGCGCTGCCTCGATGACATCGACGGGCCCGGCCTCAGGCCGACCCGCTTCTTCGATGGCCGCCATTGGGAGCAGGCCCAGCAAAAGCGCATCGCCGATGGCGGGCATGTCACCGCGGACGGGCTACAGGGTGCGGCGACTCTGCGAGCCATCCTGGACCGCGCACCCGATTAGCAAGCGGCCGCCACCGATCACGCTTCGATCAGCGCCGCGGCCACCGGTTCCGCCCGCACGGCTGGCGCCTCAGCCTCTCCCGCCCATCACCACGACCCCGATTTCACCGGCACAAGCCCGGGGCCGGCCTGCGCCTCGGCTTGACGCTCTGGCATACAAAATACAAAATACGATCAAAGCGGGAGGAGCAATCAAGGGTGTCACAAGCCCAGCCACGGCTGCGGATCGAACCGCTCGACATCGGCCTCGGCCTGCGCCGGCAGGCCTGTGAGGCGATCAAGCGCGCCATCACCGAAATGGATATCTACGGCACCCAAGAAGATATCCGGCTGGACGAGCGGCAACTCTGTGAAGACCTGGGCGTCAGCCGCACCCCGATCCGAGAGGCACTTTCCGTCCTGGAACAGGAGGGATTCGTCCGCACCATCCCGCGCCGCGGCATCCTCGTCGTGCGCAAGACCAAGCGCGAAATCATCGAGATGATCACGGTCTGGGCGGCGATCGAGGGCATGGCCGCGCGGATCGCCGCCAGCACGGCGGCGGCGGAGGACGTCGCGGCGTTGACCGGACTGATGGACGATTTTGACGAAGATCCCACCGGCCATCTGACGGAATACTCCGACGCCAACATGGCGTTTCACAAGGCGATCATTCGCCTCGGCGGCATCGGCCTGATGTCGAGCCTGACCGACACGCTGTTCATCCACATGCGCGCCGTCCGCGCCGTGACGATGACTCAGGACAACCGTGCCCAACGTTCGGTCGCCGACCACCGCGCCATCATCGCTGCTCTGCGCGCGCACGATCCCGACGGCGCCGAACGCCTGGTCCGCGACCACACGCTGGGCCTCGCCGCCCATGTGGAGCGGTTCGGCGACTTTCTCGACGCGCCGGTTCGAACCTTGACACCAACCAACACGGGAGGAGCCTGACCATGTCAGTGACGATAAGCACCGACGACACACTGGCGCAGCGGCGACGTGATCGCAGCGTGGTGTCCGGCGGCCACCTGGCCGCAGAAACGCCAACGGGCGTTTGGGACTGGCATGGCATGGCAGGGAGGGGCTGATGTCCGCGGCACTTGAACAAACGGCCGGCTCTGCCGAGACCGAAATGACTGACGGGTTCCATCTGGTCGTCGAGGCGCTGAAGCTAAACGGCATCAAGACGATCTATGGCGTTCCCGGCATCCCGATCACCGATCTCGGCCGTCTGGCGCAGGCTGAGGGGATACGGGTGATCTCGTTCCGCCACGAGCAGAACGCGGGCAATGCGGCGGCAATCGCGGGCTGGCTGACGAAGTCGCCGGGCGTCTGCCTGACGGTCTCGGCGCCGGGATTCCTGAACGGGCTGGTGGCGCTGGCCAATGCCACGACGAACTGCTTCCCGATGATCCTGATCAGCGGCTCATCCGAACGCGAGGTCGTCGACCTGCAGCATGGCGACTATGAGGAGATGGACCAGCTTGCCGTCGCCAAGACCCTGTGCAAGGCGGCGTTTCGGGTGCTGCACGCGGCCGATATCGGGATTGGGTGGCCCGCGCGATCCGCGCCGCTCTGTCGGGAC
>DASXIW010000064.1:0-12766 GCA_036497785.1 Acetobacteraceae bacterium | reverse complement strand
GATCGAACAGGCGCGTTTCCTGCTCCACCGTGCCGCCGGATTCCCATACCTCCACCTGCCGCCGCGCCTCAGCCTCGATGGCCTGCATGACGAAGCGGATGGAGTTGACGTTCTTCACCTCGCAGCGCGTGCGGAACGGCTCGCCATGCTTGCGGACGGACACGTTCACGTCGGCGCGCATGGACCCCTCCTCCATGTTGCCGTCGCAGGTGCCGAGATAGCGCAGGATGGTCCGCAGCTTGCGCAGATAGGCCCCCGCCTCCTCCGGCGTGCGCATATCCGGCTCGCTGACGATTTCCATCAGCGCCACGCCCGAGCGGTTCAGGTCGATGAACGATTTGGTGGGGTGCTGGTCGTGCAGGGACTTGCCGGCATCCTGCTCCAGATGCAGCCGCGTCACGCCGATCTGGCGGGTGCTGGCATCCGCCAGTTCGACCTCGATGACCCCGGCGCCGACGATGGGGTGCTGGTACTGGCTGATCTGGTAACCCTGGGGCAGGTCCGCATAGAAGTAGTTCTTGCGGTCGAAGCGGCTCACCAGGTTGATATGCGCCTTCAGCCCCAGCCCGGTCCGCACCGCCTGGGCCACGCAGGCGCGGTTGATCACCGGCAGCATGCCGGGGAATGCCGCGTCCACGAAGCTCACCTGGCTGTTCGGCTCGGCGCCGAACGCCGTGGCCGCCCCGCTGAACAGCTTAGCCTCGCTGATCACCTGGGCATGCACCTCCAGCCCGATCACCAGCTCCCATGGGCCGGATTCGCCCTCGATCACATAACTCATGGCGTGCCTCCCGCGCGCAGCGCCGGCAAAGCGGCGAAGCCTGCCGCCTTTTCCAGCGCCGATCCCACCGCGAACACCGTCTCCTCGTCGAAGGGCCGCCCCAGCACCTGCAAGCCCAGCGGCAGGCCCTGCGCGTCGAGCCCCGCCGGCACGGACAGGCCGGGAATGCCGGACATGTTGGCCGGCACGGTGAACACGTCGTTCAGATACATCTTGATCGGATCGTCCATCTTCTCGCCCTGCGCGAAGGCGGCCGAGGGCGCGGTCGGCGTCACCAGCGCGTCCACTTTGCGGAACACGTCGGTGAAATCCTTCAGGATCAGCGCACGGACCTTCTGCGCCCGCAGGTAATACGCATCGTAATACCCGGCGGAGAGCACATAGGTGCCGATCATGATGCGCCGCTTCACCTCCGCGCCGAAGCCGTCGGCGCGGGTGTTCTCGTAAAGCTCCGTCAGGTCGGCGCCGTCGCTGCGCGAGGTGAAGCGTACGCCGTCGTAACGCGCGAGGTTGGAAGACGCCTCCGCCGGTGCCACGATGTAATAGGTCGCCAGCCCGTATTTCGTGTGCGGCAGAGACACTTCGACGATCTCCGCCCCCTGCTCGCGCAGCCAGCCCAACCCCTGCTGCCACAGCGTTTCGATCTCGGCCGGCATGCCCTCACTGCGGTATTCGCGCGGCACGCCGATGCGCAGCCCCTTCACCCCCCGCTTGCAGGCGGCGACGAAATCCGGCACCGGCCGATCGGCGCTGGTGCTGTCCTTGGGGTCGAACCCCGCCATGGAGCCGAGCAGGATAGCGCAATCCTCCACCGTGCGCGCCACCGGCCCGGCCTGATCGAGCGAGGACGCGAACGCCACCACACCCCAGCGGCTGCACCGGCCATAGGTGGGCTTGATACCGGCAATGCCGCAGAAGCTCGCGGGCTGGCGGATCGAGCCGCCCGTGTCCGTTGCCGTCGCCCCCAGCGCCAGCCGGGCCGCCACGGCCGCCGCCGATCCGCCGGACGACCCGCCCGGCACCAGCGGCGCATTGTCGCCTTGCCGCGTCCAGGGATTGACCACCGGCCCGAATGCCGAGGTGATGTTGGAGGAGCCCATGGCGAATTCGTCCAGATTCGCCTTGCCCAGGAACACCGCCCCGTCGCGCAGCAAATTGGCCGTCACCGTGCTCTCATAAGGCGGGACGAAATGCTCCAGGATGCGGCTGGCCGCCGTCGTGCGCACGCCCTCGGTGCAGAACAGGTCCTTGATGGCCAGCGGAATGCCGGTCAGCGCCTGCCCTTCCCCCCTCGCCAGCGCCGCATCCGCCGCCTCGGCATGGCGCAGCGCCAGCTCCGGCGTGACCGTGATGAAGGCATTCAGCCGCGGGTTCAGCGCGTTGATCGCCGCCAGGAAATGCCCGGTCAGTTCGCGGGCGGAGAATTTTCTGGCGCGCAGCCCATCCCGGGCCGCCGCCAATGTCAGATCATGCATGCTCATTCCACCACCTTCGGCACGGCATAGAATTCGCCCGCCCGGTCCGGCGCGTTGGCCAGGATTTTCTCCGCGATGCCGCCATCGGTCACCACATCGTCGCGCATGCGCATGGCCATCTGCGCGCCGCCGGTCAGCGGTTCCACGCCCTCCACATCCACCTCATTCAGTTGCTCGATCCAGCTCAATATGCCGGAGAGCTCGGTCTGCAATTGCCCCACTTGCGCCTCATCGACGCGGATGCGGGCGAGTTTGGCGATGCGGCGGACGGTCGCGGGATCGAGCGACATGATGTTCCCTAGGCTGGAGGATTTGCCGGAATGCGGCGCGCCGGACCATAACGGCGCCCATGCCCCTGTTCAACATGACCGATCTGCGCAGCCGCCTCGCACCCGGGCAAAGGCTGATCGGGCTAGACCCCGGCACGCGCACCATTGGCGTGGCGCTGTCCGACGTGACCTTGATGCTGGCAACCCCTTATAGCGCCATAGCCCGGGGCAAGCTCGCCGCCAACGCCGCCGAAATCGCCCACATCGCGCGGCGCGAAGGCGCCGGCGGGCTAGTGGTGGGCCTGCCGCTATCCCTGGACGGAACCGCCGGCCTGGCCGCCCAGGCCGCCCGCGACTGGACCCACGCGATGTCCGACACAACCGGCCTGCCCGCCGCCCTGTGGGACGAGCGGCTGTCCTCCTCGGCCGTCAACCGCTTCCTGATCGGCGAGGCCGACATGACGCGCAGGCGCCGCGCCGAAGTAGTCGATAAGATGGCCGCCGCCTACATGCTTCAGGCGGCCCTGGACGCCAGCAAATAACGCGGCTCGCTTTACTTTCCCAGCGGCGAGCACGCCGCATCCGTCACCCGCGCCAGCACCACCATCCGCCGCGCCGCCACGCCCGCCGCCGCCATGTCCCCAGCCAGCTGCGCCAGCGGCCCGGTGAGCAACGCCCGCATCGTCGCATCGACCGCAAGGTCCGTCGCCGCCACGGTCGCGGCGGACGTCGCCACCCGGCGCAGCAGCGCCAATGTGCCCAGCAATCCCGGCCGCAGCCCGTGCAAAGCCGCCACCTGCTGCACCAGCCGCGTCCCGCGCCAGGCCACCAGCACCCCGTCCAGGCCTGCTGACGGCATCACCGACGCGGCCGCCAGTACCTGGCCGGCAGCCACGCGCCCCAATGCCTGGGCTTGCAGCCGCAATGTCTCGCCCGGACCGGCCCGCAGCAACGCCAGTATGGCATCCGGATCATTGGCGGTATCGATCGCCGCCAACACCGATTGGCCCTCCGGCAACATGGCCAGCCACGCATGCGCCGCCTGGCGCATCGTCGCCGGGTCAGCAAGCCTCCGGCGCAAATGATCCACCCGGCGCAGGCTGAACAACCCCCGCAATTCACGCCAAAACGCCATGCCGATCAGCCCGAAGCCCACCGCCGCGACGCCGAGCGTCAACCAGCCGAGCCACTCGGCCCGCTGAAACTGATCGCCGACGAAATTCGCGACGTCCAGCAGCGCCAGTCCCAGCAGCAACACAACCGCCCCGCCAAGTATCAGCGAAACGGACCCGATCCCCGCCCGTGGCTCATCCGGTTCGGGCAGTATTTCGGGCTCCAGCCTCGCGCTGGGCTGGTCTTCGTATTCGAAACGCGGGGCGATCCTGTCCCCCGTCACAGCAAATCCTCCAGCAGAAAGGCCAGCAGCCCGTCCAGGTTGATCTGCGGCACCCCGCCACGCCCGCCCAGCTTCAGCTGCATCGGCTCAAAATCCGGCAAGGCCAGGAAAGGATGCGCCCAGAAATCGGCATCCGGTAGTTCGTCGGGCACCTCCCCGGGATAGGATTTCGCCGCGCGCTCCGCCCCCAGCGTCCGGCCCCGCACGGCGGAGACGGGATGGCCCTCCAAAGTCCACACCACGTCCTCCGTGCAGCGCACCGCGGCCAGCGCGAACGCAGCCTCGGCGGCATCCGCGGGCTGGCGGATCATGGCCCCGATCAAGGCCGCCAGATTGCCGCGCTGACGCGCCGCCACATGGTCCGCCTTGGTGGCGGCGAAGGCCACGCGGCTAATGCCGCCCACCGGCAGCACGCGGGCAATCCAGGACGGCAGGAAGGCCGGCAGCCGGCGCCAGCGCAACGCCTGCGCCACGGCGGACAGGGCGACTGACGCATCATCGAATGCCGCCGGGCCAGCATGCAACGCGGAGAGCACATCCGCCAGCACCACGAGCCGATCGACGCTGGCAAAGGAGGGCGCGGCCAGATCGCGCTCAACCGCCCGCACATACTCATCGTAGCGGGCACGCAGCAGGCCGGCGAGCGCCCCGCCGCCAGTCATTGGGAAGAAGCTGCCCCAGGGCGGCTCCGGCCCCGGAGCCAGCATCAGGAACCGCCCAGGCTGCAACATGGCCAGCCCCGCCTCGTCGCGCAGGCCCCGCAAGGCGGCGCGGTAGAGCGCGGTGCCCGTGCTGGCCAGCGCCTCGTCCGCCTTCGCGCCCGTGGGCAGGCCGCCGGTAAAGGCCAGGAATTCGCGTGCCTGCGGCCAGGCCTGCAGTCGCCGCAGCGTCGCCGCCGACCAATCGGCGAAGGATTGGCCCAGCAATGGCAGGTCCAGCAGCCACTCGCCGGGATAATCGAGGAATTCGAGCCTGATCCGCTGCGGCGGCAATCGCGCCGCCAACCCTTCATGGCCGATTTCCAGATCCAGCGACAGCAGCGAGACCGCACCGGTACGCGCCGGCCAGGACGGCGGATCAGCCGCGAGTGCGGCGAGGTGGCTGAGATAGTCGAAGCGGGGCAGCATCTGTGCCCCGGCGGGCGCGATGGCCACGTGCAGGCCGCGCCGGCCCAGTCGGGCGCCCAGCGCCGGCAATGCCGGCAATCCGGCGCCGACCGCGAGCAAATTGGCAGCGAGCGAGGTCAGGAACGAGGTCTTGCCCGCCCGCGCCAATCCGGTGACGCCGATCCGCACCACGCGGCGCCCGGGCAAAAGCCCGAGCACCGCCGATAGCGCCATGAAGCTAGGCGCGCTGGACCAGTTCGATCTTGTAGCCGTCCGGGTCTTCCACGAAGGCGATGACGGTGGTGCCGAACTTCACCGGACCGGCCTCGCGGGTCACCTTGGCGCCGGCTGCCTTCATCTTCTCGACGGCGTCGTACACATCCGGCATACCGATGGCGATATGGCCGAAGCCGTCACCAATTTCGTATTTTTCCACGCCCCAGTTATAGGTCAGCTCCAGCACAGTGTGGGTGGCGTCATCGCCATACCCCATGAACACCAGCGTGTATTTGCCGCCCGGAACCTCGTTCCGCCGCAGCTCTTTCATGCCGAAAAGCTCCGAATAAAACTTCACGCTGCGATCCAGATCGCCCACGCGGAGCATGGTGTGCAGATAGCGATTTGCCATGATGATTACCCTTTACAACGATTCATGCCGGATCAAGGCCAAGCAGAAACAGCCCAGCCCGCTCAGCCGCCGCGATAGTGGCCTCGCGCTCGGCCAGGATGGTCCCGCCGGCCTCGAATGCAACCCCCCGCAGACCCGCCGCCTGGGCAGCAGCGATCGTGCCCGGCCCGATGGTCGGAAGGTCTGCCCGGCGATCCTGGCCCGGCTTGACCAGCTTGACCAGTACCCCGCCCGCGCCATCCCGCCGCAGGCCGGCGGCGCGGGCAAGCATCGCGTCGGTGCCTTCGATGGCTTCCACGCAGAGCGCAATGCCTTGTTGTACCACGCAGGCCTGGCCGACATCCACCGCGCCCAGCGCCCGCACCACCTGGCAGCCGCGCTCGATATCCGACAGGGCCTGGGCGTCCGGGACATGCGAGGTAAGCAGGCCGCGCGGGCCCAGCGCCTCCGTCAGGATCTCATGCGCGCCCAGGACGGCGAAACCCTCCTCGCCCAGCACCCGCACCACAGCCGCGAGCAGGCCGTCATCGCCGGCGAAGGCGGCACGGCCGACCCGGGCAAGAATGCGCGTCCCCTCCATATCCGGCCGCAGATCGAACACGGAAGGCCGCTTCACGGGGCCGACCAGCACGAGGTCGCGGCAGTGATGCGCCCGCAGCAATTCCAGGATCCGGCCGGCCGCGCCCAGCCGGACCACGGCGTGCGGGAACGGCGCCAGAACCGCCGCCTCGGCATAGCCTTCGAAGCCGATCATGAAAACCGGCCGTCCCGCGGCACTTGCCGCGGCAGCCACCCGGCCGGGCAAGGTGCCGCCGCCGGCAAGAATCCCCAGCGCCGGCCTGTCCGTCATGCCGACCGGGGCGTCATTCAAATCTCTTCGTCGTCGGCTTGAATCGCCGAGCGGATCAGTCCGCGCTTGCTCGGCGTATCGACAAAACGCAGCATCTCGTCCACCAGCGCCTCGCCAGCGAAATGGCAGCGCACCTGCGCCACCCGCTCGGCGAACACCCCGCCATTGCCGAGGAACATCAGCCGGAAAGCAGCACGCAACGAATGGATCTGCGCCCGGTCGAACCCGCGCCGGCGCAGCCCGATCACGTTCAAGCCGGCCAGCCGCGCCCGGTTGCCGATAGCGCTGCCGAACGGAATAACATCGGCCTCCACGCCCGATACACCGCCGATCATGGCGGCCCGGCCAATGCGCACGAATTGATGGATCGCCGCCGAGCCGCCGATCACCGCATTGTCGCCGATGGTGACATGGCCGCCCATCACCACGTTGTTGGCAACCACGACGCCGTTGCCCAGTTCACAATCATGGGCCACATGCACCACCGCCATCAGCAGGCAGTCCGACCCAACCCGGGTGACGCCGGTACCGGTGACGGTGCCGCGATGGATGGTAACGTGCTCGCGCACCTGTGTGCGCGCGCCAACCTCCGTGCGCGTCGGCTCGCCTCTGTATTTCAGATCCTGCGGCGCCATGCCCACGGTGCAGAACGGGTAAAGCACGGCCCCCGCCCCAATCCGCGTGATCCCATCCACCACGACGTGACTGATCAGTTCGGCGCCGGCCTCGATGACCACATCTGGACCGACCTGGCAAAACGGACCGATACGCGCACCGGCGGCAATCGTAGCACCCGGGGCTACGATTGCCGTCGCATGAATGGAGATCAAATCACTTACTCGCGTCCGCTACCTTGTGCATGATCATCGCGGCATAGGTGGCTTCGGCCACCGCCGTGCCATCGACGCGGGCGATGGCGTGGAATTTCCACACATTGCCGCGCTGCTGTTGCTTGACCACGTGAATCCGAAGCTGATCGCCGGGCTGCACCGGGCGCCGGAACTTGGCGCCGTCGACCGACATGAAATAGACCACCCGCCCCTGCGCATCCGGCCCCAGCGTCTCCACCACCAGCACGGCGGCGGTCTGCGCCATCGCCTCGATGATCAACACGCCGGGCATGACGGGATGGCCAGGGAAATGGCCCTGGAAGAAATTCTCGTTCACCGAGACATTCTTGACCCCGATGGCGGACTGGTTCTTCACCAGTTCCACCACCCGATCGATCATCAGGAACGGATAGCGATGCGGTATCGCCCGCATGATGCCGGCAATATCGAAAACCTCGACCCGGTCTGCCGACCCGTCAGTCTCTTTTGGTGGCGTTGCATCCATGCCCGTCAATCCGAATCCACTTCCCCAGACGGCCCGCCTTTGCCCCCTTGGGAGCGGCGCTGCGCGACCAACCTCTTCAATACGGTCACCTGGCGGAAAAACTCCTTGATCGGCAGGGCCGGACTGCCCAACACTGCCGCCCCAGCCGGCACATCCGCCATAACCCCGGCCTGCGCCCCGATCTTGGCGCCCTTGCCAAGCCGCAAATGCCCGGTGATTCCCGCCTGTCCGCCCGCCATGACGAAGTCCTCAAGCACCGTCGAACCAGAAATACCTGCCTGGGACACGATCACGCAGCAGCGACCAAGGCGGACGTTGTGACCGATCTGCACCAGATTGTCGAGCCGTGAGCTCGCGCCGATCACCGTATCGCCAATCGATCCGCGGTCGATGGTGCTGTTCGCCCCGACCTCCACATCGTCCTCAAGAATCACGCGGCCAAGCTGCGGCACCGTGAGGAAACCCGCTGGCGTGGTTTCAAAGCCGAACCCGTCCTGCCCGATCCGCGCACCGGTGTAGACATAAACGCGCGCGCCGACGAGCGCATGGCTCAGGCTGGCATGGGCGCCGATCCGGCAATCCGGGCCGAGCACCACGCCGGCGCCGATCCAGGCACCCACGCCGATCCGGCATCGCGGGCCGATCTCCGCACCCGCATCGATGACCGCCAGCGGAGCGATTTCCGCGGTTGGATCGATCTTCGCCGCGGGATCCACCACGGCCGCCGGATGGATGCCGGGCGCCAATGGCGGCAGCGGATGGAAAAGTGCTGCCACCCGTGCCCAGCCGACACGCGGCTCGGTCATGACGATGGGCACGCAGCCCGCGGGAACACGCGCCAACATCTCCGGATGCACCATCACGCAGCCGGCCCGAGTGGCCGACAAGGCATCGGCATAACGCCGATTATCCAGAAAACTCACCTCCTCCGGCCCGGCGAGCTGCAACGTGGCCAAGCCGGTAAACCGCCTGTCCGTGCCGTTCGATGGCGGCTCGCCTTGCGCCGCAGCCGCCAGCTCCGCCACGGTGAACGGACCGCACCGGGTGAAGAAGCGCGGATCCCCCGCCATCGCTGGCCATGACATGGCGTTTCCGGGGCTATTTCTTCGCGGGCGATGCGGCAGCAGGCGCGGCGGCGGGCGTGGCTGCCGGCGCCGTGGCGCCAACGGCGACCAGCGCGCCCGGCGCCAATTGGACAGGAAGCTGCGCGGTCGGCGCCACACCATCGGGTGGAATGCTCACGGTCGGCAGGATGCGGTTGAGTTCGGACGCCACCTGGTTGGTGATGTCGAAATCATTGATGTTCAGCGCCACCTGCTGGCGGTGCAGCACGAGATTCATGCTGCGGCTTTCCGAGACCTGCCGGATCACCGCGATCAGCACGGCCTGGATCTGGTTCAGCGAGACTTGCGCGGCTTCCTGAATGATCAGGTTGCGTTGGCGGAATTGGCGCTGCGCGCTGGTGATGCGCTCCTGCAACTCGCGCTCTTTCGACCGGATCTGGTCTGGCGACATGGTGCTTCGCTGGTTGCCCAGGGTCTGCTGGATGTCACGCCAGGCGGCCTGCTCCTTTTGGGCATCCTGGCTGACCTTTTCGCGCCGCTCGCCGATCACGCGGTCGATCTGCTGTGCCGCCGTGGAGGCGCGCATCACGTCCGGCACGTCGATCACGCCGATGACCGCCGTCGGCGAAGGATTGCCCTTCGGCAAAGCAGGCAGTTCCGGCACGGGCGGCACGGGAAACTGCACCGGCGGCGGATCCATCTCCCCCCCGGGGGCAACGCCGCCAGCCTGTTGCTGCGCCATATCGGGCTGCTGCACCTGACGCTGCACCGGCGGGGCGGCCTGCCGCGCCGGGGCGCGGCCCGGCTGCGCGGCGCGGGGCTGGTTGGGAACGAAGTAATCCTGGCTGCGCGCCGCGGTCGGCGACAGGACGAGCATGGCGGCCATGCCGAGCATGGCGGCAGTGGTCATTGGACGGGTCATTTGCACTAGAACCTTGTGCCGAAACCAAAGCGGAAAAGCTGGGTCTGGTCGAAGTTGCGTTTGAGGATCGCCTGACCCAGGTCGATGTTTATCAGGCCGAACGGCGTCCTCCAGGATACGCCGATGCCAGCGCTGAGACGAACGCTCTCATAGTTGGTCGTCGCGATCGGGGAGCCATTCACCACCAGCTTGTTGATGCCGTACAACGAGCCCATATCGACAAAGGCACGCCCGGTGAGGCCGAGATCAGGCGAGATTGGTAGCGGGAAATGCAATTCCGTCGACTGCGTCCAGATGAACTTGCCGCCGAGGCTGTCTCCGCCAACAATCGCGTGCGGACCGACGCCACCAGTCTGGAAGCCGCGCAGATTGTCGCCTCCCAGGAAGAAGTTGTCGATGATTCGCTCCTGGCCACCCAGCGATGCCAGATAACCAGTGCCCGCCGAGATGTTGATACCCCAGTCGCTATTGCCGGTGAAGCGATCGAGCGGAACGAAAATCGTCGTGTCTATTTTACTACGGATGAAATCGACATCGCCGCCAAGTCCGGCGAAATCGTTCCCTACCCGCACGATGAATCCGGAATGCGGATTGAGCTTGCTATCCCGATAATCCAGCGAGAGCGTCTGGCCCACCTGCGACAACGTCGACTGACCTTGCTGGTTCAGCACAAACACGCTCGCATTGGTCTGCACGTTAAAGACGTCGCGTTGCACGATCGAATAGTTCCAGGCTTGGCGCAGATGGTCGTTGAAATCATAACCGAGCCGAAAGGTCGCACCCGTGCGCCTCTCGCTGTATGACTGGGTATCCAGATTAGTCGTCTGCGTCCGGAACAGGTCGAAACCGGTGACGAGGTTGCGATCGAAGGTATACGGATCGGTAACCGACAGATTTATCTGGGTTTCCTTCTGGGCCAGCGTTCCGGAGATGCCGGCGTCGATGCCGGTGCCGAGCATGTTTTTCTCGGTCAGCCCCACCGAAGCCAGCGCGCCCACGTCGGTTGAATAGCCACCACCGACACTCAGTTCGCCGGTCGCCTTCTCCTGGATATTGGTGGTCAACACAGTCTTGTCGGGTGTCGAGCCGGGCTGCGACTGGATGTTCACCGACTGGAAATAGTCGAGATCCTGGACGCGCTGGCGGCTGGCCCTGACCAGTGCCGCGTTGAACGGATCGCCCTCGGCCAGACGGAACTCGCGTCGGATAACCTTGTCCATCGTGCGCTCATTGCCGACGATGTCGATCCGTTCGACATAGACGCGCGGCCCCTCGCCCACGTCGAACACCAGATCGATCGTGTGGTTCTTCAGGTCGCGCTGCACGCGGGGCTTGACCTCCGCGAAGGCGAAACCGCGATTCTGCAGCGCCGTGGTCAGCGCCTGCACCGACCGCTCCACCGCGTCACCGTCGTACCAATCGCCCGCCTGCAATTCGACGTAGGACGTCAGCGTGGATTTGTCGACCTTCGGGATGGTGACGTGCAACTCGGACTTGCTGATCTTGTAGCGTTCGCCCTCATGGATCGTGAAGGTCAGGAAGAAGGCGGATTTGTCGGGCGCCAGTTCCGCCGTGGCGCTCGTCACGTCGAAATCGGCATAACCCTTCTGCAGGTAGAATCGCCGCAGCAATTCCTTGTCGAAGTTCACCTTTTCCGGGTCGTAGCTGTCGCTGGAGGACAGGAAGCGGAACCAGGCCTCCTCACGCGTGTCGATCACCTCGCGCAACCGGCTTTCGCTGAAGGCATGGTTGCCGACGAAGGCGATGCGGCTGATCAGCGCGTTGTCGCCCTCCTGGATTTCGAAGACGACATTCACCCGATTCTGGTCGAGCTTGATGATCTTCGGTTCGATATGCGTGGCGAAGCGGCCATGCTTGGCATAGGCGTCAAGCAGCTTCTGCCGGTCGGACTGGGCCAGCGCTGGGGTGAACACGCCGCGCGGGCGCATCTGCAGCTCAGGGCGCAGCACATCGTCCGTGAGCTTGTGATTCCCCTCGAAGGCGATCTGGTTGATGATTGGGTTCTCGACCACGTGCACCACCAGTGTGCGGCCGTCGCGATGCAGATTAACGTCCGAGAAGAGCCCGGTCGCGTACAGCGTTTTCAGGCTGCGATCGAGCTGGTCGGGATCGAACGAATTGCCAGGCTGCACCAGCATATACGAGAGGATCGTGCCCTCCTCGATGCGCTGATTGCCCTCGACCCGGATGGCCGTGATCGTGTCCTGGGCCTGGCCAGCGCGAGCCCGCGCAGCCGGCGCACGCACCGGCGCACGCTGAATGGGCGATGCCTGGCCCGATGGCGCCGCCCTACGCGGCGCAGGAACGTTGGACGGCCCGCCCGGCGCCGGCGGACCAGCAGGGACCCCATTGGCGGGTTGGGCGGAGGCGGCGGAAAACGGTCCGGGCAACAGGCAGAAAAACGCCAGCAGCGCTGCGCGAGTGCGAAACAAAAGCGATACCCCCCCACTGCGGCGCCATCTCAACGATCGGGACGGCTGGCCACGGGCGGGCGGAGAATAGCGATGACGACGGCCCGACGCTACCCGGCGCGTGCCGAAGAAAACAGATGCGGGTACGGAAGGACGCCTCAGCCGATCAGGCCGGCAACCCAGCGGAATAATCCGATATGCGACAGGTCATTCCAGGTGGCGAAGATGAACAGGCCGGCCAACAGCGCGAAACCAGCGCGAAACCCATATTCCTGCGCCCGCGGCGGCAATGGCCTGCCGGTTACCGCCTCCACCAGATAGAATACGAGATGCCCCCCATCCAGTACCGGGATGGGGAACAGATTGATCAGGCCCAGATTGACCGAGAGGACCGCGATGAACGAGACGAGGCTGGCCAGGCCGAGTTGAGCCACCTGCCCGGACATCTGGGCAATTCGCAGCGGGCCGCCGAAATCATCGGCCGACCCATGCGCGGTGATCATCTGCC
>DASXIW010000063.1:0-2464 GCA_036497785.1 Acetobacteraceae bacterium | reverse complement strand
CTTGTTCGTCTCGTTCTAGCATAGAGCGGGGTTGGGGCCGCGCAATCCGCCTCACCGGCCGAGTATTTCGGCAACCCCGGCGGCCAGGACCTCGCATCCCAGAACGATATCCGCCTCCGCCGTGTCCTCGGCATAGTGGTGGCTGATACCGCCGATGCTGGGCACGAACAGCATCGCGGCCGGCATGCGCCGCGCCAAAAATTGCGCGTCGTGGCCGGCGCCGCTGGGCATGGATTGGCTGGCGCCCGGCGCAATCCGCGCGGCCGCCGTGGTCAGCACCGCCTGGAGACCCTCATCCATCTGCTTCGGGATGGAGCGCGACAAATTCACCATCGTCACGTCGCACGGTCCCGCATTGGCCTCGGCGACCAGCGCCTCCAGCGTCGCCTCCAGCCGCGCCAGCACCGCGGGGTCAGCATCGCGGAACTGCAACAGCATTTCCGCCCCGCCCGGCACGATGCTGGCGGCACCGGGGTCGAGCGTGATTCGGCCGATGGTCCACACGGATCGCTCGCCCGCCATGGCCGGGAAACGCTCCTCGATGGCGGTGGCCAGCTTCACCAGCGCCACGCCCGCATCGCGGCGGATCGCCATCCTTGTGGTACCGGCATGGTTCTGCACGCCGGTGAAGCTGATGCGGTATTGCCAGATGCCGACGATGCTGGTGACCACGCCGATGCGCAGGCCGGTCGCTTCCAGATTATCGCCCTGTTCGATATGGGCTTCGAGATAACCGATGTAGTCGGCGGGATCGAGCGTCGCGCGCGGCACGCCGGCGAGCCCGGCGGCGGCCAGCGCCTCGCGCAACGTCGTGGACGAATAGCGGCTCCGCGCAGCGTCGATATCGGCCTCGCTGAGCTCGCCGATGAATGAGCGGCTGCCATGGAACGAACCATAATGCCCCTCCTCATCCGCCCAGGCCGCGACATCGACGCCGCCCAGCCCCTGCTCGTTGCGGCTGCGCGCGATCTCCAGCGCATACATCACGCCCAGCGCGCCATCGAGCCAACCCGCGTGATTCTGGGTTTCGGTATGGCTGCCCATCAGCAGTTTCGGGCCGTCGCCGGGGCTGCGGCCGATCACGTTGCCGATGCCGTCGATCTCCGGCTCCAACCCGGCCTCGCGCATCCGCTCGCACAACCAGCGCCGCGACTCCATATCGACAGGGGAATAGGTCGGGCGATGCACGCCGGTCCTGTACGTGCCGAAACCGCGCAGACGATGCAGGTCGCGCAGCAATCGGGCACCATCGATGCCTGTATTTGATAATGACATATGCCGCCTCAGTTCTTCAGGGTCATTCCAGCCGGGCGCATCAGCCCGTCCGGCATTGGCACGAAACCGCCTACTTTATTGTTCATGGCCCATAGCCAGGTGAAATGGAACAGCACCATGTCGGGCATATCCTGCAAATACGTATCGGATATCTCGCGATAAACAGGACCCCGCTTTTCCGGATCGGTCACCGCGGCGCCCTGGGCGAACAGATCGTCCAGGGATTTGTTGCAGTATTTGCCCCAGTTGACGAAGCCGCCGCACGCCATCCACATGCTGGCATTGCCGTCCGGGTCAGGCCGCCCGCTCCATATGCCCATGGTCGCCTGGAAATCGCCGCCCTGCCCCGCCACCACGGTCGCCGCCGATTCCATCTGCCGCAGGGTGACGTCGAACCCGGCCTCGCCGGCCATGGATTGGATCACCTCGCCGAGCTGGGCATAAATTGGATCATTCGCGATGGTCAGCGTCACCGGCACACGCGTCAGACCGGCCTGCTTGAGCAAGGCGCGCGCGCCCGCCAGATCGCGCTTCGGCACGGGATGCGCGGGGTTCCAGTAACGGCTGCCTGGCGGCTCGGTCTGGTTGCTCGGCACGTATAGCCCGTCGAACACCACCTGGTTCAGCGCGAAGCGGTCGATCGATTTCTCGAAGGCCTGCCGCACTCGCTTATCGCGGCCCAACGGCGTGTTCGCGGCCGGCCCGTTATCCGTATTGAAAGTCATTATCTGATAGCCGAGCGAAGGCGAGGTCACCAGCCGCAGCTTCGGGTCCGCCTTCACCGCGGCCACATCGGTTGGGGCCAGCCGGTTGATCATGTCGAGCGCGCCTGATCGCAAATTGACCAGCCGCACCGAGGCATCGACGATGACCTGGAACAGGATGTGATCCAGATGGATCTGGCCGGCATTCCAGTAGCCCGGATAACGGTCGAGCAGGATATGGTCCTGGGCGACGCGGCTGTTGAAGCTGAACGGGCCGGTGCAGATCGGATGGGCGGCGATCTCCGCTGTCGGCTTGTCCAGGATCTTCGGCGAGAGCGCAACTCCGTCCCGGTTGGCCAGCAGCGACAGCAGCGGCGCATAGGGCCGGGACAGGCGAATGCGCAGGGTGTACGGATCGATCACCTCGACGGCGGTGATCGGCTGCAACTCGGTCTTGCGTATGCTGTAGGGCGCGTTGCGATAGC
>DASXIW010000062.1:0-6868 GCA_036497785.1 Acetobacteraceae bacterium | reverse complement strand
GAATAAGCCCACGCGAAACAAGCCGGGGCCGAAAGCCCCGGCCCTACCTCTAAATCCGCCGCACCGGCAACGTCCAGGCCAACACCCCGCTCACCCCCGCGAACGCCGCGATCACCGCGAACGCCACCCCGAACGCCGCCGTCACCTGCCCCTGCACCACCGCCTGCCGCGCCGCCGGCAGCGCGTCCATCGCCGCCGGCCCATGCGTCACCATCTCAGCAAACAGCGCCGCCGTGGCGGCATCCGCGCGCGCCAGCGCCGCGAACAAGGCCGCCCCCACCAGCGCCACCCCGATCGCCGACCCCACCGAGCGCGCCAGCTGCACCGCCGCCGCCGCCGCCCCCAGCATCCCCGCGCCGGCCTCGGCCTGTGCCGTGATCTGCGCCACCGGCATCGCCGACCCCTGAAAAATCGCCGCGAACGCCAGCACCGCCGGCAACCCCCACAGGCTGAAATGACCGATCCCGACGGCGATAATGCCCAGCGTCACGCATGTCACCGGCTGCCCGATCGAAGGAAACAGCGCCGTCCGCCCGGTCCGCGACACCAGTTGCCCCGTGATCAGCGACCCGACGCCCACCGTCGCCGCCAGCGGCAGGATCAGCACCCCGATCTGCCCCGGCGACGCCCCGTGCACCACGTGCAGATAGATCGGCACGAACGTCACCTCGCTCACCAGCAGCCCGCCCGAGCACGCCGCCATCACAGCCGACCGCCACACCCCCGGCATCCGCAACAGGCGCAACGACATCAGCGGCTGCGGTGCCCGCTGCTCCCGCACGATGAACAGCACCAGGCACAAAGCCGCCGCGCCGAAAAACCCCGCCATCTCCGGCACCGCCGCAGCATCGAAATGCTGCACCTGCTCCAACCCCAGCAGCAGCGGCACGATGAACCCCGCGAACAACAGCAGCCCCGGCGTGTCGAACCGCAGCCGCTCCCGCGATCCGGCGGAGGAGGGCAGCCGCATGGCCAGCGCCATCGCCAGCAGCCCCAGCGGCACATTCACCAGAAATACGGACGGCCAGCCGAAACTCTGCGTCAGCACCCCGCCCGCTACCGGCCCGAACATGCTGGCGCACACGATCACCGCCGCCAGATAGCCCTGATACCGCCCCCGCTGCCGCGCCGGCACATTCTCGCCGATCAGCGCCTGCGCCTGCACCATCAGCCCGCCACCGCCCAGCCCCTGCAGCACCCGCGCCAGCGTCAGCGTCACGATACTGCCGGCCAGCGCGCACAGCACGGAGGCGACAATGAAGATCACCAGCCCCACCAGCATCAGCCGCCGCCGCCCGAACACATCCCCCAGCCGCCCATACACCGGCGCGGCCACGGTATTGGCCACCAGATACCCCAGCACCACCCAGGAAATCCGCTCCACCGCGCCCAACGAGGCCGCCATCGCCGGCAACGCCGCGGCCACGATCGTCTGATCCATCACCGCCAGGAAAATCGGCAGCATGATCGGCGAAAACACCGTCAGCAGCAGGCGCCGCGCCGAAACCTCGCCAGCCTCGTCCGCCGCCGCCTCGCCGCCAATATGTCGTTGCATCGTCATCAGACGATGAACCGCCATCTCGCCCTCGGGCGCAAGCCCAGTCAGTCTAACCCGGCATTATTCCGCCAACGACGCGCCCAGCCGGTCCAACAGAAACCCGGTGCCATGCTCGCGCGAGCCCGCATCGTCATAACCGTCCAGAAACGCCCCCTGTTCGGTCACCACCAGTCGCGTCCCCGCCCCCTCCGGCCGCAATTCGATCGTCGCCAACGAGACGGAAATCTTCCGGTCGTCCAGATGCATCTCATAGCCGTAGACGAGCCGCTGATCCGGCACGACGTCGAAATACACGGCGTCGAAGGTGGAAACCATGCCGCTCGCCCACCGCCCCTTCACCCGCTCACGCCCACCCGGCCGCACATCCATCTTCCGCTCCAGCACGTCGTATCCATCGCCGCCCCCGAACCACCGCGCCTTGGCCGTGGCATCCGACAGCGCCCGGAACACAAGCGACGGCGCAACCCCATAAACCCGCGCGATACTGAAGCTGCCGTGAACCACCGAGCGCCCATCCGCCATCTCGCGAATACGCGCAACCTCCGCCTCCAGCCGGTCCAGCGTGGTGCGCCAACCCTCCGGCGCGCCGCGAACCGCGCCAAGCGCGGCCTCGTCGAAAATCTCGTAGGCCTGGCGCACAGTCATCCGCGTGCCGCCCGCCTCATCCTCGAACATCACCGTCGTATGCGCCGTGAAAGCGGGCGAACCATCCGCACCGGCCATGCTCGATGTGAACACCAACCGCTCCGGCAGCACGATCTCGATGTAATGCCCCTTGGACCAGAATTCCTGCCCATCCGGCGCCCGCATGCAAATATCGCAGACCCCGCCTTCATGAAACTCCACCGTCGCATGCGACACGGTGAACCCCTCCGGGCAGAACCAGCGGCGCATATGCTCGGCGCTGCTCCACGCCCGAAACACCAGCACGCGCGGTGCCGCAAAACTGCGAGAAATCACCAGCGGTTCCGGCCTCACGCCTGTCCCGAAATCATTCACTTGCGCCATTGCCGTCTCCTCCTTCCTTGTTCTCGTTGAGATAATCGCCCAGCCGATCCAGCCGCATCTCCCACTCGGCCCGCCGCGCCCCAATCCACGCCTCCACCCCGCGCAACGCCCCGGGCGCGATCCGGCAAGTCCTGACCCGCCCGATTTTCTCGGACATCACCAGCCCCGCCCCCTCCAACACCGCCAGATGCTGCATCACCGCCGGCAACGACATCGCCAACGGCCGCGCCAACTCCCCCACCGAAGCCGCCCCCATCGACAATCGTTCCACCATCGCGCGCCGCGTCGGATCGGCCAGGGCTTGGAACGTCAGATCGAGCTGGGAAGGTTTGTTAAGCATGTTCTTTAGTATCTGAACGCAGATAGATAAGCAATAGCTTAAGTGTACAGGCCACAAAATCAGGCCAAGAGCCCCCCCGCTACCAATCCAGCGGCGAAGTGCGCCGCCGGAACCTTTGCCACCTCTGCCCTCGGAACCCCCTCAAGCCCGCGTCAGGCAAGCGGCTTGCTTGACGCGGCGGCAGCCGAGCCTTGAGAACCCGCCTGCCGTTCCGCGGATTGGCGGCGTCCCCTCACCCCGCAACCGAAAGCCCCTGCACCCCGTGCTTCGCGATCAACCCCGCGACCAGCCCGGACGCTTTCGCCTCCTCCACAAACTGCGCCAGAAACGTCCTCCCCGCCACATTGCCGCGCAACGTCCCAACCGCCTGCTGCACCGCCGCGAACCTCCCCTCCAAAATCCGTGCCCCCGGCAGCTTCCCCACATCGCCCAGCAATTGCTGCTTCAGCCCTGCCAGCACCTCCAACCCGTCGCGCACGAATTGTTCATACGCCGCGCCGATGCCGTTCACCCGCACCAGCTCCGCCTGCTTGATATTCCGCTCCAACCACAGATCGTAGGCCGTGCGCGCCGCCACCGCGATGCGCACACCTGGCCGGTCCACCTCCAAAATCGCCCGGATTGGCGAGCCCGCCGGCACCAGATAGGTCGAATCGATCTCCACATAGGCCGGCGAAAACGCGATCTTCTCCGCCCGCGCCGGCTCCGCGCCGATCAGCCCGATATCCCAAACGTCATGCCCGGCCGCATCGGCCACTTCGCTCGGCGTGGCGAACGGCACATACTGCACCGCAACCCCCAGCCGTTCGGCGATCGCCCGCGCCATGTCCGGCGATACCCCCTCCGGCTCCCCGCCCGGCCCCCGCCCCGTCACAAGCAGCATATTGCTCAGATTGATCCCGGCGCGCAGCACGCCACGCGGGGCAAGCTCGGCGGCAGCCGCTTGCAGGTTCATGTCATGGCGCTCCTGAACAGGGGGGAGAATCGGCGCCCATCATCCCGCATTCGCGGCCACAGCGAAATGCCCCGGCGGAGAGCAAAGTGGCGGGCCACACCTCCTTCCCCGCCCGATCCAACCACCCCCGCCCGCTTGAACCGAAGCCGCAAGCGCCGGTAAAGTGCCCGTCCAGCACGGGAACACAGCATGAACGATCTGTTCGGATCAGGCGCCGGCGGCAAGGCTGGCCGGGCGACCGATAATGCCAAGGGCGGCAAAGATACGGCGAAAACCGCGAAGGGCAGTCGCAACGGCGAGGACAAGGCCACCCGCCCGGCGGCCGACAACAAGGCCAGCCGTCCCACGAATGGCGACCTCGCCGCGGACGCCTATTCCGCCAAGGATATCGAGGTACTGGAGGGGCTGGAGCCGGTGCGTCGCCGCCCCGGCATGTATATCGGCGGCACCGACGAGACCGCCCTGCACCATCTGGCCGCGGAGATCCTGGACAACGCCATGGATGAGGCGGTGGCCGGCCATGCCAGCTTCATCGAGGTCTCGCTTGAGAGGGGCAACACCCTGCTGGTGCGTGACAATGGCCGTGGCATCCCGGTGGACCCCCACCCAAAATTCAAGAATTTGAGCGCGCTGGAGGTCATTCTTACGACCCTGCATTCAGGCGGAAAATTCAGCGGCAAGGTCTACGACACCTCCGGCGGCCTGCATGGCGTGGGCAGTTCAGTGGTGAACGCCCTGTCCCAGATGCTGGAGGTCGAGGTGGCGCGCGACCGTGTGCTGTGGCGGCAGAGCTATGCGCGCGGCAAGCCCACCAGCCCGTTGATCAATGCCGGCCCCACCCAGAACCGGCGCGGCACCACCATCCGCTTCACCCCGGACAATCAAATCTTCGGGACGCTACACTTCAACCCGGTGCGGCTCTACCGGCTGTGCCGCTCCAAGGCCTATCTGTTCCGCGGCGTGCAGATACGCTGGGCCTGCGACCCCGCTCTGCTGAAGGGCGCCAGCGAGCCCCCCGCCGAGGCGGTGCTGCATTTCCCCGGCGGCCTGCGCGACAGCCTGGAAGCCGATATCGGCACCGCCCCCCAGGTTGTGCCGCTGTGGTCGGGCGAGGCCGAATTGCCGGTGGGCGCCAATGGCGAGCGCACCGGCCGGGTGGAATGGGCGGTCGTCTGGCTGGAAAATGGCGACGGCCAGATCGCCTCCTACTGTAACACGGTGCCCACCTCCCAGGGCGGCACGCATGAGGCGGGCTTTCGCAACGCGCTGCTGAAGGGTCTGCGTGCCTGGGGCGAGCAGCGCGGCAACCGCCGCGCTGCCCCCATCGTGGCGGAAGACATCCAGGGCGGCATGGTCGCCAAGCTATCCGCCTTCATCCGCGACCCGCAATTCCAGGGCCAGACCAAGGAGAAGCTGACCAGCCCGGAGGCGACCCGGCTGGTCGAAACCGCCCTGCGCGACCGCTTCGACCATTTCCTGGCGGGCGATCCCACCCAGGCCGATAACCTCCTGGCCTTCGTCATCGAGAGGGCCGAGGAGCGGCTGCGGCGGCGCGAACTGAAAGACACCCCGCGCAAATCCGCCACGCGGCGGCTGCGCCTGCCCGGCAAACTGGCCGATTGCAGTTCCGAGGATGCGGGCCGCACAGAATTATTCCTGGTCGAAGGCGACAGCGCCGGCGGCTCGGCCAAACAGGCGCGCGATCGCGCCACCCAGGCGGTGCTGCCCTTGCGCGGCAAGATTCTGAACGTGGCCAGCGCGTCCACCGAGAAACTGCGGCAGAATCAGGAGCTGAAGGACCTGGTGGAAGCCCTCGGCTGCGGCGTGGGCGAGCGCTTCGACCGTTCGCGGCTGCGCTATGGCCGGGTCATCATCATGACCGATGCCGACGTGGACGGCGCCCATATCGCCAGCCTGCTGATGACGTTCTTCTACCGCGAGCTGCCCGAGCTGGTGCGCCAGGGCCATGTCTTCCTGGCCCAGCCGCCGCTGTACCGCCTCACCCAGGGCGCCCGCTCGGTCTATGCCATGGATGACGGGGATCGCGAGCGAAAGGCCAAGCTGTTCAAGGCCGGCGCGAAGCTGGAGGTCAGCCGCTTCAAGGGGCTGGGCGAGATGCCGCCCGCAGCGCTGAAGGAAACCACGATGGACCCCGCCCGGCGCACCCTGCTGAAGGTGATGGCCCCGGCCGAGGACCGCGCGCGCACCAACGCCTTGGTGGAAAGCCTGATGGGACGGCGCCCGGAACTGCGCTTCCAGTTCATCCAGGAGCATGCCCGAACGGTCGAGGATCTCGACGTGTAAAACGAAGAAGGGCGGTCCAGCCAGGCCGCCCTCCCTCGATCGATGCAATATGGTGGAACAATACGCTGGAAAAATGCCGCTTCCGCTGAAATCGCCGGCCGATAAAATCTCTCACTAAAACAATTGGCTGCCCCCGACCGGCACTAGTACTACAGTTGCGTTTTGTGGGCTCGGTGGTGGGCCTCAGCCGCACCGAACTGATGGCGTTGTCGCCGGGCGGACCACGCCAGGACGAACGGTGGGCGCAGGGCCGATCGTATCAACAGCTTCGCAATCAGACCTCGGATTTCTGGCACGCTGGGCAAGCCGAGGCGGATGGCGGTTACACGGCGAGCGGCGGACTCGTTCTGTTCGGTTTACCGAACGCGGCGCGGCGAAGCGCGGCCTGCAACCTGGCCAGAAACGCGGCTGCCGCCATACATAACGTCATATGGCGGTGCCAGCCGTGCCAGGATCTGGCTTCGCAGTGATCGAGGCCAAGTTCCTCCTTGGCGCGCTGGAAGCACTCTTCGATTGTCCAGCGCAGGCCGGCGGCGCCGGCCAGTTCCGCCAGTGTTGTTCCGCGGCGCGTGAAGACCAGATAATAGGCGCGCTCTGAGGCATCGCGCCGCCTGCGACGGATCAGCAGCCAGCGTTCGAAGCCTAGTGTCGACCGCCCATGGCAGCGCGATCCGCGCCCACTCATACAGTCGTGGACCTTTCG
>DASXIW010000061.1:0-3649 GCA_036497785.1 Acetobacteraceae bacterium | reverse complement strand
AGCTGCCGGCGCAGCGCCTCGGCCTCGTCCACCGCGGCCTTGGCCTCCGGTGCGTCCGCCGGCAGCAGCAGCCGCGAGCGCAAATGGGCGAGCGTGGCCGCCATCACCAACCAGTCGCCCCAACGCACGAGCTGGGCCGGGGCGTTGTCCTGACGGGCCAGAGCGGTGTCCATGGCGCCGGCAAAGGCCTCGACCAGGGCCACGACCGACAGCCGCGCCAGATCGATTTGCCGGGCTCGCACCATCTCGAGCAACCAGTCCAGCGGTCCCTCAAATCCATCGACCGACAGCACCGGCGCCGCGCCGGCCGACGGCACACGCGGCGGATCCTCCCAGGCGACGACCGCCGCGGCGATGGCGTCCGGCGCCGTTGCGTTCTGGTCGAGATCGGTCATGCCAGCTCGTAGGTCGGCCGCACCTCGACCCGCAGGCTCGGCCAGCGTTCGGCGATCTGCGCCAAGGCGCGCCAGGGCGTCCAATCGGCCGACCAGAAGGTCACGCGGAAGATGGTGCCGTCGCCTGTCGCGGCGCGGCCGTCGGGCATGGGTGTCTGACCCCCCTGCCCTTCCCCGTCGCTGTGGCTGCTGTCCGCCGCCACGTGGCGCAGCGCCTGGGTGGTGCCCCAATGTGTCCACAACCAGTCGCGCGCCGCCGGCTCGTCCGGGCCCAGCCGGAGCATCGCCGCCGGCACCGGCACCAGTGCGTGCAAATCGAACGGGCAGGCCCGGCTCCGGCCCACGCGTGCCACTCCGAGTTCATGGCGCAGCGACACCGCCGCGCGCAGCTGGCCGGCGAACACCCGCGCCCCCTCGGCGCTCAAGCTGCGCTGCTGCGGCGCCGGCGGGGACACCAGCAGATGAAACCAGTCTTCCTCGAGACGGTCGAGATCGAGATGCCAGGGGATGGTGCCGGCCCCCGCGGCCGCCGCCCGGAAGGCCGCGATGTCGGCCACCGGCCCGGAAACGATCAGCCGATGATGCAGCCAGTCCGTATGGCCGAGGTGGCACGGGCTGCCGTCGCCGACATGGTCGTCGCGGCTGCGTGCGGGTGCCGACGGCGCAAGCAAACCAACGCCGTTCCGGTCGGGGCGATCAGCGGGTCTCGCGGTCTCGCTATGACTAAGGGCGTGCGCTGCCGGTATGGGCTCGCCGCTCCCCGTGGCGGAGCCCCGTGCGATTGCTTCCGGCGGCTCTGCTGACCCGGCCGCTGTATGATCTGCGGCTGCATTGGGCGACGCGGCAGAAGGATCCTGCGGCATGGCCGGCTGGGTGACCCGCTTGGGCTGGCTGTCCAGCCAGGCGTGCAGGGCTTCCGCCGCCGCTGTGGTGCGGTCGGCGGTGGAGCGGCTCACGCCCGCGCCTCGTCCGCGCGGCGGATGCGGCGCGTGGACCGGCGCGCGAGAATCCGGCGGATCGCGTCGGCGCCAAGACGCCGATGCTCGACATTGCCCCAGCGATCCACCTTGCGGAATACCGGGCCAAAGCTCGTATTGGACGAGCGCAACCAGTCCTCCAACGCCCGCGCCGGACAGCTCGCGAGCGACACGCCGCGCTGGACGGTGATGCTGCGTTTGCGACCCGCGGCGTCGGGGTAATAGGGGATGGTGAGCTCGAGCCCGGCCGTGGTGAAGCGGATGTGCTCCATGTCGAGATTGACCAGGGCCGTCCGGCCAAGCCCCGTTGCGGCGGCGAGCAGGAGCAGCGCGCGATCGCGCAGCCCGGCAAGATCGCCCGGGCAGGTGGCGGCCATCCGCGCGAGCAGGCCCGAGGGCGGTTGCGGCCGGCGCCTGCGGATAGCCGCGCCGCGCACCGCGCGCAGAACGGCCTTTGCGGCCGGATCGATGGCAGGCGCGGCGAGACCGTGCTGGCGATGCTGGTCGGCGATGGCGGCGAGGCGTCGCATCAGCGTGCCATAGCTCAGCGTGTCAGCCAGGCTGGCCAGATAGGCCGTGATCGCGTCGGGGTCGGCTGGCAGCGGCACTCGCGCCGCCATGTGACACCAGGCCACAAACGCCGCCCAATCGCTCGCATAGAGCCGCACCGTCTCCGCGGCCGGCGGTCGCCGGGATTGCGCCGGCGCGGCGGACGGCAATGCATCGGACGGCAGGGCACCGGCGGGTGCCGCCGGCTGCGGGGTCGGGTGCTCGCCCTCGTGCGCCATCGCCTGTCTCCACTCATGCCCTCGCCGGGGACCCCACCACGACGGCCATCGCCGCGACCGCCCCGGCTCGAAACCCAAGCGATTCTGGCGGCTTGCGCGGATTAAGGCAAGCCTGACTAAGGCGCGGTAAGGGTTTTCGTCCAGTGACATGCCATTCCAGCCCCCGCGCACCCAAACTGCGCCAATTCAGCACCTGGCCGACCTCAGCCCGGGCTGTCGCAGCAAACGGCCGCAAATGCGGCCCCAGAGGGCGGGCGACGCCCTGGCGGAGCCCAAACAGCAGCCCCCTTCCCCTCCCCCAGCACGCACGCCCGCAGGCCGTTCAGGCGCCCGCGCCACATCGGCCACCTTTGCAAACGGCCGTTTGCAAACACATTATTAATTTGCAAAATTGGGTGCTATAGGAACCCCATTGCCGTGATGCAGTCCCAAATCCGGAAATCCGTCGCCCAGGCCGCCGGATCGGCTACGCCAGGGTCTCAACCGACGACCAAGGGACCGATCCGCAGTTCGATGAGATGCGCGCCGCCGGCTGCGACCTTGAAGTGGCCGGTGAGGATCAGCGGCCGGTTTTCCGAATTGCTGCCCGAGACGGTAATAAGAAGCAGGGACTTAGCGCATGAGCGGCTTATTAGGCGCGTTTGATGACTACCGACGTTCTGGAGTCAGTAGATTTGTTCAAACAGCCCTGGTCATCGATAATGAGGCCGAAATGCGCCCTTCCTATGCGACACCGCCTGTTAGTCGCCCTGCTACGCGCGGTGGCGGCTCGGTGTTGAAGGCTGCGCACTCAACCGACCTCCATACTGGTTCCGACAGTTTTCCCCACACAGGCTCTGAATCGATTATTGAAGCTATTGCCGAGCAGCCTTCGCATCAGCTCAATGCGAAGCATTTGACCGACGCGTGGTCCGAGCGCGCGGTAATTTGCGGGTTATATCGGCCAGAACGAGGGGAGGACATGGTCGCCCGAGCAACAAAGGCCGCTGCACACGCAGACGTTGTCATTATTGACTGGTTTTTAGAAGGCGCGTCTTCCGTCCGCGCGAAAGAGATTATCGTCAATATCTTAAAGAATGACCTTGCTGAGAATGGGCGCCTGAGACTGTTAGCTGTTTATACCTCTCAGAGTGGCGTGAGCATCATTGCAAAAGAAATACTAGAGGCTGCTGAGGAAGCGCCCGAGTTGAAGAACTCGCTTCGACTAGAGGGTTCGGTGTTAACTGGCCCTAGCGTGCGAATATGCGTTCTAAGTAAACCCCAGGCAGTAGGGATGTCTGATGTAGATAAGGTGGACGAAGGCCATCTTCCAAATAGGCTAATTGCGGAGTTTGCATACCTTTCGATAGCCCGCTTATCAACCAATCGGCCCGCTACTGGTAGACGGTCCGGCGGGTGAGTCGAGAGGAGGTTGCGACTGCGCTGCATAGCGCACCGATCATGCCGTGCATGTTGCGTCGGTGATTTGTGGTCCAGCAGAAGGCGCCGA
>DASXIW010000060.1:0-8512 GCA_036497785.1 Acetobacteraceae bacterium | reverse complement strand
ATTCCTTGCCGCCTAGCGTGGCCTGCGCGGTGAAGTCGGGCGCCACGGCGCCATCCTTCAGCGCGGCATTGGCGGGCAGGGTGGTACACAGCAGCATGAAGGCGATCAACGCGCGGCGCATGGCAATGCCCCCCCTGTTGCACCTTCAAAATTGGGTCAGCTCCCGCGCGGTCAAGCGCCGGCAACCCCGATTTCCGCCAGCCACGCCAAAACCCGCGCCGCCAGCGCATCGGAATTCCGGTCCATCATCAGCATATGCGAATTGCCGGCCACACCCTCCTCGGGCAGGTCGATCATCCGCACAATGCCACCCGCCGCCGCAATCCGCCCGATATGGGCATCGGCCACGCTGCGGTAGCGGGACCATTCCGGATGCCCCCAGACCCGGTCGCCCCACAGCACCAGATGCCTCGTGGCTGCCGAACTGACCGCCGCCGGCCCGCCGGAAGGCTCCAGCGCCACCACGGCGCGCACCGCCTCCGGCCGGATCTGCGCGGCCTCGAAGGCGAAGCCGCCGCCCTGGCTGTGCGCCACCACGATGCAAGGGCCCACCCGGTCCAGCAGCGCGGCATAGGCCGCCATGGTGATCGCCTCGCGATCCGCCCAGCGCGGCACGAACTGGCGGGCGAAGGCGTCCATCGCCTCCGTCGGGAACAGCATCGGCGCATGGGCGATGCGCCGGGCCGGATCGTCGTTCCAGCTTCCCGCCGGACCGATGCGGAAGGCTTCCCAGGCCTCGTTCTTGGTGCGGAAGAAGGGCGGCTCGGCATAGATCTCGGGCCAGCGGCTCCAGCCGGCGCGGCCGCGCTCCACCGCGTCGCTCACCAGCACGTCGAAGCCCTGCTCCAGGAACCACATCAGCCACCCCGGCCGCCCATCCGGCGTGGTCTCCCAGCACGCCCCGGTCAGCCCGCCGCCATGCCATAGCAGCACGGGCAAGGGGTGGCGCGGCGCGACCTGACGATAGGCCTGCACATACATCTGCCCGGTCACGCAGGCGCCGTTTGGATCGATCCGCCTTGGTGCCGCGCCGGCCGCCATGCGCCGCTCGGCGACCGGCAGGCCGGCGAGCGTCAGGTCGGTCCCGCCCACGTAGAAACTATCTATGCTACGCAAGCCGATCATGTTCCCCCCTGGCACCGCAAGCGGGGCTAGCCGCCGCAGTCATTTCGTGCATGTCATGCGCCTCTAGTAACAAGAATCGGGAGGCGTCCAGAATGTTGCAGACCACCGCCGCGAGCATCACCGCCCGCCTCGACCGCCTGCCGAGTTCGCGGCATGTCTGGAAGATCGTCACCCTGCTCTCGCTGGGCGGTTGTTTCGAGTTCTACGACCTGTTCTTCACCGGCTATGTCGCGCCGGGCCTGACGGCGGGCGGCATGTTCTCCACCACCACGGTCAGCCTGTTCGGCTTCTCCGGCTTCGCCAGCTTCGTCGCCGCTTTGTTCGCCGGGCTGTTCGTCGGCACGCTGGTCTTCGGCTTCGTCGCCGACAAATTCGGCCGGCGCGTGATCTTCACCACCTCGCTGCTGTGGTACTCCGCCGCCACCGTGATCATGGCCTTCCAATCCACCGCCATTTCCATTGATCTCTGGCGCTTCATCGCCGGCGTCGGCATCGGCGTTGAGCTGGTGACGATCGACACCTACGTCTCCGAGCTGATCCCCAAGCATCTGCGCGGCCGGGCCTTCGCCTTCAACCAGTTCGTCACCTTCATGGCGGTGCCGGTGGTGGCCTTCCTGTCCTATTTGCTGGTCCCGAACGCGCCGCTGGGCCTGGATGGCTGGCGCTGGGTCGTGCTGATCGGCGCGGTGGGCGCGGTGTTCGTGTGGTGGATCCGCCTTGGCATTCCGGAATCGCCGCGCTGGCTGATCCAGCAGGGCCGGCTGGTGGAGGCCGACCGCATCACCACGGCCATGGAACAGGCCGTGGCGGCCGAAACCGGGCCGCTGCCGGAGCCGGAACCCGCGGTGGCGGAGACCGAAAGCCGCGGCAGCTTCATGGAAATCTGGCAGGCGCCCTATCGTGGCCGCACCATTCTGATGTCGCTGTACAATCTGTTCCAGGCGGTCGGCTTTTACGGCTTCGCCAACTGGGTGCCCACGCTGATCATCGCCAAGGGCATCCATGTCACCACCAGCCTGGAATATGCCTTCATCATCGCCATCGCCAACCCGATCGGCCCGCTGCTGGGCATGCTGGTGGCGGACCGGATCGAACGGAAATGGCAGATTGTCATTGCCGCCGCGAGCGTTGCGGTATTCGGCGTGCTGTTCTCCCTGCCCACCAGCGACGCATTGCTGATCCTGTGTGGCGTGGTGCTGACCATGTCGAATAACTGGATGTCCTTCGCCTTTCACTCCTATCAGGCCGAGCTGTTCCCCACCCGGGTGCGCGCCCGCGCCGTGGGCTTTGTTTATTCCTGGAGCCGCTTCAGCGTCATCTTCAGCGGCTTCGTCATCGCCTTCTTCCTGCGCACATCCGGCGTGACCGGCGTGTTCCTGTTCATCGCCTTCTGCATGGCGATGGTGATGTTCCTGATCGGCGTGTTCGGCCCGCGCACCCGCAACCTGGCGCTGGAGGAAATCTCCCACTGAGGGCAGTTGGGGCGACCGGGGGCAGCCTCAGCCTTCGGTCGCCTCCAGCACCGCGATGTCGAGCAGGCGCTCGATCACCTCGGCCTCCTGCGCGCCGGCAATCGCGTGACGGCCCCCGATGACGAAGCAGGGCACGCCGTTAATGCCCAGCCTGTGGGCGCGCAGGTTCTCCGCATGGATGGCATCGACATTGGTTTCCGCGCGCAGAAACGCCGTAGCGGCGCTGCCATCCAACCCGACCGTGTAGGCGAGTGCCGCCAGTACCGAAATATCGCCGATATCGCGCCCATCCGTGAAATGCGCGGCGAACAGCGCCTCGACCAGATCGGTCTCCGCCCCGGAACCGGCCGCCCATAGCACCAGCCGATGCGCGTCCACCGAGGACGGGGTGCGGCGGATGCGGTCGAAGCGGAATTGCAGCCCTTCGGTCAGGCCGATCTCGGAAATCGACGCATAAAGCCGCCGCGCCCGTTCCTCGCCGCCGAATTTGCGCATGACATAGTCGGTGCGGGCCATGCCGACGCGCGGCATGTCGGGATTGAGCAGAAACGGGCGCCAGACGATGTCGAATAACAGGTCCGGCCGCCGCCGCAGGGTGCGCAGCAACCGGCGCATGCCCAAATAGCACCAGGGGCAAACCAGGTCGTGAACGACCTCAATGGAAAGCCGGGCCTTCGGTGGGGCAAGGACGTTCATGACGCCAAATAAACGATGTTGGCCGATTGATGCGGGATGCCGTGAACCATCGGTGGATACTAACGCGAGACGACCGGGGCGGTGCAAGCGTCGCGCGACATCCGAACAGAAAATACCTCCCGGATTGATCTAAAAAACCACGATAACCCGTTAAACGGTTTAAGAAATTCGTTGCGCGCGGGGGTGTTTGGTCTGGCTCAGCTCATCATCATGATGGCGAACACGGAGGAGGCTCGCAAGTTGTCGGCAAACATGCAGCTGACCGGTCGGAACCACTCCGACAGGCGCTGCTGCGCCGCGCTCCAAGCCTGGCAAAACATCTCCTGCCTCCATGACGAGTGCATAACGCGAGTTTAACGCCACTATGCGGCTGCTTTGCAAGCGCTTTGCGTCGCAACAAGCGCTTTGCGTCGCAAAATGCATGGTTAGGCACCGTACGCTGAAATGACCGGGTCAAGACGGAACTCATCCACCAGAAAATCGATCACTGCGCGGGTGCGCGGGGCGAGAAAGCGCCGGGATGGGTAGACCAACGAAATCGGCCGGCGCTTGGGCTGCCAGGCTTGCAGGATCGGCCGCAGCCGGCCGTCACGCATTTCCTCGCCCACCATCCAGGTCGGCAGCAACGCAATCCCAACCCCGGCCAGCGCGGCCTCTTTCACCGCTTCGATGCTGTTCGCCCGCAGCCGGCCGGCAACGGGCACCGGCACAATCCCGTCAGGCCCCGTAAATTGCCATTCCTCGGGCGAGGGCATGCGGGTGTTCAGGATGGATTGGTGGCGCACCAGATCGGCAGGCGTCTGCGGCTCGCCATGCTGGGCGGTATAGCTGGGGGAGGCCACCGTGATGGTCGAGGTCGAGCCGACCCGCCTTGCCACCAGGGTTGTATCCTGCACCTCGCCCACGCGCACGGCCAGATCGAGACCGGCATGCACCATGTCCACCACATCGTCCGTCATCAGCAATTCGATGGACACCAGCGGATGGCGTTCCAGCAGGATGCCGATATGCGGCGCCAGATATAGCCGCCCGAACACGGTGGGGCTGCC
The DNA here is from genome assembly GCA_036497785.1 of Acetobacteraceae bacterium. Classification (GTDB taxonomy): domain Bacteria; phylum Pseudomonadota; class Alphaproteobacteria; order Acetobacterales; family Acetobacteraceae; genus DASXIW01. The sequence continues at coordinate 4,170 of DASXIW010000060.1, read as the reverse complement.
GACCCGCACCAGCCCCGCCGCCTGGTCGCGGCGCTGGCCGATTGCCGCTTCGGTCTGATCGACTGCCTCGATCACCAGCCGCGCATGCGCCAACAGGTCGGTGCCGTCCTCGGTCAGCCGCAGGCTGCGCGTGCTGCGTTGCAGCAGGCGCGCGCCCAGATGGTCTTCCAACGCGGCGATCTGCCGGGAAACGGCCGGCTGGGTCGCGCCCACCTCCCGCGCCACGGCGGAAAAACTGCCGGTTTCGGCAATCCGGACGAAGGTGCGAAGGGCGGCGAGAAGATCCATGATCTGAAACTTTTCGGTATCAATGTCATCGCTATTGAGCGGATTATCCGCTACCGGCGACTAAGCCACATAACCATCTCCTCGACGATCTTGCATGTTCTGATCGATGAATGGGAGACGAGCGATGACGAGCCTCGCCAGCCAACTCGATGCATTTCTCGACGGCCTGATCGCACGCATGGACCCCGCCACCCTCGCGCTGTGGCAGGCCTGCGAAGCCGAACGCGTCGCCATGGCGGCAAAGACGGCCCGGATCGGGCAAGGTGACATCGCACCCGATTTCACGCTGCCGGACCAGAACGGCGTCCAGGTCAGCCTGTCCGGGCAACTGGCCAAGGGGCCGGTCGTGCTGGGTTTCTATCGCGGCGGCTGGTGCCCGTTCTGCACCCTGACCCTGCGGGCGGTGGATCGCATAAGCGGCGAGCTGGCGCGCCACGGCGCGACATTGCTGATGATCTCACCGCAAACCCAGTGCGAGTCCGCCGCCACCGCGCGACGCAACTTCCTGTCTTTTTCCGTGCTCTCCGATGCCGGCAACGCCGTTGCGCGCCGCTATGGCTTGGTGTGGAAAGCGCAACCCAAGACGCGCGCCCTGCTGGAGCGCCTCGGCCATGACCTGTCACGCATCAACGGCACGGCGGAGTGGGATCTGCCTATGCCGGCCGGCTACGTGATCGCCCCCGACGGCCGCGTGGTGTTGGCCCATGCGGACCCGCTGGTCTATCGCCGCATGGAGCCTGCAGCCGCGCTCGCCGCCCTGCGCGAAGACGCATTGCACCCATTGCGCGAAGGCGCCTTGCACTCATCCGGCTGATACCGGCCGCTGGATGACGCGTCCGCATGGTAGCTGTAAGATGGCGCAGATCTGCAAAGGAAGCGCCCTGCATGCCCATCACCCTCTACGAACTCGCCGGCGCCGACCCGGAACGCCGCTTCAGCCCCTATTGCTGGCGCATTCGCTTCGCGCTCGCCCATAAGGGACTGGACGTCGAATGCGTGCCCTGGCGGTTCACCGAGACGGAGCGGCTGGCCTTCTCCGGCCAGGGCAAAGTGCCGGTGATCGTGGACGAGGAAACGGTTGTCGTCGAATCCTGGGCGATTGCCGGCTATCTGGAAGATGCCTATCCCAACCATCCCAGCCTGTTCGGCGGCCAGGCGGGCCGGGCTCATGCCCGCTTCCTCAATGCCTGGACCGACCGGGTGCTGCTTGCCGGCATCGCCCGGCTGGTGGTGCGCGACATACTGGACGTGCTGCACCCCGATCATCAGGACTATTTCCGCACCAGCCGCGAGCGCGCCTTCGGCAGGTCGCTGGAGGAGGTGGTGGCGGATCGGGATGAAGGCGTGCTCGCCCTCCGCCGCCTGCTGCAGCCGGTGCGCGACGTGCTGAGCCACCAGCCCTGGCTGGGCGGGGACGAGCCCGATTACACCGACTATATCGTGCTCGGCAGCCTGCAATGGCCCCGCTGCGCCAGCCCCTTCGTGCTGCTGGAGGAGGGCGACCCGGTTCGCGCCTGGCAATTGCGCGGCCTTGCCTTGTTCGACGGCCTGGGCGCCCGCGCCCCCGCCGCCGCGGCCTGAACGGAGACGCCCCATGCCGTTCGACGACACCGACGAACGTTCCGGCCGCAAGCCCTCCCGCAACGTGCTGGGCGGCGTGCTGCTATCCTGTTCGGACGATCCGGTGACTGGATTCTTCCGCAATGGCTGTTGCGACACCAGCGCCGAGGATATCGGCAGTCACACGGTCTGCGCGGTGATGACGGCAGGCTTCCTGGCCTTCAGCCGCGCCGCCGGCAACGACCTTTCCAGCCCCATGCCGCAATTCGGCTTTCCCGGCCTGCGCCCGGGCGATCGCTGGTGCCTGTGCGCCCCGCGCTGGCAAGAGGCACTGGAAGCCGGCCACGCACCGCAAATCGTGCTGGCCGCGACCCATGAGGGGGCGTTGCGCTATTGCGATCTGGCGGATCTCAGGCGGCATGCGGTGGACGGGGGCGACGCGTAACGGCTTACGCCCCGTAAAGCCGCGCATTCGTGTCCAGCACCGCGTGCAGCAGCACGTTCGCGCCCGCTGCGACATGCTCAGGCGATGTGTTTTCCAGTTCGTTGTGGCTGACGCCGCCGTCGCAGGGCACGAAGATCATCGCGGTGGGCGCCACCCGCGCAATATAGGCGGAATCATGCCCCGCACCTGATGTGATGCGGCGCGCGGGCAGTCCCTGCGCGGCGGCGGCGCGCTCCACGGCGACGATGCAATCGGGATCGAAGGGCACGGCGGGGGAATCCCAGTTTCGATCCAGGCTGGCGGCGATGCTGGCCTCGGCGGCGATGGCGTTCAGCGCAATGCGGAGTTGCTGCTCCATACCGGCCACCACTTCGTCGTCCGGGTGGCGCAAGTCGATGGTGAGGAAAACCTCGCCGGGCACCACGTTGCGGCTGTTAGGGCGCGCTTCGATCAGCCCGACCGTGCCGACGGCGTCCGGCGCGTGGTCCAGCGCCACTGCGTTCACCGCCTGGATCACGCGGGCGGCGGCGAGCAGCGCGTCGCGGCGCAGCCGCATCGGGGTGGTGCCGGCATGGCTGTCGGCGCCGGTCAGGGTCAGTTCGTACCAACGCATGCCCTGCACGCCCGTCGCCACGCCGATGGTCTTGGCTTCGGCTTCCAGGATCGGGCCCTGTTCGATATGCAACTCGAAAAAGGCGCCGAGCTTGCGGCCGCCGCACGGGGTCTCGCCGCGATAGCCGATGCCGTCCAGCGCCTCGCCGAAGCTGATGCCGTCGCGGTCCTGGCGCGTATAGGCGTAGTCCGGCGTGAACACGCCCGCGAACACGCCGGAGGCGAGCATGGCCGGGGCGAAGCGGCTGCCTTCCTCATTGGTCCAGTCGATCACCTCGATCGGCGCCTGGGTCTCGATGCCGGAATCGTTCAGCGTGCGCAGCACTTCCAGCCCGGCCAGCACGCCGATAATGCCGTCGAACTTGCCGCCGGTGGGCTGGGTGTCGAGATGGCTGCCCATGGCGATGGGGGGCAGCGCGTTGTCGCGGCCGCGGCGGCGGGCGAAGATGTTGCCGAGCGCATCCACGGTAACGGTGCAGCCTGCGTCGCGGCAGGCGGCGATGAACCAGTCGCGCACTTGCCGGTCCAGATCGGTCAGGGTGAGCCGGTTGATGCCACCTTTCGCCGTGGCGCCGATCCGGGCGCTTTCCAGGATGCTGGACCACAGCCGCCCGGCATCGATGCGCAAATTGGATATGTTGGCTGGCGTAGTCACGCGGCCTCCGGTGATACGTTGCCCATCAGCCTATCCGCCGCGTCAGGGGTGGAGAAGAATGTATTGCAGCGTCAGATGCAGATCGGCCCGGCCTTGCGGCGTGCTTTGCGGGAAGGGCGGCAGATGGGCGTGGCGGAACAAGGCGAGCGCGCCCATGTCGATCCATTGCGAACCGGAGGCGCTTTCGACCTCGACGGATTGCACGTTGCCATAGCGATCCATGCCGACATGCAGCTGCACCGTGCCCTCCTCGTTATTCGCCGCGGCCTCGTGCGGGTAATAGGCGTGTTCGTCCCACCAGCGCTGCATCTGCTGCATCCAGTCATCGCCGACCTGCGCGCCTTCCACGCGGATCGAGGCGGTGTTGGTGTTGGTCTGGCGGGGCGGCGCGCCGCGCGAATTGAGAATGGCGGGGCCGAGCGCCATGTCGATCGCGCCGGAATTCCTGCTCCGGCGTGGCGGGGCCGGTGTCGCGTTGTCCGGCGCGCCGTTCCACGAGAAGGGCATCGGGCGCGGGAAGGTTGGCGCGCGCGGCGCCGGGCGGGGTGGTAGCGGGGGCAGCGGCGGGGGCGGCCGCGGGATGATCATCGCCTGGGGAGGCAGCGGCGCC
>DASXIW010000059.1:0-2478 GCA_036497785.1 Acetobacteraceae bacterium | reverse complement strand
CGGCCGTGTCCGTCCACGGGTCCCCGAGGCACTCCCGATGCGTCTGCGCCAGATCGGCCAGATGCCGGAGCACCACCGCCTGCGACAGGCGCGCATCCGGCGTCTGCTCAAACGACACGGCCACTCCATCCCAGTAGTCCTGCGCCCGCCCCCACTCGTCGCGCGACTCGGCCGCCAGGGCGAGAACGCGGTTGCGCTCCAGCACTGAGAGCGGCTCAAACCGTCGATCGAACTGGTGGAGATATTCCGGGATCGACGGCAGGAGGTTGAGGCAGGCGGTGCGAAGATTGTCAGCCGGCAGCGGCAGCCCCGGCTTCACCAGCAGATTGAACAACGCCACTGGGCCGCGCCGTTCGGCGTCGGCAATCTGGTTCAGCAGTCCGGTCGCGTTTGGCGGCAGGCCGCGGGTTTCCGCGACGAAGGCCTGCTGCGCGGGCCGCAGTTGACTCCAGCGCGCCGCCAGGACTGCGGGATCGTCCGCCAGCGTCGCCTCCACCGCCGCACGTGCGCCGGAAAACACCGACTCCGCCGGGATCATGGCCAGCAGCCCGAGGGCTTTTGCCGAAGCATCCGAGGGCGTGATCAGGCTTTTCAGTATCAGCCGCATCGGCCCGAACGGCGAGCGCAGCGGAATGCGGGCGAGCAGTGGATCGACCTCGTCGGCGGGCTTTCCCTGGAGCCAGGCCGCAAGAGCCGCCTGTGCCGCGTGGCTCGGCTCGGCGCCCGAAGCGCTGCCCGGCATCTCGGTCCGTGTCGGCACCGCGAGCGCCAAGGCCGCAGCCAATTCGGTCACGCGGCCAGCCTCGGCGGCCGGCAGCCGGCTGACGAGCCTGAGTGCCGCCTGTTTCGCCTTCTGGTGCTGGCCCTGGCGGATCAGGCAGGTCAGGTAGAGCACTGGCTCGCGAAGTGTCCCGTCCGGAGCGAGGGTGTTCTCAAGCACCATCGCGGCTTCCTTGAACATGCCCTTGTCGGCCAGAGCGTGCGCCCGACCGGCGTACGCATCCCCAAGGCGTTGGGTCCATTCCGGCCGCGGAGCCTGGCGGGCCAACTGCTTGAAGACCTCCATCGCCTCCTTGAAGCGGTTCAGGCGCAAGGCCTCGTTGCCCCGAGTGGCCAGAACATCCACCGAAACCGCGACAGTCCCTGCGCGCGCCGGCGGTTTCTTCACGGCAGGTCCTCCTGTCCCAAGGACTGGCGCGCGATGCCGCCGATCGGGGTCAGTACGACGAAGACCGTTATGGCGGGGGCGGCCGATCGTGGGGTGCAGTTTTGCGCACGTCCAGGCTGACGCATGTGAGCGACTTCCGACTCGGGTGAACACGACGAAACTTACCGTATCGGGAGGACCCGCATTGTCACGTTAACTTTGGCCGGTGTCGTGTCGGCCGCTGGGCGTTCTTTGCGGCGCAATTTTGGGATGCCGCGATTGTCGTGTTTACGCGCTTGACCCGGCTCGCCGCGACTTGGCACCCATATCGCATGTCCATTTCGGTATCGGCATCGCTGCCTCTGCTGATGTTGTGCGGGATGCTTTTCGGCGCGTCGGGTGCCTTGGCGCAGACCGCCGGCGGCCAATCGAGCGGGACGCTTCAGATGCCGTCGAAGCAGAAGGCGGCATCGGCGCCGGCAGCCAAACCGCCGAGCGCGGCTCCGCGCGCGCCGGTGCATCCAGCAGGCGCGAAACCACCGCCGGTCGTTCGGCCGCATGGCGCGATTCACGCGCAAAAGCCGCCGCCAAAACCACCCGCCGCTCCGCCGCCGCCGCCGACCCCTGCCCCGGTCGAACCGCCAAAAGCCGCTGCATCCGACGCCAAGGGGTCCGCCACCAATCTGCCCTTGCCGCGCTACGCCGCGCTACGCTCGGACGAGGTGAACCTGCGCGCCGGTCCGGGCACCCGCTATCCGATCGAATGGGTCTACAAGCGCCGCGAATTGCCGGTGGAGATCGAGCGCGAGTTCGAGGTCTGGCGGTTGGTGCAGGATCCGGACGGAATCAAAGGCTGGGTGCATTCAGCGACACTCACCGGCCGGCGCAGCTTCATCGTCACCGCCGCCGATGCAACGCTGCGGCGGGACGCACAGGACAGCGCCGCGCCGGTGGCGGTCCTGAAGCCGGGCGTCGTGGGGCACATCCGCTCCTGCCAGGCGAATTCCGAGTGGTGCCAGGCGCAGGTCGGCGACTACCGCGGGTACCTCAGGCGCAGCCAGTTCTGGGGCACAATGCCAGGCGAAGCGGTCGCCAATTGAGGCTGTTGCAGTGGAACGCGGACGCGGTATCGTCCCCGGCATGGAAAAGGATGTGCCGCGTGCCCACCACGACCTGGGGGGCGTCTCGAAATTCCTGTGCGAGCCGGTGGATGTCGAGCCGCACGCGCTGACCGACTTCGACAAGGAGGTCGATGGGCTGGCCGGCGTGCTGCGGATGAAGCGTCTGATGACGGTCGATGATATGCGCCGGGGGATCGAGGCGATCCCCGA
>DASXIW010000058.1:0-3110 GCA_036497785.1 Acetobacteraceae bacterium | reverse complement strand
CGCCTTCTGCTGGACCACAAATCACCGACGCAACATGCACGGCATGATCGGTGCGCTATGCAGCGCAGTCGCAACCTCCTCTCGACTCACCCGCCGGACCGTCTACCAGTAGCGGGCCGATTGGTTGATAAGCGGGCAATGATCAGGCGCGTGACGCAATACTGCCCGGCGCTCCGCCGCCGCATGTTTCTGGGCGCCATGTTCGGTCTTGCCGGCCTGTCCGGTGCGCATCGCGCCCAGGCCCATGCGGCGGACGAGTAGGATCAGGCGGAATGGAAGACAGTCCGCAGCCGGTTCATCGTCGATGACGGGCGGGTGATCGATACCGGCAACCAGGGTGTTTCGCATACCGAAGGGCAGGGCTGGGGCTTGCTATTTGCCGAGTATTTCAACGACCAGCCAAGCTTTGAGCGGATCCTGTCCTGGACGGCATCAACCCTCGGCCGCAAAGCCGATTCGCTCTATTCCTGGCGCTACGTGCCGGGGGTGGCGAACCATGTTCCGGACACCAACAACGCGACCGATGGCGACCTGTTCATCGCCTGGGCGCTGGCCCGCGCCGCGCGCCGCTGGGGGACACAGGATCACGCCCAGACCGCCATCAACATCGCCCATGACGTGCTGCGGCTGCTCACCCGGCGCGTGGGTGAGCGCCTGTTGCTGCTGCCCGCGCTGAAGGGGTTCGACAACAATGTGGGTGTGGTGGTGAACCCATCCTATTACGTGTTTCTCGCGATGGCGGAACTGGAGGCGCTGGTGCCGCTGCCGCAATGGGAGGCGCTGCGGCGGGACGGGTTGTCGGTGATCAACCACGGCCAGTTCGGACGCTGGATGCTGCCGCCGGATTGGCTGCGCGTGGATAAGCGCAGCTTAGCGCTGTCGCCGGCCTCGCGCTGGCCGGCGCGCTGCTCGTTCGAGGCGATTCGCGTGCCACTTTACCTTGCCTGGGCGCGGCTCCCGGCGCCTTCGATCAGCGCCGCCTATGCCGCGTTCTATGCGCCGCGTGCCACCGGGCCGGCGCCGGCCTGGGTGGATCTGAAATCGCGGGCGGAGGCGCCCTACGCAGCATCGCCGGGCATGTTGGTCGTGGCACGCATCGCCGCCGCCACATCCGACGGCGGGGGCGATGTCATCGATTTTCCCCGGGTTGCGGAGGCAGCCGATTATTACGCGGCGTCGCTGACCCTGCTGGTGCGGATTGCGTGGCGGGAGCGTCGCGCGGCGTGATAGCAAAAGGCTTTGTTGTGCTCATCGGCGGTGGAGACAATTGGCGATGACATATTCCGATAGCGACGTGGCGTGGGTCGTGGCCGGCATGGGCGACCCCGCGATCGCCTATCGTAGTTTCGGATCGGTCTCGCCCGCCCCGCTTGTGCCCCAAGACGCTGCGGCCGCCGGGGCGGTCTTGCCCGCACCGGACGGCTCTGCCGCCGCCATGTCTTCGCTGTTGGGGGCTGCTCTGCCCGAAGCCGCCGAAATCGGCGTGGGCGCCGCCGCGCCACCGGTCCCCGAAGTTCCACAACTGGCCGCGTCGCGTCACGAGCCGGTACAAATTACCGTTGCCCCGCTGCCTCCGCCGATCCCGACGGCGCCCCCCATTCCGGCCGCGCCGCCCGCCGCGCCCACCAGCACCAGCCCGTTTGCCGCGCGCGTCGCGGCCCTGGCGCCGCTCGCCGCCGGCACGCGGCTTTCGCTCGGAGACATATTCCGCGTTTTCTCGGACCGTTCGTCCGGGGCCGCCGCGCCTGGCAACCCGTTTCCGTTCCGGCGGCGCTGAACGCCGGCTAAGCTCGGCCGTAGCGCAAGGTCAGCGTGTCCGGCGCGGGCATGGCAATGCGCTGGGCAATCAGCGAGCTGTCGCTGTCCGGCTGCTGGCCCATCCAGGTTTCGTACAGGCCTTCCAGCACGGCGGAGAGCCACAATCCCGGCGGATCGCCGGCCGCCCCGATGCGGGGCAGGCCGACATGGCTGATGATCAGGCTGCTTTCGCCCTCGCGCAACGCAAGCCGCACCGTGCCCCAGCCAATGACCTGAAGCGCGTCGTTCATTTCCATCTCCAGCGCCTCCATCGAGGCGACTTCGGAGAGCGGCATCAGCCGGGCCATGCGGCGGCCGATACCGCGCAGCAACTCGTCGCGCGCCGCGGCACCGCTCTGGGCATCGATTTCGCTGGCCAGCGCGCGCAGGAAGCAGCGCCACGTCGCCGGAATTTGTCCGGTGGACAGGGCGGCCTCATCGAGACCGGCGGTGGGGCGGGCGGTGATCCCGTCCATTACGAAGCCATGCTCATTGCTTACCGTTGAAGATGTAGCGCGCATACAGCAGGGCCCGGGTTTCGTTGTAATCGCCAGCCTTGTCGAAGCTGAACAGCCCGCCCACCCGCAGCGCGGGATCGATATTGTATTCGAAGCTGCCGGTGGCGCCGCCGACAACGCCGCTCTGGCTTTGGCTGGGATAGGCGGTCACCACCGTCGGGTCGTTCGCGGCCAGGGCGACCAGCTGGGATTGCAGGGCGGCGTTCTGGGGAAATACCGGCGAGCTGTCCTCCTTGTAATTCTGCACGCCGAGCGATGCGCCGACCGACCAGGTGAGGTTCTCACCCCTGGAGGTGTAGGTCACGGGAATGCGGGCCGCGAAATAGGATTGCGGGCTGAAATAGCCGCCCTGGGCCAAGGTGAAATAGCGCAGATTCTTGCCATAGCCGAAATAGATGAGTTCGAGGCCGCCCCGCAATTCGTCGGTGCCCGAGCGATAGACGGGATAGGCGCCGCCGGCACCGAATTCGAACTCGCGGTTTTGTTCCATCTGCTCGCCATTGTAAGCGTCATAACCGGCGCCGATGTAGAAATTGGCCAGCCCCTCGGTGAGTTCGAGCTGCGCGTCCCCGCGCGTGCGGATCACGCCGCCGAAAGTCGTGCCAGTGCGGGGATCGACGGGCCGAGGGCGGCATGGATCTGCGCGGATTGCGCCTAAGCAGAGATTCGTAGCTTGGCCAACGGAACGGCCATTCGCTCACGGTTGAGGTCCTGGACGGCTGTGTGGATGGCTTGGTCGAGCGCGGCGACATCGGTGAACGTTTGATGGGCGAGGTGATGCGCCTTGAGGTCGTG
>DASXIW010000057.1:0-4070 GCA_036497785.1 Acetobacteraceae bacterium | reverse complement strand
GCCGGTCACGCTCATTCAAGAACGGCGTGAGCGCTGCAAAACGGGCTTTGATGCTGGCCGTGTCAATCACCCAACAAGGCTAGTACGAACCGCAGACCGATTCCTACCCAATGATTCGGTTGTTCCGGCTCAGGACCTAAGCGCAAAGCAAACGGATAAAAGTCTTTGGCTTCTTTTTTTCAAAAAAGAACCAGCCTTAGAAGCACTCCTTTATTGCAAAAAAGAAGCAAAAAACTCTTATCCGTTTAAGTGAGTCAGTGCTTCTGGGGCGGCGGGGAGCGGCGGACGCGCAGGCGGCGGATGCGGCGCGCGTCGGCGTCCAGCACGCGGAATTCCACGCCCGAGGGGTGGCCGATCACTTCGCCCCGTGCGGGCACGCGGCCCGCAAGGGTGAAGACCAATCCACCGATCGTGTCGATATCGGCCTCTCGTTCGGCCGGCGTCAGTACCTCGCCCATGCGCGCCTCGAACGCCTCGACCGGAAGGCGCCCATCGATGTCGAGCGAGCCGTCGCCGCGCTCGGTCACCATGGGCACCTGCACTTCGTCATGCTCGTCGGAGATGTCGCCGACAATGGTTTCTACCAAATCCTCGATGGTCACCAACCCATCGATGCCGCCATATTCGTCCACCACCAGCGCCAGATGCATGCGCGCCTGACGCATCTGCAACAGCAGGTCCAGTACCGGCATTTGCGGGGCCACCATCAATGGCTGGCGCAACAACGCCTGCAACTGGAAGCTGTCGGACCGGCCGACATAGGCGAACACGTCCTTGATGTGGACCATGCCGACGATCTCGTCGAGCTGCTCATGGAACACGGGCAGTCGGGAATGGCCCTCGCTGCGGAACTGGGCGATGGCTTCGTCTAGCGTGGCATCCACGCGCATGGCGATGATGTCCGCACGCGGCACCATCACGTCATCCGCCATGGTGCCGCGCAGCCGCAGCACGTTGGCGATCAGTGCGCGTTCCTGGCGGTCCAGTTCCGGCGCCTGACCGGGAATGGGGTCGGCATCCTCGGCCTCCTGCACCAGTTCGGCGATGGACTCGCGCACGCTGTGCTCGGCGGTGCGCCGCCACACGCGGCCCCGCAGGCGGCTCAGAATACTGGCGCGTGAGGTGGCGCTCATTGGTGCGCCCCCGGCGCAACTGCGCCATTCATGCCCGTGAGGTGATGCCTGAGCCATTCGAAACGATGCGCCACGACGATTGCGCCATTCGGGTATGCACTAGGGCATACCCGAATGGCGCAAATCGCCATGGCGCATGGCCCCGCCCCGACTGGCGCAAGGGCGAATGGCGCAATGGCGCAAGTATCGGTGCCGCTCATGTCCGCTTCCACGGATTGGGCCGGCCCATCCGGCCCAGTATCCGGGCCTCCGCCATTTCCATCCGCCGTGCCTCGCCCGCGCCGTGATGGTCGTGGCCGCTCAGATGCAGGCTGGCATGTACCACAAGATGCGCCAGATGATCCGCCGGGCGCTTGCGCGCCTCCTGCGCTTCACGCCGCACCGTGCCCAGCGCCAGCACGATCTCGCCGGGCCGGCCATGCCCGTTCGGCTCGAAGGTCAGCACATTGGTCGGCTTGTTGCGCCCGCGATGCCGCGCATTCAGCCGCTTCACCTCGCTGTCCGAGGACAGCACCACAACCGCCCCCATCCCAGCCGCGCGCGCGGCACGCCGCACAACAGCCTCGGGGTTACGCAGCAACCGCCGCCAGGCCGGGTCGGCGACGATAACGATGACCGGAGGAGCAGAAACCGGCAGGATCCCCGCCGCAGCGGGGATCCGTCTACTTCCAGGTTCCATTATTTGCCGCCCACCTCGGCGGAGCGGGCGCGGCGGGCGCTGGTGTCCTTCTCGGCGGCGGCACGCTGGTCATAGGCATCGACGATGCGCGCCACCAGCGGATGGCGCACCACGTCCCGCTTGTCGAACCGGCACACACCGATGCCAGGCACGCCTTCCACCGTGTCGAGCGCGTCCTTCAGGCCTGAGCGTGTGCCGGCCGGCAGGTCGATCTGCGACAAATCGCCGGTGATCACCATGCGGGTGCCCTCGCCCATGCGGGTGAGGAACATCTTCATCTGCACCGCCGTCGTGTTCTGTGCCTCGTCGAGGATGACGAAAGCATGCGCCAGCGTGCGGCCGCGCATGAACGCCAGCGGCGCCACCTCGATCTCGCCCGTGCCCATGCGGCGGATCATCTGGTCGCCGGGCATCATGTCGCCCAGCGCGTCATAAAGCGGGCGGAGATAGGGATCGACCTTGTCCTTCAGGTCGCCGGGCAGGAAGCCCAGCCGCTCGCCTGCCTCCACGGCGGGGCGGGACAGCACGATGCGGTCCACGCTGCCGGCCTGCAACATCGCCACGGCCTGGGCCACGGCCAGATAGGTCTTGCCGGTGCCGGCCGGACCGATGCCGAACACCATCTCATGCTTGGCCAACATGTCCATATAGGCGCTTTGGCCAGGGCTGCGCGGCCCCACCGCGCCCCGCCTCGTGCGGATGGCCGGCAGGTCGGATAGCGGCAGACGGGGGGAATCCACATCCGTCATCCGGATCGCCGCATCCACGTCGCTGGCGCTCACACCCTCACCCTTTTCCAATCGTCGCCACAGCCCGTTCAGCGCGGTCGTCGCCGCCTCGATCCGCGCCGGGTCACCGGCGATCGCCACCCGGTTGCCGCGGCACGACATGCGAACGCCCAGGCCTTGCTCGATTCTGACCAGATAACGGTCATGGTCACCCAGGAGCAACGGTAGCAAGGCGTTGTCGTGGAATTGCAGGGTCACGGATTTTGCCGGGGTAAGCGGCGCCGTGATGGCGGATTGCAGACGGCCAGCCGGAGACGCGGCGATGTGGGTCAAGCGCAGGCTCGCTCCTCTTCTAAGGTTCCCGAAAGTGAGTTGGTGTGGGCGGCGACGATCTTCACCTGCCGGATGGTTCCGATCAGGTGCTGATCGCCGAATGCATGGACCGGTTGCATATAGGGCGATTTGCCCATGATCTGGCCGGGATGGCGGCCGGGCTGCGCGAACAGCACGGGGATGGTCAGCCCAACGCAGCCGGCGTTGAAGGCGGCCTGCTGTTCGCGCAGCAGGGCCTGCAATTCCTGCAGGCGGCGGTCGGCGATCTCCGCCGGCACATGGTTCGGGGCCGCCGCCGCTGGGGTGCCCGGCCGGGACGAGTATTTGAAGCTGAAGGCCTGGGCGAAGCGCACCTTGCGGATCAGCGCCATGGTCTCCTGGAAATCCGCCTCCGTCTCACCGGGGTGCCCCACGATGAAATCCGATGACAGCGCGATATCGGGCCGCGCGGCCCGCAGGCGTTCCACGATGGTCAGATATTCGGCGGCGGTATGGCGGCGGTTCATCGCCGCCAGGATGCGGTCCGAGCCGGATTGCACCGGCAGATGCAGGAACGGCATCAACGCGGGCAGTTCGGCATGGGCCGAAATCAGCGCCTCATCCATGTCGCGCGGGTGGCTGGTGGTGTAGCGGATGCGCGCGAGGCCCGGGATTTCCGCGAGCCAGCGCAACAGGGCGCCGAAGCTGGCGGGCTGGCCGTCCAGCCCCGTGCCGTGCCAGGCATTCACGTTCTGGCCGAGCAGCGTAATCTCCCGGCTGCCCTGCGCCACAAGGCGTCGCGCCTCGGCCAGCGCGGCGGCGGCGGGGCGGCTGGCCTCCGCGCCACGCGTATAGGGCACCACGCAGAAGCTGCAGAACTTGTCGCAGCCCTCCTGGATGGTCAGGAAGGCGGTCAGGCCCTGCGGGGAGGCGGCGTCCGGCAGGAAGTCGAATTTGTCCTCGGCGGGAAAATCCGTCTCGATCACCGCACCGGCGGCACGGCTGGCGCGGGCGACCATCTCTGGCAGGCGGTGATAGGTCTGCGGCCCCAGCACGATGTCCACATAGGGCGCCCGGGCCAGGATCTCGGCCCCCTCGGCCTGGGCAACGCAGCCGGCCACGGCCAGGATCATGCGCCCGCACGCCTGCTAATGCGCCTGCTTCAGCAGCCTGAGCCTGCCGAGTTCGGAGAACACCTTCTCGGCGGCACGGTCACGG
>DASXIW010000056.1:0-1995 GCA_036497785.1 Acetobacteraceae bacterium | reverse complement strand
GGCCCGCACCCGCATAATGCCGTGCAACGCGCCGGACGGCTCATAGCGGTGGCACGCGCCGAACTCGGCCAATCGCAACGGCAATTCGCGGTAACTGCGCATGCCCTGGTTGAAGATCAGCACATGGCAGGGACAGTTCATCGGCTTCAGCGCGAGGGTCTTCTCCTCCTCGTCCACCCGGGCCAGGAACATGTGCTCGCGATATTTCTCCCAATGGCCAGACGCCTCCCACAACGCGCGGTCCACCAGTTGGGGAGTCTTCACCTCCTGGTAGCCGGCTTCGTCCAGGCGGCGGCGCATATAATCCTCGGCGACGCGGTACAACTTCCAGCCCTTGGGGTGCCAGAACACGCTGCCGGTGGCCTCTTCCTGCAAATGGAACAGGTCCATGGCCTTGCCGATGCGCCGGTGGTCGCGCCGCTCGGCCTCCTCCAGCTGCTTCAGATGGGCGCCCAGCTCCTTCTGGTCGCGCCAGGCCGTGCCGTAGATGCGCGACAGCATGGCGTTGCGATGATCGCCCCGCCAATAGGCGCCGGCCACCTTCATCAGCTTGAATGCGGTGCCCACATCGCCGGTGCCGCGCATATGCGGGCCCCGGCACAGGTCGATCCAGTCGCCCTGCTTGTACAGCGTGATTGTCTCGGTCTTGGGCAGGTCGCGGATCAGTTCGGCCTTGTAGCTCTCGCCCCGCTTCTCGAAAAAGGCGATCGCCTCGTCGCGATCCCACACCTGCCGCTCGAAGGGCGCATTGCGTGCCACGATCTCGCGCATTTTCGCCTCGATCGCCGGGAAATCCTCCGGCTTGAACGGCTCGTTGCGCGCAAAATCGTAATAAAATCCGTTCTCGATGGCCGGCCCGATGGTCACCTGCGTGCCGGGATACAGATCCTGCACCGCCTCGGCCAGCACATGGGCGGCATCGTGGCGGATCATGCCCAGCGCATCCTCATCGCGCCGGGTCACGAACACGATATTCGCGTCACGGTCGATCACCGCGCCAAGATCGGCCAACTGGCCGTCCAGCTTCATGGCGAGCGCCGCACGGGCCAGGCCGGGGCCGATCGCCTCGGCCACCGTCGTGCCCGTCACCGACCCGTCAAAACGGCGCTCGGACCCGTCGGGCAGGGTGATGGTGGGCATCGGCACGGCCTCCAGAAAATTCGGCCCGTTCCTATGGCCTTACGGGAGCGCCGCTGCAACCCTTTCAACCGCAAGGCCGGACAGATCAGGCTCGCGCAACAGAACCGGCCAACTGCCGCCGGGGCCGCGAGGCGCGGTCAGCGCGGGGTCGCTGGCGCGGGAGAACAGCACCACGCAGGGGCAGCCGGACGCCGCCGCCAGATGCATCGGTCCCGTATCGTTGCCCACCGCCAGCGCCGCCCCCCGCGCCAGCCCGAAGATATCTGCGATCGCGGTCTGCCCGACCAGATCCACCGCCTGCGGACAGATTTCCCGGATCACGGCCACCAGCGGCGCCTCCGTTTTGGTGCCGACCACCACCGGCATCAGCCCGCGCGCCACCAATATGTTGGCCAGGGCGCCAAACTTTTCTGCCGGCCACCGCTTCTCCGGCCGATGCGGCGCCGCACCCGGCACCAGCAGCGCATAGGGCCTGGGCAAATCCCTGGGGTCCGACGCCAGCCACGCCAGATCGGGCGGCGGAAAATCGGTCACACCGGCCATTTCCAGTTGCTCACGCTGGCGCTCCAGAGTGTGCATCGCCTCGCGCAGGGAATTGGCATGCGGATGCGAACAACCACGCGCGATGCCCGACCATGGCGGCCTTCCGGCCAGCTGGAAATAGCGTGTGGACCGGCCGGAGGTTTGCAGGTCATAGACGAAATTATGCCCGCGCAGTTGCCGCCGCACCACCGCCAGCCCCGGCAGGTTCCACCAGCTCGGCCGCGGATCGACCACCACCTCGTCGAACCAGGGCGCCGCCCGTGCCAGCGCCGCGAAGGGTGAAGTGGTCTGCAAGGTGATCCGTGCCCCGAT
>DASXIW010000055.1:0-2220 GCA_036497785.1 Acetobacteraceae bacterium | reverse complement strand
CATCACCGGGGCAAAGAAGATCGCCGCGATGGCGGAGGCCAATGACTGCATGGTCATCCCGCACAACCCGCTGTCGCTGGTCAGCACCGCCGCCTGCCTGCAGATCGCCGCCTGCATCCCGAACTTCGCCATCCAGGAATACCCCACGCAGACCCCCGACCTGCATGGCAGCGCCAAAATCCTCGGCTCCGGAATTGTCACCGGCCTCGCCGATCCGGTGCAAGGCTTCATGCCGATCCCGAACGGCCCCGGCATCGGCGTCGAACTCGTCCCGGATGCGGAAAAACTGTTCCCGGAACGACCGCGCCCGATCCGCATGCGCCCGCACCAGGACGGCGCCGTCGTCGACATGTAAGGAGCACAAGATGGCCCGCATTCTGTTCAGCGACTGCCGCGTCTGGGATGGAACGGGTGCGGCGTCCTATCCCGCCGACGTCCTGATCGAGGGCGACCGCATCCGCGCCGTCGCCACCGACCGCGGCCAACTCGACCGCTCCGGCACCGAAACCATCGACGCCCGCGGCATGACCTTGATGCCGGGCCTGGTCGAGGGCCACTCCCACATCACCTTCATCAACGCCCAGCGCTCCACCGACATCGGCGACACCCCGCCCGAGGAGCACACGCTGATCGCCGCGCGCAACGCCCGCCTCCTGTTGGACCATGGCTTCACCAGCGCTTACAGCGCCGCCAGCGCCAAGCTGCGCATCGACGTCGTCATCCGCAATGCCATCAACGCCGGCGAACTCCCCGGCCCCCGCCTGCGCGCCTGCGGGCCGGAGATCACGGTAACCGGCGGCCTCGGCGACGAACGCCGCGCGCATCAGTTCCGCGACAGTTTCGCCATGGTCGCCGACGGCCCGACCGAGGTGACCAAACTCGCCCGGCTCTGCGTGCGCGAGGGCGTGGACAGCATCAAACTCAACATCTCCGGCGACGACCACACCCACCAAGGCGCCCTGCCGCGCACGGTGATGACAGACGAAGAAGTCCGCGCCGGTGTCGCCGCGGCGCATGCGTTCGGTCGCAAGGTGAACGCGCATTGCCGGGCCGCGGAGTCAGTGAAGCGGGCGGTGCGCTGCGGCGTGGACGTGATCTACCACTGCGAACACGCCGACGAGGAAGCCCTGGACCTGCTGGAATCAGTCAAGGACCGTGTGTTTGTCGGCCCCGCCATCGGCCTGCTGCACGCCGCGGTGCACGAAGCCGCGGAGGGCGCCATCCCCACCGGCATTCGCCACGGCATCGAACTCGGCCTGGCGGCGGCCTCGCGCGCCTATCCCGAGATGAAAAAGCGCGGCATTCGCGTGGTGATCGGCGGCGACTACGGATTTGCCCGCACACCGCACGGCCAGAACGCCCGCGACATCACTCATTTCGTCAACCACCTCGGCTACACCCCCAGCGAGGCGCTGGTCTGCGCCACCGCCCACGGCGCTGCCCTGATGGGGATCGAGGCAGGCCAGGTGCGGGAAGGCTTCCTCGCCGACCTGCTGCTGGTGGATGGCGATCCGGTGGCAGATACCGAAGTGCTGTGCCGGCAGGATCGCCTGGTGGCGATCATCAAGGGCGGCGAGGTTTACAAGCTGGACCGCTCGCGGCTGCAACCCGGCCGGCTGCGCGCCGCGGAATAGGCCCGCCGCTGCCGCCCCGGCGCTCTCACGCTCCAGTGCCCTCGATAAAGCAGATGATCTTGGCACCGGCCCAGCAAGCGACACCCTCGCCGGTGGGGTTGTCCATGCGGTGGATGATGCTGTCCTCCGGCACGTCGACCCACGCATAGGGCGGGTTCTGCCAGCGGGCGAACTCTTCGCCGATGAACGCCTGGAAGTGACCATCGACGATGCGGTAGCGAACGGTGCGGCAATCCGAACGATCGCAACAGGAAAGGTTGGTCTGCGGCTGACGGAGACTTTTGAACCACGGTGCCAAAGCGGGATCGGCACCCTGCGGCGGGGCGGCCAGCGCCGGGTGGTAGCCGTAGAGCAGGCTAGCGGCGGCGAGCGTAGGGATCAGCCGTCCGGGCATCCGATCTATCCTCCTGCCTGTTACAACCTCTGGTCACAGCGGCGCTGGTCATCCTATCCCGGATGGACGCGTTTTCCAGCCAACCCAACCATAATGCCTACATAGGTTCGCGAACGTGAAGCGGTGGCGGGAGGCGCCTTCGGCAACCGAAACCCTTTGCAATGCAGCGGCGTCGATCCGGACACTGCGGCG
>DASXIW010000054.1:0-2575 GCA_036497785.1 Acetobacteraceae bacterium | reverse complement strand
GCCGAAATTCCAGAAGTAGTTGAAGTTCCGCGGCGTCGGGAAGCTGCCGTACTCCTTCTCCATCATGGTGAAGATCGGCAGGCGGGTATCGATCCAGTTGATCACCGGGTTGCTGAAGTGACTGTCGTGCTGGCCGGCCATTGCGGAATCCCTGTCGATTGCGGCTGCCGCCGCGTCAGCCGATCTTGATCTTGGTGTCGGATTCGAAGGCGTAGGGCGGCAGGCCCAGATTGGCGGGCGCCGGTCCGTGGCGCACGCGCCCGGACGTGTCGTACTGGCTGCCGTGGCAGGGGCAGAACCAGCCGCCGAAATCGCCGCGCGGATCGGTCGGCTTGTTGCCGAGCGGCACGCAGCCGAGATGGGTGCAGATGCCGATCAGGACGATCCACTGATCGTGTCCCGCCTTCACGCGCGCCGAATCGGGCTGCGGCTCGATGAGCTGGGCGAGCGGGACGTCCTCGGCCTCCTTGATCTCCTGCTCGGTCCGGTGGCGCACGAAGATCGGCTTGCCCTGCCAGAGCAGCGTGATCCCCTGGCCGGCGGCGATCGGCGTGAGGTCGACCTCGACCGACGACAGCGCCAGCACGTCAGCCGACGGGTTCATATAGTGGATGAAGGTCCAGGCGATGGCCGCGGTGCCGATGGTAGCGCCAGCGCCGGTGACCAGTTTCAGGAAATCTCGCTTGGTGACGTCTGGGTGGCTATGATGCACGATAGCGGCAGTGGACGGGTCAGCCATCTTCCCCTCGATACGGTCGCAAGGCCGGCTTGACGCGGGACGCGCCGAGCCGCGGGCGGGTGCGCAGGCCTGCCCGGACTATAGCCCCACGCGACCAGAGGCTGGGCGCGGGCGGGTGCATTCTAGGGTCGTGCCTGCACCCCTGCAACACGCCGCCGGCAGGCGCCAACCTGCCAACGAGCCGGGAACAAGCCCAGATGACACAATCCGCCGGGGAACCTGTTGCGGAGCCGCCACACCACGCGCTGAAACACGCGGCGCAAGCTTGGTTCGAGACGCTGCGCGACCGGATCTGCGGCGAATTCGAGGCGATCGAGGACGTCCACGATGGGCCCCTGTCCGAACGCTCGCCGGGCCGCTTCGCCCGAACTGCATGGGAGCGCCCCGGCGGCGGGGGTGGCGTGACCAGCGTGATGCGCGGACGCGTGTTCGAGAAGGTGGGCGTGAACGTCTCCACCGTCTCGGGCGAATTTAGCCCGGAGTTCCGCGCCCAGATCCCCGGCGCGGAGCAGGACCCGCGGTTCTGGGCGAGCGGCATCAGCCTGGTCGCGCACATGCAGAGCCCGCGTGTGCCGGCGGCGCATTTCAACACGCGGATGCTGATCACCACGAAGGGCTGGTTCGGCGGCGGCGGCGATCTGACGCCGATGCGGTTGGACTCGCCCGAGGCAGTGGCGGACGCGGCCGACTTCCATGCCGCGTTCAAGACCGCCTGCGACCGCCACGACCCTGCCTACTATCCGGACTTCAAGGCTTGGTGCGACCGCTACTTCTTCCTGCCGCACCGCGACGAGCCGCGCGGCGCCGGCCGGATCTTCTTCGACCACCACTTCAGCGGCGATGCCGATGCCGACTTCGCCTTCACCCGCGATGTCGGGCTGGCGTTCCTCGATGCGTTCCCGCGCATCGTCCGCCGCCGCATGGCCGAACCCTGGACCGAGGCGGAGCGTGAGCACCAGTTGGTGCGGCGGGGGCGCTACGTGGAATTCAACCTGATCCACGACCGCGGCACGCTGTTCGGGCTGAAGACCGGCGGCAACGTCGACGCGATCCTGATGAGCCTGCCGCCCGAGGTGAAGTGGCCTTGATAGGCTGGTGAAGAAGCAAGGCCAGGGCTCCGCCCTGGACCCGCTGGGGCCTGAGGCCCCAGACCCCCATCACTGAAAGTAAAAGCCTCCAAGGCCTGCCCCGGCGGAGGCCGGGGACTTGTCCTTGGCGCGGTCCAGGCCTGTCCCGGGCTTGACCCGGGAGGTGGAACCCCTTGCCTTATGTCCGTTGCGCTACGATCCAGCAAAGCGGTGGTTTTTCCGCAGCCAGCTGAAGAAAGTATTTACCGCAAGGCCGCAAGGACACGAGGAGTGGCGAATGTGTCGAGCGCATCCTTGTGCCTTCGTGTCGCTGTGGTGAACCTGGCTTTTGTCACCCCGGCCGACCGGCGATGCCCGGACGGAACAGCAGCGTCAGGGGCACGATGCAGAACGCGGCAATCGCCGAGTAGTTGTAGAGGTCCGCATACGCCAGAACTGCCGCCTGCGTGTTGAGCGTCTGGTTGATCAGGCCCATAGCCGTGTCATGCGCGCCGCTCGGCGTCTGGCCCATCGCCTGCAGCGCCTGCGAGTGCCGCGCCAGCAACTCCTGATACGACTGGTCGAACGGGCTCAGATGCCCGGCAAGATAGGCGCGGTGGACCTGCAGCCGCTCCGCCCCGATCGCGGTGATGACGGCGATCCCGATCGAGCCCGCGATGTTGCGGAACATCGAATAGAGCGCCGCCGCATCGGCATTCAGCGATCGCGGCAATGTCGAATAGGACAGCGTGCTGTTCGGCACGAACAG
>DASXIW010000053.1:0-7969 GCA_036497785.1 Acetobacteraceae bacterium | reverse complement strand
AACGCCGACCTGCTCGCCTTCATCAAGGGCTGATACCGGCGGGTTGCGCCCGGCCAGGCAAACATGCCTGGCCGAGCCTCTGCTTCGCTAACCCATCTGGAGCAAGACCCGGCGCCGCTGCCCCAGCCCGGCCGCCAGAAGGGCGCCACCGGCATGGCAGGCCGCGATCGCCAGCAGCGTCACCGAAAAGGCGCCGGTCACGGAAGCCGGATCGGATCGGGTGCCGAGCGCGGTGAAGAACAGCCCACCCAGCACCGCGACCCCGACGGCCGCACTGACCTGCAGCGTCGAATTCACCATCCCGCCGACCAGCCCCGCCCGGTGCGACTCCACCCGCTCCACGATCACCCGCACCATGGTTGGGATGGACATGCCCATGCCAAGACCGATCAGCAACAGCGCGGGCAGCATCAACGGCCAGGGCGGCATCGCGCCGGCGGGAAACCGGGCGGCGACCAGCGCCGTCGCAACCGCGCCGATCGCCGAGAGGGAAAATCCGAGCGACGGCGCCCCCGTCCCCAACCAACGGCCGACGAGCGGACTGAACGTGGACCCCGCCAGAAACCCGACCGTGAAGGGCAGGATGGCAAGCCCCGCCTGCAAGGCGCTGAAGCCGAGCGCGGTCTGAAGATAGATCGAGTAGATCAGGAAGAACGTAGCCATGGCATAGAGTGTCATGATCGCGCCCAATCCCCGCAGCAGCCCCGGCGACTGGAGCACCGCGATGGCGATCAGCGGATCGCCCCCGAATTTTGCCAGCCGGATCTCGTAGCGGCGAAATAATTCGACGAATAGCGGCGTGGTCAGCAGCATGATGATCGACCACCAGGGCCAGCCACGCTCGCGCCCCTCCACCAACGGCACCACGAAAGCCGTGAGCGCCGCGCTCGACAGCACCACGCCGCCCAAATCCAACCTTGGGCGATGCCGGCCGCGCGTTTCGCCCAGCAAGGGAATGGCGGCAAGAAAAGCAACGATGGAAATCGGCAGGTTGATCAGGAAGATCAGCCGCCAGCCCAACCCGCCCAGATCGGCCTCCACCAGCGCCCCGCCCAGCAGCTGCCCGACCGCCGATGACAGGCCGATGACAATGCCGTAGATGCTCAGCGCGCGCCCGCGCTCATGCGCCGGAAACAGCGCATGGACCGAGGCCAGCGCCTGCGGCGCCATCGCCGCGGCGGCCAGTGCCTGCAGCAGCCGCGCCAGAATCAGCGTCAGCGGCGACCACGCAAGACCGCAAAAAGCCGAGGCCGCCGCGAAACCGGCAAGCCCGATCAGGAAGATCGATTTGCGTCCGTAAATATCGCCAAGCCGCCCGCCCGTGATCAGGAACACCGCGTACACCACGGCATAGCCAGAAATCACGAGCTGCACGTCCGCCGATGTCGCACCGAGCCCCGTGGTGATGGACGGCATGGCGACGTTGACGATGAAGAAGTCGAGCGGCGCCAGGAAAGCGCCGGTCAGCAGCACGGCAAGCGCCGCCCACCGATTCGGGTCGAGCATATCGCCCGCACTCTGTGCCGCGCTGGCAGGAGTCGTCATGGTCCAGTCCTTTTATTTATGTGCTGAGGCCCGAGCGGGCCGCGGAATCCGCCCAACCGAAGCGTGATGCGCGGCGATCACGCTAATCCCGCCAGATTAATACGTACGTCCGTATTTTCCGGTCAAGTCAAAAATACGTATGTCCGTATTTGTTATCAAACCGCCTCATGACGGCATCAGCCCGCTTTGCGCAGCACCATCGAGAACAGGATGCGTTTGAACCGCTCCACCGGCACAGCGCTTCGCTGCGCCTTGGCCAGCAGGTTCGCGCCCTGCACCGAGGACACGACAAACGCCGCCACCTCGTCGCAGTCGATATTCGCCCGCAATTCGCCCGCGGCGACAGCCGCCCGCAGGCAATCGGCAACCGAACTCGCCACTTCACCAAAGATCTCCACCAGCCGGTTGCGCAGCACCTCACTATGCTCGCTCGCCTCGGCGGTGAAATTACCAAGCAGGCAGCCATTGCGCATGCCGGTCCGGTTGAGCCGATTCTTGCCGGCATCGATCCAGGCGCCGAGCCGTTCGAGCGGCGGCAGCGAATCGTTGCGCAAGGTCTCGCGCATCGCCTCGCAGCTATTGGCGAAATACAGATCCAATATCTCCAGGCCGAAGGCTTCCTTCGACGCGAAATGGTTGGTGAACGACCCCTGCGGCACGCCGGCCGCCTCCACGATGTCGCGCACGCTCGCCCCGGCATAGCCGCGCTCATGCACGACACGCAGGCCACTGGTCAGGATCTTTTCGCGGTTGGATGGCTTGGGCATAGGGCTAATATGTCCGTCCATAGTGGGCTTTCAAGCCAAATCGGCGCGAAGGCGGGCAAAGCGACCCGCCTTCGCGCCGACCCTCCGCCTATGGCGCCAGCTCAGCCAGCAACCGGCTCCATGCCGCCAACCCGTCATCGAAGCTGGACAGCCGGAAGAACTCATTGGGCGCATGGATGCGCTCATCGGCCACGGCGTAGGACAAAGTCACCGTCTCCAGCCCCAATATCTGCTTGGCCATGGCCGAGATCGGCAGCGTTCCGCCAATGCCCACGCGCAGCGGCTTGGCGCCATGCACCTGCTCGATGACGCGCTCCACGGCGGCCAGATAAAGATTATCCTCGGGAATCGCATAGGCGGCGGTGCCGTCGCGCTCACGGATCACGGTCAGATCCGCCCAATCCGGGCAGGCGGCGCGCAAATGCGCCTCCACGGAAGCCGCCACCCCGCCGGGGTCCTGGCCGGGTCCCAGGCGGCAGGTGATCTTGGCCCGCGCCTCACACGGGATTACCGTCTTGCTGCCCGGCCCGTCATAGCCGCCGGCAATGCCGTTGATCTCCAGGGTCGGGCGGAACCACAGCGATTCCAGCAGCAACACGCCGGACTCGATGGCCCCCGGCCGCGCGCCGATCTCCGCGAAGAACGCCGCCTCGTCGAAACCCAGCGCGTGCATGCTGGCAATGTCGGCATTGCCCGGCCGCTGCAGCCCGTCGAAAAACCCCGGCACGGCGATGCGGTTGCGCTCGTCATGCAGCCCGGCCAGAAGTCGCGACAGCACGGCGACCGCATTGCCCACCGGACCGCCGAACCGCCCGGAATGCAGATCGACCGCGGCGGTATGCACCGTCACATCCAGCCCGACCAGCCCCCGGCTATTGGTGTTCACGGTTGGCAGACCAGGCCGCCAGCGCCCGCCATCGGCAGAGACAAGGATGTCGGCGGCGAGCAACTCGCCATAGCGCGCCATGATCGCCGGCAAGGTGCGGCTGCCGATCTCCTCCTCGCCCTCCAGCAGCAGCTTTACGTTCACCGGCAGGCCGCCCGTCACCGCCAGCCACGCCTCAATGGCCGAGACGGCGATCCATAGCGGCGACTTGTCATCCGACGCGCCGCGGGCATGGATGCAGCCATCCCGAACGGTCGGTTCGAAAGGCGGGGTTTCCCATAATTCGAGCGGATCGGGCGGCTGCACGTCATAATGCCCATACACCAGCAGCGTCGGCGCCCCGGGTGCCTTGGTCCAGGCGCCGTACACCGCCTTGTGGCCGCCCCCGTCCAGAAGCTGCACATCTTCCAGCCCGATGCGCCGCAACCGTTCCTGCAGCAGTTCGGCGGCCGCGCGAATGCCCTCGGCGAAGGCAGGATCGGTGGAAACGCTGGGCGCATGGATGAAGCCCAGCAATTCCTCCAGCAAACGCGGCCGGTTGGCCTTCATCCAGGCATCGACGTCAGCGATCACTTGCCGCCATCCACCGGCAGGATCTGGCCATTCACGAAGCTGGCGAGATCCGAGGCGAAGAAGATCACCCCATTGGCGATATCCTGCGCCGACCCCAGCCGCTTCATGGCGATACGCTCCACCAGCGCCGCCTGCCCGTCCTGGCCATACGCATCCCATTGCGCCTCGGTCGCCGCATTGGTGCGGATGAAGCCGGGAGCAACGGAATTCACGGTGATGCCGAATTGCCCGAACTCATGCGCCAACTGGCGCGTCAGCCCGACCATGGCGTGCTTGGCGCTGCAATAGGCCTGGATGCCGGTCAGCGACGCCTGCAACCCGGCGCCGGAGGTGATGTTCACCACCCGCCCCTCTCCGGCCCGCTTCATGCCGGGGACGGCGGCGCGCGACAGCACCATGGCCGCGCCGACATTGATGGCGAAGATGCGGTCCCAATCCGCGTCGGGCACTTCCTCCAGCGGATGCGGCTTCTGCCCGGCAACGCCGCCGGCATTGTTCACCAGGCAATAAATGGGGCGCCCGGCCTGCGCCTCGACATCGGCGATCCAGGCGGCGGCGGCGGCGCGGTCCGTCAGATCCACCACGCTTGTATGGATGTCGCGCCCGGCGGCAGTCTCCGCCAGTTCTTCGGCCGACAAATCGCAGCCATGCACCGTCGCACCCAGATCGGCGAAGCTATGCGCAATGGCGCGGCCAAAGCCATGGCCGGCGCCGCTGACAACGACGACACGGCCATCGAATCGAATATTCATGCGGGAATCAGCTCCAACAGATTGTCGTCGGTCATCGGCCGCGTCCCGGCCTCGACCTCATGGATCATTTGCACCAGGCGGCTGACGGTGGGACAGGCGATGCCGTGCCGCGCGCCGACCTCGACGATCGGGGCGATTTGCACGTCCACCTCAGTGGCCCGCTTGCGAATTGCGAGATCGCGCCATACGCCGGAATGCGTCTTGGCGTTCGGCCGATTGAAGGCGACCATCGCGTCCACACTGGCCTTTATTGCAGAGCGCGACGCATTCGGCATGAAGGCAACGGGGTCATAGCCGTTGAACCCCTTCGGATCGACCCCTTCGGCCAGCGCCACTTGCACGGATTCGCGCCCCAATTCGCGCCAAACCGGCAGCAATTCCGGCCTTGCGAGGCAGTCCGCGATGCCCATTTGCCCGAGCGCCTGGGCGAACAGCATCGCGCCGTAGCCCAACTTGCCCCAGAGATAACCCCAGATCGCGTCGGTCATGATCGCATTCGGCTCGAATTCGAGCATCAGTTCATGCAACGCCGCGAGTCGCGGCGTCATCGCCCCGTTCACCTCGCCCAACACCACCGCGCCGCGACCGCCGAACATGATTTCGCCCGGAGCCATCCAATCGGCGCTGAAATTGACGAAGGCGCCCATGGTGCGGTCGCGTCCGACGATTTCCTGGATGATCCGTTCGCACAGCCCGTTCTGCAGCGACAGCACATAGCCGTCCTGCGCCAGATGCGGCGTCAGCGCCCGGCAGGCTGCCTGCGTATGATGCGCCTTCACCGCCAGGAAGACGTGCTGCCACACGCCGGACAGCTGATCCGGCGTGACCGCCGGCGCCGACACGGTGAAATTGTCGATCGGCCCGGTAATGGTGAGGCCGTTGGCCCTAATGGCCGCGACATGGTCCGCCGCCACATCCACGAAACTGACATCGTGCCCGGCTCGTTTGAGCCACGCACCTATGGAACCGCCGATCGCGCCGGCGCCCCAGACCAGAATGCGCATGCTCACCAGTGTTCCAGCAACTCGCGGGTTTCTTCGATGGCGATGTTCCAGATGGCAAGCATCTCGTTGTCGCTGCGCTGGGTGCGGCCGCCGTAATTGCCGTCCTCGAGCAGGTTGCGTGCCTCGAAGGGGGGCAGCGTCTTCAACCGCTCCAGATCGACCATCGGCTTGTCCTCATCCGCCGGCGTGGTGGGCAGGCGCGTCCAGGGGAAGTTCTCCATCCAGCTCGCATGGCTGGCGACAGGGTCGGTCGCTTTCACCTGGGCGAAGGTGCGCGGCGCCTTCCACCAATCGTGGAAGCGCACCTGGCAGTCCGGATTATCCATCAGCCATTCCTGCGCCAGCGCCGCGGCCGGCTGATTGCCGCCATGGCCATTCACGATCAGGATTCGCCGGAACCCGCCACGCTTCAGGCTGTCCAGCACATCTCCGACCACAGCGCACAGGGTGGCGACGCGCAGCGTGATGCTGCCGGGATAGGCCTGGAAATACGGCGCCAGGCCGAACGGCATGACGGGATAGACGGGAATGCCCAACGGCTCGGCGGCCTCGACGCCGACCCTCTCGGCCAGGATGGCATCCGTGGCCAGCGACAGGCCGGCATGCTGTTCGGTGCTGCCCAGCGGGAGGACGGCGCGATCGTCGTGACGCACCCAATCCTCAATCATCCGCCAGTCCATCTCGGCGATCCGCATAGGCACCCCCCAGGAATATTACGCCCCTAGGCTGCCACAGAAGTCGGCAAGGTCAAATGGCGGACGGGCGGAGCCGGATCACTGTGCCACGTCGCGGTAGGTGGACCAGTGCGAGCTCTCGAGCACGACATCGCAGTTGCTGCGGCCGCTGAGCAGACAATCCTCGACAGCCGATTTCATATGGAGTTGGTGAATTATGAAAAGGCACGTGACCACGATCAACAATGTGATCGCCAGTCCGGCCAAGCTCGCAGTCTGGCGATCGGCGCCTTCATAGTCCTCATCATGGAAATCGAAGCGATACGCCTTGGCCATTTCATGGCTCCTCGGAGACGTTGTGAGTCGGCGACCAATATCGACCCACACCACGCACTCCCTATATGCAACATTAGACCTATTTTTAGGCATTTAGGCAAGCAACGCGAGCATGTCGGCCACGCAATCATCACCTTGAACACATGCTCGTGACATGCCCACAGGCGAAGAGGGAAACATCCGTCGCGAACGCTGCTCGCGCCCGGCGATTCCCGCGTGACAGATAACCCTCCCACTGGGAGAATTCAGCGTCCGACGGAAGGACCCCGGATGAGCCCTGCCTTGACCCATTTGCGCCAGAGCTGCCCGCGCATGCGCGCCCTGATTGGCCGCATCGGCCCCTGCCGGCTGGCGCCGCGGCGCGGCCGCGAGCCCTATGAGGCGCTGGTGCGTGCCATCGCCCATCAGCAATTGCACGGCCGCGCCGCGGAGACGATCACCGCCCGCTTTCTGGCGCTGTATCCCGGCATCGATTTCCCCACCCCCGCCATGGTTCTGGCGACCGAGACCAGCGTGCTGCGCGGCTGCGGCTTCTCCGGCAGCAAGGTCGCCGCCATCCAGGACATCGCCGCCAAGGCCGAAGCCGGCGTGATCCCCACACGCCGGGCCGCCGCCCGGCTTTCCGACGCGGCCCTGATCGAGAGGCTGACCAGCATTCGCGGCGTCGGGCAATGGACGGTGGAGATGTTGCTGATCTTCTCGCTCGGCCGGCCGGACGTCTTTCCGGTCGACGATTTCGGGGTGCGCGAAGGCTACCGCCGGATCCATGGGCTGGAGGCGCAGCCGAAACCCAGGCAACTGGCCGAACTCGCCATGCCCTATGCGCCCTATCGCTCGACGGCGGCGTGGTATCTCTGGCGCGCTGCCGAAGAGAAGCAAGCCGTGGCCACCTGACCGCCATGGCCGTCCGCATCCTGTTCCTGCTGCTCGCCCTGAGCTGGCCCGCTGCCGCGGCACAGGACTGGATGCAGGATGTGCTCGGGGCCTATGAGGGGCCGGTCCTGAACGACGGTCAGATCGAACGCGGCGCTACGACATTCGGCATCGACGCCGCCGGCCAACTGACCGGCCATTACCGCATCGACGACCCCTCCCCCTTCGAAGGCGAACTGACCGATTTCCGCGAGGACGCGCCGTATAGCGGCAGCTTCACCTGGCACGACCGCTACGGCGAGGGCATCGTCCATATCGTCTTCGACCCCGATCATGGCCGCTTCCTGGGCCTGTGGGGCGCCAGCCAGCCGCTCGAAGGCCATATCTTCAACGGCTATCGCGACGCGCCCCACGTCGGGAGCTAAGGGCCTGAGCCAGAACAACCGCGTCAATCATCTGGTTTTCGCGGTGCGATGGTGTAGTTCCACTCACCATGGAAGTTGGCGGGCGTAATGTTCAGCCTGGCCATCTCGGCGTTGGAGACCTTGATGCCTTTGTC
>DASXIW010000052.1:0-5940 GCA_036497785.1 Acetobacteraceae bacterium | reverse complement strand
ACACGCCGACGGCCGTCGCCAGCTGATCCTGCGTCCAGCCTTGTTGCTCGCGCGCGGTCCGGATGCGTGCGCCGATGTCTGCGGGTTGGCTCATGGATACAGATTACGTCAGTTTCCCTAACGGAGCCAGCCCCGTCGCTGCTGCGGGGTTTCGCGCCCCGCCAACTGTGAAAGGCGAGGCTGTCGAATCACGCTCTGGATATCGCCGGATACCGTGACGAGTATGGCGATATGCCCAGTCATGACGATCGGTGCGGCTTTCCCTGTGTAGGCGATGCCCTTCGTCTTGTTATTATAGTTGACACACTTGGTTATCTGACTTACCTTAATTCCTGTTCTGTTCGAGAGGCGGCCATGCCAATAAAACTCGCCTGGACGGAAGCGCAGGACAACCAGATCAGGCGTCTGTGCGTCGAAGGGGCTTCGTGGGACACGATTGCCAGCATTCTCGGGTTCAGCCGCTGGACGGTCATCGAGCGCAGCCACCATCGGGGCGTCGCGTCCACCACGCGAGGTGGTCCCGCCACCCGAAGATCCCGCGCGCGATCCTCTGCCGGCCGGGCATCCGCACAGCTGGAGCGCTATCACAGCGGGAACCCTGCTGGAGAATGCTCCCTATGACCTGCCGAACCTTCGCGCTGATTGCCAAAGGAATCGCCGATGAACACGGCTCTTGCAGCGGATGCACGCCTGTTCGACACGCAACTGGTGATCTGTCGCCTGGAAGAAGCCGGTGCTGCGCTGTTGGCCTTGCCGGGCACCGGCTGGTCCACCAGGCTGCGCGGTTCGTCGCTTGAGATCGTGCGGACCGCAATCGAGAACTACGGCTGGACGACCAACCGCATCCGCCCGCCGGTACCCTCGGCTGAACGGATCACCCGCATGGACGAGGCGCTGTCGTGGATCCCGCTGATCCCGATCGACCGCTACGTGCTGCGGCGCATCGTCGGCGCCCGCAGCCTGGTGCATCCGATCACGGAGCGCCACCTGTTCCCCTGGCGCCGTCTTGCCACAGCCCTGGGCGCGGACCACAAGGCCGTGCAGCGTTGGCACGCCCAGGGGATCGATCTGATCGTCTCGGCACTGAACCGGCGATGTGCCGCATCCTGAAGGTGCGGGATCTGGCGCCAGGTGCGGCTTCAGCCTGTCGCTTACCCGGGGCGGGCGGTGATGGTGCCTGTCTGCGTTCCCGCCGGCCGGACACCTCAGGTTGCCGGTTCGTCGACAATACGGCGCAGCGCCGCCCGCCCACCATCCCAGGCCTCTTGTTCAGTTGCGTAGCGGCCGCTTGCGAGGATGAGCCAGGGTGCGTCCAGCTTTTCCCAGATTTCATAACGAAAGCCCGTCGGGTCAGCGCGGGTCGTAGCCTTGACCTGGAGGTGATACCTGGGCCCCAACGGATCGATGATCATGCCCGCAATGTAGCAGTTCCACTCCACGCCGCGACATATGATCGCATGACCGCTATAGGATGATTTTCAACCAAGCAGCCAACCGGACCCCTGCGGACCGCGGCCGGGACGTCATTCCGTTACGGATGCTTGTGGATCGGGTCGACCCAGTGGACCGCCTCCGGCTTCTCCACCGGTTCGATGTCCAGGTTCACCACCACGGCCTCGTTGTCGCTGCGCACCAGCACGCATTCCAGCGTCGCGTCGGAGTTCGCGTTGATCTCCTGGTGCGGCACGTAGGGCGGTACGAAGATAAAATCCCCCGCCTCGGCCTCGGCCACGAATTCCAGGTGCTCGCCCCAGCGCATGCGGGCCTTGCCGCGCACCACGTAGATCACGCTCTCCAGCGCGCCGTGATGGTGGGCGCCGGTCTTGGCGTTCGGATGGATGCTGACCGTGCCGGCCCAGATCTTCTGCGCGCCGACGCGGGCGGCATTGATCGCGGCGGCTCGGTTCATGCCGGGCGTCTGCGCGGTGTTGGGATCGAGCTGGTTGCCCTTGATCACCCGCACACCGTTGTGCCGCCAATCGATTGTGCCGGGCGCCGGCGCCTCGTGGTGGTGATCCTGGCTCATCCCCTGCCTCCTTCGGCTGATCGCGCACTACTATCGGCATGCTGAGGCGGGAAGGGAAGCCGGTGGACAGGTATGTCGTGCATGAGGTGGCGGCCGACGTGGAGGTGCGCGTCGGGCGCGCCATGCCGGTGCTGCCGCCGGATATGGAAAGGGCGGTGGAACGGCTGTGGCAAGCCGCCAGCCGGCGGGTCGCCGCCGGCGGGGCAGGGACGCTGTTCAATGGCCGCGTATTCAGCGCCGATACCATCACGCCAAAGCAGGTTACCGGCCATCTGACCGAGTTTCGTCGGATAGTCGCGCAGATGGAGCAGCCCAGGTTGTTTGTCGGCCTCGGCGTGCGGCCGCTCGCGGTCTGCGGGGTCCTGTGCTGCGCCGGCGGCGTGGTGGTGGGGCGGCGGCATCGGGCGGCGATCTATCAGGCCGGCATGTGGCAGTTGCCACCGGCTGGCAGCGTGGATGCCGGCGCCGTGAATGACGATGGCATGGTCGATCTGCGTCGCCAGCTACTGACCGAGCTGCGGGAGGAGCTGGGGCTTCCGCCCGACGCGGTGGGCGAGCCGCGCCCGCTGTGCATCGTCGAGCATCCGGACAGCCACGTCGCGGACCTTGGCCTGGCGCTGACCACGAAGCTCACCGCCGAGGCGGTGCTGGCCGCGCACCGGGCCGGCGGGAACGCGGAATACCGTGAGCTGCAGGTCGTGCCGGAGGCCAGAGTTGCGGCCTTCCTGGCCGAGGCAGGGGAGATCCTGGTGCCGCCGGCGCGCGAGTTCCTGATCCGTGCCGGACTGTCGATTCGGGGGTCTTGATTCGAATCGTGACCCCGATTCTCGATTCGAGTCGTTGACTCTCGGGGCTAACTGAGAACAAATATAGAACACGCTATGCGCTCATCATTTTACCCCTCTGAGCCTCCCGCTAACCAATCCCCCGCCGGGGCCGCGGGGGAGAATTCCATCCGCACGGGCAGGCTCAGCCGGCCATCCACCTTGCCGGCGCACCTGGCTGCCCTGCGGGACAGGCTGCGCCCGGCGAAGTCGCCCGGCGGTTTTCTGCCGTTCGACGATCCGCGCGTGGATGCCTGCCTGCCCGGCGGCGGCCTGCCGTTGGGCCAGTTGCACGAGATCGGCGCGGTGGGGCTGGACGCGGAGACCGCCGCGCTGCCCACCGCCTTCATCGCCGCCCTGCTGGCGCGCATCGCGCCCACGAAGCCGGTATTCTGGATCGCCCCCGCCGGCGACCTGCACCCGCCCGGCCTGCTGCCTTACGGCTTCGACCCCAACCGGCTGGTCCTGGTGCGTCCGTCCAGGGACGTCGAGACGCTCGCCGCCATGGAGGTCGCGCTGCGCGACGGCGTGGCCGCCGCCGTGGTTGGGGAGGTGGGACAGTTCGACCGCACGGCCTCGCGCCGGCTGCAGCTTGCCTGCCTGCGCCACGGCACGACCGGCTTCGCGCTGCGCCGCTGGCCGCATGGGCACCGGACCGCCGACCGCGAGGCCAGCGTCGCCGTCACCCGCTGGCACCTCACCGCCGTGCCCAGCGTGAAGGACGGCAGGGAGCCGGGCCTGCCGCGCTGGCACGTGGCGCTGACGCAGGCGCGCGGCGGCCGGCCGGGAGAGTGGATCATGGAGGCTTCGGATGATGCGACGCATCCTCTCCGTGTGGTTGCCGCACTGGCCGATCACGCGTCTGACCCGCGGCAGCTCCGCCTCGCCGGATAGGCCGCTCGTCACGGTCGAGACCATCCGCGGCGTGCGGCATCTGGTCGCGGTCGGCGGGCATGGCGAGGCGCAGGGGCTGCGTCCCGGCCAGACCCTGACCGACGCGCGGGCCGTGTGTCCTTCGCTGCTCCCCGTGGAGGCCGAGCCGGCGGGCGACGAAGCCGCCCTGGCCCGGCTCGCCGCCTGGTGCGAGCGCTACACGCCGATGGCCGCGCCGGACCCGCCGGACGGGCTGTGGCTGGACATCACCGGCTGTACTTTTCTCCCCGCCGCCGACATGTCCCCATCGTCATGGCCGGGCCTGTCCCGGCCATCACCACCGGCAGCGGTGGCGCAACGGATGGCCGGGACGCGCCCCATAGGCATCGGGTTAGAGGAAGGCGCCGAGAAATCCTCCCCCTCCCCTTGCGGGAGGGGGGTGGGGGGAGGGGGGTGGGCGGCACGACGCCAAGACTGGCGCTCATGTGATCGGCCGGCCTTGTGCCATTGCGACCCCTCCCACCGCCCCCCTCCCGCAAGGGGAGGGGGGGAAAGTATGCGCCGGCTGGCCCCTATCCTGATGCCTGTGGGGACAAGCCCGGCCATGACGGGCAAACAGGCGGGCGGCGAGGCGTGCTTGGTGCAGGACCTCGCCTCCCGCCTGGAACGGGACGGCATTCCCTGCCGGCTGGCGATCGCCGGTACCACCGGTGCCGCCTGGGCACTGGCGCGCATGGGAAAAGACCAGGAAATTCTACCGCCGGGCGGGGAAAAGGCGGCCCTGGCCGACCTGCCCGTCGCCGGTCTCCGGCTCGACACGGGCACCGTGACGGGATTGCGCCGCCTGGGCCTGCGCACAGTTGGAGATCTCCTGCAGATTCCGCGCGCGCAGATCACCGCCCGCTTCGGCGCCATGCCGGTGTTGCGGCTGGATCAGGCGCTCGGCGCCATGGAGGAGGCCATCGACTGGCCGCGCCCGCCGATCGAATGGCAGGAGCGCCTGGCCTTCGCCGAGCCGATCGGCACGCCGGAGGATCTGGCGCGCGCCCTGACCCGGCTCGCCGAACGGCTGTGCGGGCGCCTGGCGGAGCAGGACAAAGGCGGAAGGCGCTTCGTCGCGCGCTTCTTCCGGGTCGATGAGGTAGTGCCGCAGATCGCGGTGACCACCGCGCTGGCGGTGCGCGATCCCGGCTATCTGACCAGGCTGCTGGGCGAGAAGCTGGACACTGTTGATCCGGGCTTCGGGGTGGAGGTGATCGCGCTGGAAGCCGAGATCGTGGCGCCGCTGCAGGCCCCGCAGGGGCGCCTCGCCGATCTGGCCACGCCTGATGCCACCGACCGGCTGGCCGGGGTGGTCGATACGCTGACCAACCGCCTTGGTTCAGACCAGATGTCGCGTGCCGCGCCGTATGCCAGCCATGTGCCGGAGCGCGCGGTGCGGCATGTCCCGCCGCTGCCGGTCAGTCAGCCGTCCTGGGTGAACGATCCCGGCGCGCCGCGGCCGATTCGCCTGCTGCGCCGGCCGGAGGAGATCGAGGTGATCGCGCCGGTGCCGGACGATCCGCCGATCCGGTTCAGTTGGCGGGGCGTGGCGCATCGGGTGCGCGCTGCCGCTGGTCCCGAGCGGATCGCCGCTGAATGGTGGCGCGGCAGGCGTGCTGGCAAGCGGCCGGACACAGATCTGGTTCGTGACTACTACCGGGTGGAGGATTCCGACGGCGCCCGGTTCTGGATCTTTCGGGCCGGCCTGCACGCCGAGGATCGGATGCCGCGTTGGTACCTGCATGGTTTGTTCGGGTGACGGTGGCACTTGCCCGGCGAGCGCAGGCGTTGATTTGTAATCGTCATTCCCGCGAAAGCGGGAACCCAGGGGAACCAGCGCTCATTTCTGCTTGCGACCCCTGGGTTCCCGCTTTCGCGGGAATGACGACAAACGAGCTGACGACAAACGAGGTATCGTCTCCCCAGGCTCGACCATGACGCCGGGCGCCGGTTGGCCATACGCCGAACTCCAGGTGGCGAGCGCGTTCTCCTTCCTGCGCGGCGCCTCGTCGCCGGAGGAACTCGCCGCCACCGCCTCGGTGCTGGGGCTTGCCGCAATCGGCATCGCCGATCTCAACAGCGTGGCCGGCGTGGTGCGGATGTGG
This sequence comes from Acetobacteraceae bacterium, assembly GCA_036497785.1. Classification (GTDB taxonomy): domain Bacteria; phylum Pseudomonadota; class Alphaproteobacteria; order Acetobacterales; family Acetobacteraceae; genus DASXIW01. The sequence goes on along the minus strand of DASXIW010000052.1, from coordinate 70 downwards.
GACGCGGCGAAGGAGGTGGGTATTCGGGCCGTGATCGGCGCGCGCCTGGCATTCCGCGACGACACGCCCG
>DASXIW010000051.1:0-5824 GCA_036497785.1 Acetobacteraceae bacterium | reverse complement strand
GCTCGAATTCGGCATCCGTCAGCCCCTGCATGATTGCCCGCATCGCTCCGATCCCTTGCTCGTCGAAGGCGATTCTGTGCTCATTCCGACAAACGTACAAGAGGGGCTCGATTGGTTAATAAGCGGGGATGCCGAAGACCGCGACCTCGACGGGCTCCGCGACGCCGTGGGGGACCCCGTCGTAATGGAAGGTTCGGGCGGTGCGCTTCACAAAGCCGCCGGCTGGGACGGGCACCGCCATCTCCGGCGTGAAATCCTCGCCGCTATTCACCCACCAGGTCCCGGAAATCACCATCTGAATACGGTCCGTGGCGTAGCTGTGCGGCGCGCTGAACCAGCCCGGGTGCCATCGCATCAGCACCAGATACGGGCCGGGTCGATCAAGGCTCCCGTACAGCGTCGCCATCCCGCCGCTGCCCGCTGGCAACCCGTCCCAGGACGAGAAGGTGATGGCATTGCGCTGCAGGATGAAAGTCTGTGCAGGATCGATCGGCGAGGCGTCGGCGGCCTCGGTCAGCAGTAACGGCAGCAGCGAAGTAAGCAGCAGGGTGCGGCGCTCCATGCAGATCTCCCCTTGTTCATGACGTGGCGGATCGACTTCAGCACACGGGCCGACATGCCCCGACTCATTCGGAGCGACGGCCGTCAACAGGCTGGCGCCGACCCTGCCGGAGGCGACGCCATCGCCCTATCGCAGTTCCTGAAGCGTCAGAATTTGCAGCGGCGCCCTCAGCAGATCGCGAAAGGAAGCTGCCATGGCCAGGAAATGCGGCGAGTTGGCATGGGCCTCCAGGGCGGCGCGGTTCGCCCAGCGTTCCACGAAGACGAAGTGACTCGGCCGGTCGAGATCGGTATGCGCGACATAGAAGCGGCATCCCGCCTCGCGCCGAGTTGGGCCAATGCAGGCGCGGATCGCCGCCGCCACCGCATCCTCCTGCCCCGGCTTCGCCTCGGCTATGGCGACGACACGGATTTCCTCACTCATCGGCGATGATCCCATTCTGACTGCAGGGGGACATGGGAGTGCAAGGCCGATCAGAAAAATGAGAAAATCTTCTGATCGGCATTCGCGGTTTTCATACTCGTCGGCCTTGCCGAGCTGGCAAGCCGAACCTTACGACCCGCTGAACCAGTTATATCCCTGGTCTTCCCAATATCCGCCGGGATAGTCGTTGGTCACGAAGATCGCCGCGATATGCTTCGGATTCTTGAAACCAAGTTTTGTCGGCACCCGCAGCTTCATCGGGTATCCGTATTTGGTCGGCAGCGGTGCATTGCCGTAATCCAATGCCAGGATGGTTTGCGGATGCAGCGCTGTCGCCATGTCGATGCTGGAGTAATAGCGATCGGCGCATTTGAAACCGACATAGCGGGCGCGCAGATCGGCGCCGATATGTTCCAGGAAAACGCGCAACGGCACACCGCTCCATTGGCCGATGGCGCTCCAGCCCTCGATACAGATATGCCGTGTGATCTGCGAGGCCTGCGGCAGCGTGCGCAGCCGCGCGAGGGTCCAGTTCCGCTTGTCCGCGACCAGGCCTGAGACTTCCAGGGCATAGTCGTCGCCGTCGATCTCCGGCGCGTCATCCACGGGATAGAAGGCGTTGAACGGGAACGGGTTGGTGATGTCCTTTGCCGAATAAGTCGGCGCCAGCTTGTCCGGGTCGAACAGCAGGGCCTGCACACGGTCGTTCCAGCGCGACATTGCCCATAGCACGCGGTCCATGGTGTCGCCGTCCTGCAGGTTGCAGCCGGTGAGCATGGTCAGCGCGCCGAGCGACAGGCCGCGCTTGAGCATCAGCCGTCGTTCCAGATTTCGCAGCGCGGGGCGATGATCTTCCAGACGGATCGTTGGCACGCGCTTCATCGAACCGCCTCCTCGGGGGCGGCCGGCAGCCTGGCGCGCCCGGTGATCATGCTGGGCAGGGTGCGGGGCACCAGCAGCACGAGCGCCAGATGCACCACGATGAAGCCGACAATGCCGGCCATGGCGACGAAATGCACCCGCCGCGCGACATCGTAGCCACCGAACAGGGAGGCGAGAAAATCGAGCTGCACCGGCTTCCACAGCGCCAGACCTGAGGCAACGGCCAACCCGCCGAGCGCGAGCACCACCACATAGGCCAGACGCTGAACGGCATTGTATTCGCCAACGGTGTGCCGTAGTCGGAACAATGCGGCGTCGCGTGCGTCGCGCAGGATGTCGGTGGGACGAAGCGGCAGCAGATCCTCGCGGAAATGCCGGGAAATCAGTCCATACAGCAGATAGACGATGCCATTGGCGACCAGCAGCCACATGAAGGCGAGGTGCCACGCAATGGCGCCGCCCAGCCAGCCGCCGACCGTCGCCCGGACCGGAAAACGGAAGCCGAAGAGCGGCGAAGCGTTGTAGATCATCCAGCCGCTCATGATCATGCAGATGATGGCGACGGCGTTCACCCAATGCGTCATGCGCACGATGAGCGGATGGATAATGATGAGGCGCCGCGGCGCCGTGGCGGAAGCTGTGATGTTCACCGGTGATCCCTTTAGATCGGCGGCCCGAGGCGTCCCGTCCCGCCCCGCCACGAAAAGGCAAGGCGGGACGAGGCGATGCGATCACATCGGCGGGACGAGGCCGTCCTTGCCGACGGAGACGCTGCCAGCCGTTACCGTGCCGTCCGCCGCGCGGGTGCCGTTGATGATCACGTTGGCGCCGACAATCAGCGCGCTCCGGTCAGTCGGCACATAGGTCACGAAGGGCACATCGTCCGGAACGATCACCTTCTTCTCGCCGCCCTTGTACGTGATCGTGACCGTGCGGCCGTTGGCGTTCACCAGGCTGCCGATCGTGCCGTTTGTCATGCTGCTGCCCGCGCCCAGATCCCAGTCGCGCGTGCCTTCGCCCACACCGCGCATGCTGGGCGGAAACACCTGGATTTCCAGCGCCTTCAGCGTGCCGTCGGCCTGCGGCACCGCGGCGGTGCCGATATAGCTGCCCTTCGCGATCTGATCGGGCTTGGCCACGGTCAGCCAAGTCACGCGCAGATCGGATGGCAGCTTGGCACTGGCCTTGGTGCCGTTGCGCAGCGTCAGCTGGATGGTATCGCTCGTCACGGTGTCAATCTTGCCGCGCAGTCGCGCCGGTGTGCCGGCAGTCTGGGCGAAGGCGCCGCCGGACAGGGAAAGCCCGACCGCGAGGGCCAGAAGCATGCGTCTGTTCATCATCTGTTCGATCCTTGCAGCAACCGAGCAGCCGGCTGGCGGCTCTGACTGCACCACGCCTGGGACCGCCGGTTATTCCACCAGGGCCCGAAAAAACATCCGCATGGCGAAAACCGATCCGCTGCGGCACCATGCCCGCATGTCGCGCCGTTCGTTGGAGATCACGCCCGAGTTGATGCTGAAGGCCTATCGCGCCGGCCTGTTCCCGATGGCCGAGACGCGCGACGGCCGGCGGCTGTACTGGCTGGATCCGGATATGCGTGGCATCTTGCCGCTGGACGGGTTCCATCTGTCGCGCCGGCTGCTGCGCACCGTGCTGTCGGGCAGGTTCGCCGTAGCCGTGGACCAGGATTTCCGGGCGGTGATCGGCCAATGCGCCGCCTCCTCTCCGGTGCGCGATGACAGCTGGATCAACCCGCAGATCGAGCAGCTTTTCACGCAGTTGCACGACATGGGCCATGCGCATTCCGTGGAATGCCGAGAGAACGGGGTGCTGGTGGGCGGATTGTACGGGGTAAAGCTGGGCGGTGCCTTCTTCGGCGAAAGCATGTTCAGCCGGGCGCGCGACGCCTCCAAAGTCGCCTTGGTGCATCTTGTGGCCCGGCTGCGGCTGGGCGGCTTCACGCTGCTGGACACCCAGTTCGTCACCGCCCACCTGACCCAGTTCGGCGCGCTGGAAATCCTTCGCGCCACCTATCGCGACCGTCTAGCCGAAGCGGTCGCCACCCCGGCAAGCTGGCTGCCCGAATGCGCGCCGGAACTGCTGGAACTGGAATTTCGCACCCTCGCGGGGCGCGCATGACGGGCCCGCGCAGGATGCGTATCAGCCTTGGCGCCGCCATGCTGCTGTTGCCCCTCGCCGCCGCCCCGGCCCGGTCGCAGGACCGTCCCCAGACACTGCCCAGCCGCGACGTGGACATCACCTACCGGCTCGGCCAAATCAACCCCGCCACCGCGCCCGGTATCATCGAGCAGCGCATGCGCTGGGACGTGACCGGCGGCCGGCTGCGTGTCGACCCACCCACGCCGGGCCTATATGTCATCCTCGACACCCGCAACCACCACATGACGACAGTGCGCGAGGCCGACCACGCCGTGCTGGAACTGGACGGCATGGGGGGGGCCAATGCGCCGGTGCCTGGCAGCCCCCCCGTCGACAACGGCATTCCCTTCATCCGCGAGGGCGAGTCCCGCATAGCGTCACTGACATGCACGGAGTGGGAGACCAAAGACCTTGCCGGCGCCCCGGCGCTGGTCTGCATCACCGATGACGGAGTCCTGCTGCGCGCCGTGACCGCCGGCCGCACGGTACTGGAGGCAACCAAGGTCACCTACGGGCCGATCGACCCGTCCGTGTTCCAGGTGCCTGCGAATTACGTGCGGCTGCATCCGCCTCCCCCGGCTCGCTGAGAGCGCCGGCCGGCAAGATTTTCGGCCGAATGAGCGGGTTTTCACTTGCGGACCGCTCCCGCACCGCGATCCATTGCCCTCCGATCCATTGCCAACCACGCATCACCGCAAGAACAGCACAGGCATGGCCACTTCCCTTCTGGGCATCTCCGCCCCCTGGCGCGACCCCGCCGGGCGTGTCTCGGCGCTGAAGATCGTCGTACTGCTGCTGGTGATCCTGCCCGGCGCCCTGCTGACCGTGCAATGGAATCTGAATGCGCTCGGCGGCCGCCCCGTCACCGAAATGATCCACGGCATCGGCGATTGGACGGTGCGCTTCCTGCTGCTGACCCTGGCAATCACCCCCGGGCGCGCCGTGCTGAACTGGTCGCGCGTCGTCATCCTTCGCCGCCTGCTGGGCGTCACCACCGCCTGCTATGCCGTCTGCCATTTAACGCTGTACTGCGTGGACCAGAAATGGCGCGTGCTCAGCGTGGCCAGCGAGATCGTGCTCCGCTTCTACCTCACCATCGGCTTCATCACCCTGCTGGGCCTGCTCACGCTCGCCATTACCTCCACGGATGGCTGGCAAAAGCGGCTGCGCGCCCGCTGGAAGAAACTCCACCGACTGATCTTCCCGCTGGCGCTGCTGGCGCTGTTCCACTACGCCCTGCAATCCAAAGCCGATGTGAGCGCCGCCATCTTTGCCTTCGGCGTGTTCGCCTGGCTGGGGTTCTGGCGCCTGGCGCCGCGCCGAACCCAGGGCAAACTCTGGCTGCTGCCATTGCTGTCCGTCCTGGCGGCCCTCGTGACCGCAGGGGTTGAAGCCGCCTGGTACGGCCTTAAAACCGGCGCCCACGCCGAACGCGTCCTGCTCGCCAATCTCGATATCAGCTACGGCCTGCGACCGGCGGCGGCGGTGCTCGTCCTGGGACTGGCCGTATTCCTCCTCGCCGCCCTGCGCCGGGTGAGGCTGCGGCGGCCGCAGGCGGAGCGTGTGGCGACGTAATACCGAACGCCTGAAAGCAGCTTAGGTTCTGAGCCGGAACAACCGAATCATTGGGTAGGAATCGGTCTGCGGTTCGTACTGGCCTTGTTGGGTGATTGACACGGCCAGCATCAAAGCCCGTTTTGCAGCGCTCACGCCGTTCTTGAATGAGCGTGACCGGCGGCTGTGGGCGGCGAGTGAGGCGGAAGCATTGGGTCGTGGCGGTGTGACGGCAGTTTCCGC
>DASXIW010000050.1:0-17975 GCA_036497785.1 Acetobacteraceae bacterium | reverse complement strand
CGGCGCCAGGTTGGTCTTCGTCCAGGTCTCGTCGATGAAGACCAGGCGCTCCGGGTCAATCCGCGTCTGGTAGCGGCGCCATTGCGCCCTGCGGCGGGCAATGTCCGGGCGATCCTGTTCGCTGGCGAGAACGGTTTTTTTATAGCTGAACTTCTCCGCGTGCACGAAGTCCCAGACCGAGTGGTAGTCGACTGTCAGGCCGCGCTCGGCCAACTCGGCCACCAACCCGCGCAAGGTGAAGCCGCGGGCCCGGCATCGCTCGATCAGCCAGTCACGGTGCTCGCCGGAGATCTTCCGCGCCTTGTGGCCGCCCCGGCCTCCGCCCAGCCAGCATCTTGAATCAGAAACCGCCCCGCGTCGGGAACCCTGATTCGACCTAAACCCATCCCGCTCTAGGAAAGAGCGCGGTCCGCGAGCCGCCCTCCCTGACGCTGATCCAGAGAATGAGACCGCTGTTGCGAGCGGCTATTTTACCGGAATCATCAGGTGTTCGTATGGCGTATCTGGCCACATCACATATGGCTTCGTCGGATCAGCGTCGGCGGTTCGCGGATAACCTTTCATGGTTTTGGCCGCCGCGCCAACGATCATCACGTGCGAGCCGGTTTCGATCCAATGATTGTCGGCGGTCTTCTCGTTTGCCCATGGATCGGTGTTACTGGCACCGGTATCGCCTGCCAGCATGTAAATGAAACCCGTCTTGTCCGTGGCCGGCGCATGGGTTTGCCACGCATGCGCCCATTCCATCGCGTTCGGATCGAGGCACATGGGAACGCCGTTCGCCTCCATGCAGGTCCACTCATTGGTTCCCTGCTTCAACGTCTGCATCGACGAGCCGTCCATACGAACGATGGTCGCCTGTTCGACGATCTGGGGGGGCGCCGCCAACATGACCCGCTTCATGTAATCCTGGTCGGAGGTGGCGTTGGGCGCCTTTTGTGCGTAAGCCGCCCCGCTCAAAGCTGTGACAGCACAGACAACAGCGAAGACAATTCGCATCTTGTCCTCCCTTTTTTAGCGGCGCCGGTAACGTGGAGCGCCGCAGCGTCAGCCGTAAACCTGCCGGCCGGCGAAAGCCAGCGGTATGGTGCATACTTAATCAGATAAGAGTTTATTGCTTCTTTTTTGCAAAAAAGAAGATCTTCTGAAGCTTGTTCTTTTTTGAAAAAAAGAACCAAAAAAACTTTTGTCCGTTTGAGGCAGGCTGGGTGACGCGGCCGATGCTGATTGGGGCGACCGTCATCTTACGGCCGTGGCGCGCAGGTCTTGCAGCACAATGCCGGCGCCGAGGGCTTCGGCTTCGTGGCCGGGTTCGCGGGCGGTTTCCTTGAGGGCGGCCTCGTACCTGTCGCGCATGGCGGGCAAGGCGCGCAGGCGGGCGGCGTTGGCGGCGGGTTCGGGGGGCAGGTCGAGGCCGTAGGTTTGCAGGCGGAAGGCGACCGGGCAGTAAAACGCGTCGACGGCGGTGAAGCTGGCGCCGGCGAGGAAGGGACCGCCGAAGCGGGCGAGACCGTCCGACCAGAGTTCGGCGACGCGGGCGAGGTCGCTTGCCAGGGCCGGGGGGTGGTCGTGGCGGCGGATGCGCAGGCCGCAATTATGGGTGCAGAGCTCGCGCAGGGTGGCGAAGCCCGCATGCATCTCGGCGCTGGCGCAGCGGGCCCAGGTGCGGGCGGCCTGGGATTGGGGCCAGACGCCGGGGTGGCGTTCGGCGAGATATTCGGCGATGGCGAGGCTTTCCCAGATCGTGGTGTCGCCGTCGATCAGGCAGGGCACCTGGCCGGTGGGGGAGAAGGCGCGGAAGGCCTCGTAATTTGTGCCGGGCCGGCAGAAGAAGTGCAGCCGCTCCTCGAACGGGATGGCCAGTTCGCGCATCAGCACCCAGGGGCGCAGCGACCAGGAGGAATAGTTCTTGTTGGCGATGTGGAGCGTGTACATTGCGGTTTTGGTCCGTTCCGGTGTCGTTGCACGGTCGGTAGCATATCCTAAGCTGGCGTGCGCGCTGATATAGAGGGCGCATGCGCTCGCTCCGATCCCGGCTGTTCCTGCTCTGGGCCCTCTCATTGGCCGCGTCGCTGGCTGTGGGCACGCTGCTGGTGGGGTTGTATCGCCAGTCCAGCTCGGCCCAGTTCGCGCGGGCCGAGGCGGTAGCGGTGCAGGCCTGCGATGCGATCGCCGAACGCTACGCCTTTTATGCGGCGGGGTGGGCCGGGCCGGCGCAGACGGGGGATGCTTCGTTTCGCAGCGATCTTGGGACGGTGGTGAGCCTGGCGTTGGCGCCGTTCCCGGAGCTGGCGGGCGGGATATGGGAGCAGGATTCGGGATCGCTGGCGGCGACGACCCCACTGAACGACGCGCTGACGACGGCGATCGGAGGGTTGGCGGGCGAGATCGCGACGGATGGGCCGGCGGGCACGCGGCTGGAGATGGAGGGGACGACCCTGGTGATGCAGGCTTGCGCGTTGCGCGGGCCGGTGCGGGGGCTGTCGGCCTGGGCGATGGCGCGGCTGCCGGCGACGCCGGGCGCGGACAAGGCCCGGCTGGGGCTGGGCGTGTTGCTGGCGCTGGCGCTGGGGATGACGGGGTTGCTGACCTGGACGGTGCTGGCGTGGCGGCATCGGATCGCGGCCATCGAGGCCGCGCTTTCGGCGCATGCGGCCGGCACGTTGCGGCTGGCGGCGACCGGCGAGCACGAGCTGGACCGGATCGTCGCGGCGTTGAACCTGGCTGGCGAGCGGCTGGCGCAGGCGCAGGCGCGATCCGACGCGCTGGCGGCGCGGGTGGCGGTGTCCGAGCGGCTGGCGGCGCTGGGGCGGGTGGCGGCGGGGATGGCGCATGAAATCCGCAACCCGATCGCGGCCATGCGGCTGCGCGCGGAGAACGCACTGGCGGGCGACGATGCGCGGCGGCGGACGGCGCTGGCGGCGATATTGGCGCAGATCGCCCGGTTGGATCATCTGATCGCGGAATTGCTGGCGATGACCCAGCGTAGCGAGCCTAAGACGGCGCCAGTGGATGTGCGCGCCCTGCTGGAGGCTTGTGCCGCGGAGCACCGCGACGGTCGGGTGGCGGTGGTGGTGGTGGTGGAGGCGGCGGCCATGGTGGCGGAGCTGGATGCGGCGGTGATGCGGCGGGTGCTGGATAATCTGGTGCAGAACGCGATGCGGCATTCGCCGGATGGCGGGGTGGTGACGTTGCGGGCGGAGCATGACGGGGCGGTGCTGCGGATTCGCGTGACCGATACCGGCGACGGCGTGCCGGCTGAATTGCGCTCGAGCCTGTTCGAGCCCTTCGTCACCGGGCGGCCGGACGGGACCGGGCTGGGGCTGGCGATCGCGCGCGAGCTGGTGCAGTCCCATTGTGGCCAGCTGGAGCTGACCGATCCGGGGCCGGGCGCCGTGTTCACCATCGCGATACCGGTGGGCGCGATACCAATGGGTGTTGGGGTCGCATGTCCGTCATCCTGATCATCGACGACGACGCGGCGCTGCGCGAGGGGCTGGCCGAGGCGCTGGCCGATCTCGGCCATGAGGTGCTGGAGGCCGGCAACGGTGAGGCGGGGCTGGCGTTGCAGGCGGCGCGGGCGGTGGACGCAGTGCTGCTGGATCTGCGCATGCCGGGGCTGGACGGGATGGAGGTGTTGCGCCGGCTGCGGGCGCACCCTGCCCCGCCGCCGGTGGCGATCCTGACCGCGGTGCCGACCGCGTCCAACACGATCGAGGCGATGCGCCTGGGGGCGGTGGACCATATCGCCAAGCCGATCGGGCGAGACGATCTGGCGGCGCTGCTGGGGCGGATGCTGCCGGAGCGGTCGGCACCGGCCAGGCCGATGCCGGTGGCCGATGGCGCCGAGACGCTGGTGGGCAATTCGGCGGCGATGCGCGCGGTGCAGAAGGCCATCGGGATGCTGGCGGACAGCGAGACGACGGTGCTGATCACCGGCGAGACCGGCACGGGCAAGGAGGTTGTGGCGCGCGCGCTGCACCAGCATGGACGGCGGGCGGGCAAGCCGTTCGTTGCCGTGAACTGTGCGGCAATCCCGGCCGATCTGCTGGAAAGCCAGCTATTCGGCCATGTGCGCGGGGCGTTCACCGGGGCGGTGACGGACCGGGCGGGGAGTTTTCGCGAAGCCGAGGGCGGGACGCTGTTCCTGGACGAGATCGGCGACATGGCCCCTGCCCTGCAGGCCAAGCTGCTGCGGGTGTTACAGGAGCGTGTGGTGACGCCGGTGGGTGGCAAGCCCGTGCCGATCGATGTGCGCTTCCTGGCGGCGACCCATCGCGATCTGCCGGCGCAGGTGCGGGAGGGGAAATTCCGCGAGGATCTGTATTGGCGGCTGGGGGTGGTGCCGGTGCATCTGCCGCCGCTGCGTGAGCGGCTGGCGGACATCGTGCCGTTGGCCGAGCATTTCCTGGCGCTGGTCGCCGGGAATGGGGCGGCGCGGGGCGTGGCGCCGAACGGACCCCGGCGATTATCCGCCGATGCGGCGTCTCGGCTGCTGTCGCATGGCTGGCCGGGCAATGTGCGCGAGTTGCGCAACGCCATGGAGCGGGCGGCAGCATTGGCGCGGCGGGAGGTGCTGGGCGCGGAGGATCTGGAATTCCTGCGCGAGGCGCCGGTTGAGCCCGGCCATGCGGTGGACTGGCTATCCGGCGATCTTCCCGGCGCGGTGGCGCGGCTGGAGATAGCGATGATTCGCCGGGCGCTGGATGCGGCCGGGGGTAACCGGGCGGATGCGGCGCGGCGGCTGAATATCCACCGGCAATTGCTGTACGAAAAGCTTCGCCGCTACGGCCTGGATGCGTCCGCTAACCGGACGGATGCTGTCGGTAACGCGGACGGAGCGGAGCCCGAATAGGACAACATATCTTTTAATTTCAATTGATTGGAGGTTGGCACGCGGGTTGCGTTTCCGATGCTGCGGGCATGAGAGCCCGTATCCAGCGGAGAGAGACAATGGCACCCGTGAAATCCGCCTTTCTAGCCGCGACGCTGCTGATCAGCGCCGGAGGCCTGGCGATGGCTCAGTTGAGCTCGACCTACGACCCCGCGCAGTTACCCGTGATCAAGGGCAAGGTGGAGCAATACACCCTGACACCGCGCGGCGAGGTTGATGGCTTCATTCTGCAGGACGGCACCGAGGTTCATGTGAATCCCAGCCTGTCCACCGAGCTTGTGTTTGCCGTGCATCCCGGCGACGCCGTGACGATTCATGGCCTGAAGGCGCGCGCCATCCCCATGGTGGCCGGCGTGTCCGTGACCAATGACGCCACCGGCACGATGGTGACCGGCCCGCTGGGACGCCCCGGCATGTGGCGCGGTGCGGCGCTGGAAGACAGCGGCAAGATCAAGGCGGAACTGCATGAGCCGCGCGGCGAGGTGAACGGCGTGTTGTTGGAGGATGGGACCGTGGTACGCATGCCGCCGGCGGAAGCCACGCGCCTGGCCAGCGACCTGGCCGTTGGGCAGACCATCGTGGTGCATGGCATGGGGCTGAAATCGGCGCTGGGCGAGGTGATCATGGCCCGGCAGGTCGGGCCCGACGCCGACCACCTGACTGAGATCAAGGCGCCGTTCCCGCATGGTGGGCCGGGCTGGATGCGCGGCATGCGTGGCCGTGGCCCCGGCCGCGAAGGCGTACCGCCCCCGCCGCCGCCCGGCCCGGGCGGCGCCACGCCGCCGGCAGTGCCCCCGGCGCCGCAATAATTGCGGCAATAGCTCGTCGCCGCGCCCCTCTCCAGAACGTGACAGGAGAGGGGCCCATCCCTTGGCTCACGCAAACGTAATCCGGCGGACGGCTCATGCACCGACTTTCAATCTTTTTTCGATCCGGAGGCGAACGTCATGCGCGATTTTCTGTTCTTTCTGCCGCTGCTGCTCTGCATCTCCGCGATGATCTATCTCCTGTCCTTCACGCTGCGGGCAGCAGCCTTCGTGCAATCCGACCCTAATCGTCTCGATAACGGAAATTTCCGATCTGGGGACGAGTCCGTCGCGACCGATCCCCTGACGGTGAAATCGATGGCGGCCAAGGGAGGCAATTGAGGCAAGCGCCGGTCACGGCTTGCTTGTCGCGCGGGTTTTATCCCGCGCCACTTTGGTGCAGCGGGGGATAGGGATGGCTGCTTACTGGGCGGCGGCGGGCATTCTTTCGACGCCGAGGCCTTTTTCGGCCGCGGCGTCGAAATGCTTGTGCACCGTACCAGTGTTTGAGCATGCGCTGCTGGATCTCGCGCAGCGTCGCGTCGTCGTTCAGGCCCATATTCGGCTCGGTCATGCTGCCGACGATGTTTTCCACGAGATGGGCCCGGCCGGTCGCGTCCAGCACCTTCTCCCAGAAGGCGCGGGGCTGGGCGTAATAGTCGTTGTCGTCGCAGGGATAGGTGACGTAGCGGTGGCCGTTGCCGTCTATCTTCAGCGGCGGCTCCATGATGGAGCGGTCTTCCACCGGGCCGCCGAAGGAATTCGGCTCGTAATCCACCGAACCGCCGCCGTTATTGCCGGTCACCATGTTGCCGTCGCGGTGATAGGTGGCGACCTTCGCGGCTTTCGCCTGGTTGACCGGGATGTGGTCGTAATTGATGCCGATGCGGTAGCGATGGGCATCGGAATAGGAAAGCACCCGGTTCTGCAGCACCTTGTCCGGGCTGAAGCCGATGCCGGGCACGATGTTGGACGGCTCGAACGCGGCCTGTTCGACTTCGGCGAAGTAGTTTTCCGGATTGCGGTTGAGCGTCATCTCCGCCACTTCGATCAGCGGGTAGTCGCCGTGCGGCCAGACCTTGGTGAGGTCGAACGGATTCCATTTATAGGTTTCCGCTTCGGCTTCCGGCATCACCTGGATGAACATGGTCCATTTCGGGAAATCGCCGGCTTTGATCGCGTTCAGCAAGTCGCGGGCGGAGTAGTCGGGGTCGTCGCCGGTCATCTTGGCGGCTTCGGCATCGCCGAAAGTCTTGTTGCCTAGCTTGGTCTTGACGTGGAACTTGACCCAGAAGCGCTCGCCTTTCTTGTTCCACAGGCTGTAGGTGTGGCTGCCATAGCCGTTCATGAAGCGGGCGGAGAGCGGCGTGCCGCGATCGCTGTAGAGGAACATGACATGGTGGATCGCCTCGGGCGACAGGCCCCAATAATCCCAGCGGCGCCAATGCGGCTTCAGATGGGTAGGGGGATCGCGTTTCTGGGTGCGGATGAAGTCGCTGAATTTCAGCGGATCGCGGATGAAGAAGATGGGCGTGTTGTTGCCAACGACGTCCCAGTTGCCGTCTTCGGTGTAGAATTTCATGGCGAATCCGCGTGGATCGCGGGCCGTGTCGCCCGATCCGCTTTCACCGCCAACGGTGGAGAAGCGGGCGAACATTTCGGTTTGTTTGCCGATTTTCTCGAAGACTTGGGCGCAGCTGTATTTGGTGATGTCCTTGGTGATTCTTAATGTTCCGTAGGCGCCATAGCCCTTCGCGTGCACGACGCGCTCGGGAACCCGTTCGCGGTTGAAATGAGCCATTTTTTCGATGAGGTGGCAGTCCTGCATCAGTACCGGGCCGCGCGGGCCAGCCGTGAGCGAGTGCTGGTTGTCTTCCACCCTGCGGCCGAAAGCGGTTGTCATCTTGGGCTTTTCTGAGGCGTTGGCCATCGTTCTCCCTATCCGGAAATAGGTTCGGCACGACTAACCGGGCGCCTTTCGCCGGGCGCCTATCGGTAGATGGGTAAAGCGCGCGCGCGACCTGTTGGTTCCCGCCGATGAATCGGCGGGAACCATTCACGACTGCGTGTTGGAAGGGAGCGATGGTGGGAGAGCGGGGGCGATCAGCCCCCGGCGACGCCCTGGGTATTCACGTAGAGCGAATAAAGCCCATGGCTCGCGGCCATGAACAGGCGATTGCGGTATTTGCCGCCGAAGCAGACATTCGCGCAGCGTTCGGGCAGGCGGATATGGCCGATCGGGGCGCCGGATGGGTTGAAGACGCGCACGCCGTCCAGTTCCGGATCGCCCATGCCCCAGCCGCACCACAGATTGCCTTCCACATCGACGCGGAAGCCGTCCGGCGTGCCGCCCTGGGCGTTGATGAACACGCGGCCATTGCCGAGGCGCCGTCCGTCCAGCACATCGAAGGCGCGGATCTCGCGCGGGTCGGCGCGGGAGGCGACGACGTAGAGGATGGATTCGTCAGGCGAGAAGGCGAGGCCGTTCGGGCCGGGCACATCATCGGCGACCACGGTCAGTTGGCCGGTGGCGGGGTCGAGGCGATAGACGGCGGGTTCGAGTTCGGATTCGGCGACATGGCCTTCGTAGTAGCTGAGGAGGCCGAATGGCGGGTCGGTGAACCAGATCGTGCCGTCGGACTTCACCACCACATCGTTGGGGGAGTTCAAGCGGCGGCCCTGGTAGTCGTCGGCCAGCACGGTAATGGTGCCGTCATATTCGGTGCGGGTGACGCGGCGTGCATCGTGTTCGCAGGTAATCAGGCGGCCCTGGCGATCGCGGGTGTTGCCGTTGGCGTTGTTGGAGGATTTGCGAAAGACGGAGACGGCGCCGGTCTCCTCCTCCCATTTCAGGATGCGGTCACCGGGAACGTCGCTCCAGAGCAGGTAGCGGCCATCGCCGAACCAGACCGGGCCTTCCGACCAGCGGCACCCCGTGGCCAGGCGTTCGACGCCGCCGAGCACCACACGGTATTTGGCGAAGCTGGGGTCCAGCAGGACGATGTTCGGGTCTGGGTAGCGCAGGCTAGGTTCCCACATGGACGCGTCTCCTTTTTGTGTGCGGCGGGATGGTGGCGCATCGCGGCGATGACGTGAAGAGCGTGCGGAAGTGATCTTGCGCATACGCGGTATCGCACGATCTGATGACGGCATGACCGAACAGATCGACGTTATCATTGTGGGCGCCGGGGTGGCGGGGCTGTCGGCCGCCGCCGCGCTGCGCCAGGGAGGGATGCGTTGCGCCGTGCTGGAAGCGGGCGCGCGCATTGGCGGACGGGCCTTTACCGCGCATCCGGCGGAACTGGGCCATGCCGCCTTCGACCATGGCGCATCCTGGCTGCATGCGGCCGGGCGCAATCCGCTGGTGCCGATCGCGCAGGCGCATGGCGACACACTGTTCGATTCCGACGGGCCGCGCGTGCGGCGCGTGGGCATTGCCGGGCGGCTGGCGGATGCGGCGGAACTCGCGGCCTATGCGCGGGCGCAGGAGGTGTTCGGGCGCGTCGCCGCGGCGCGTGCCGTGCGGATGCCGGATATCAGCTTCACTGAGGGGGTGGCGCCGTTGCGCGACGATCCCTGGACGGCGACGCTGACCAATTGGGAGGCGCGGCTGATCGCCGCGGCCGATCCCGACGATTTCAGCCTGCGCGATTGGCACGCTAACGAGCTGGACGGCGAGAACCTGGTGGTTGCGGGGGGCATCGGCGCGTTTGTGGCGGCCCGGCTGGGGCCGCCTGCCGGCGAGGTGGCGCTGGCGACACCGGTGCATCGGCTGGACTGGCGGGACGGCGTGGCGGCGCACACGCCGGGCGGCATTCTGCGCGCGCGGGCGGCGATCGTGACGGCGTCCACCGGGGTGCTGGCGGCAGGGCATATCCGGTTCGATCCGGCGCTGCCGGGCCATGTGCTGGCGGCGCTGGACGGGCTGCCCATGGGGCTGCTGAGCAAGGTGGCCATGCGGGTGACCGATATCGGGCGGCTGGGGCTGCCGGCGAATTGCTCGCTGCAGCGGCGTCTGGCGCCGGGCGAAGGCGGCATGTTCTTCAATGTGCGGCCGCGCGAGACGGACGTTGTGATCGGCTTCGTCGGCGGCCCGACCGCCTGGGAGCTGGCGCGCGCCGGCACCGCGGCGGCGGGGGCGTTCGCGCGGGAGCAGTGGCGGCTGAGCCTGGGCACGGATGCGGATGGCGTGCTGGGGCCGGCGGTGGTGACGCAATGGGGCACGGATGCGTTGCAGCTTGGCGCCTATGCCTATGCAAGGCCTGGCCATGCCGGGGCGCGGGCGGTGCTGGGCACGCCATTGGGCGATGGGCGGCTGGTGTTCGCCGGCGAGGCGGTGTGCACGGACGGGCTGGCCGGCACGGTGGGTGGCGCGTGGTTGAGCGGGCGGCAGGCGGCGCAGGGGGTGATGGCGGCGCTCGCCTCGGTAGCGTAACAAACGTCAAACCACGTCGTGAGCTATTTCCCGCATCTGATCGCGGGGCCGGTGCTGCATCACGGCGAAATGATTCCGCGGTTCCGGTGGTCGGAAACCTTCACGCCTGACGCTGCGGGCGGCGATCGCGGCGGGGGTTGCGGATGTGTATCTGCCGGATGACACGCACTGGGGAAGTGCGGGGTCGCGCATCGCGGCGCGCGTGCTGGCGCGGTATTTGTGGCAGCCCGTGGCGATGAGCATTGCTGCCGCGCCGGCGCCCTGAGCAAGGCTTTGTTTATCCGGTCGGCGTGGAGACGGGTCTTGGTTGTGTGCGTGGTAAAAACATGTTTCCGTTTACGTGATCAAAGGCAGATGGTCCGCCTCCGTACATTTCGTATGCGATGGCGAACGAATACGCTGCGGCGATATGTTGCCGCGCTGAATCGATGCACATAATGCCGAACGGACGTGGTGGCGACCGCTAACCGATATCGCAGGTGGTACCGGGCAAGATAACCAAAGGGAGACGTCGCGATGCTTCTTGGGAAATTCGGGCGCATCGGTGCCGCGGCCTTTGTCCTGCTTATGGCGGGGCTGGGCGCGTCCCAGGCCCAGATCAGTCCGTTCGGTAACCCGCAGCGGCAGGCCGAGGGGCTGGTGCAAGGCGACAAGGACATGCTGTACGCGGCGGTGGAGGAGCTGAACAACCAGCCATCGATCCATCCCGGCGATAAGCGGGATTGGCACAACCCGGCGAGCGGAAATTCCGGGTCGGTGCGGGTGTTGCGGCTTTTCACCGAAGCGGGCGCCCCATGTCACAGCCTTGCATACGACGTGTCGTTCAAGGCCAAGCGGCCCGGGCGGACATACACGCTGAATTGGTGCAAGACCAAAGACGGCACGTGGAAGATCAAGAGCTGATTTGCCGCGCGCCGGTATCGCGTGGCGCGAGCCAGGATATCCGCGCGGCCGGGCTGGATGATCTTGCGGCCATCGAAGCGGTCGTCGCGGCGGCCTATGGCATTTACGTGCCCCGCATGGGGCGCAAGCCCCGGCCGATGCTGGATGATTATGGCGCGCTGATCGCGCAAGGGCTCGTGTATCTGTTCGCGCGCGACGGGGTGGTGGACGGGGTTCTCGTGCTGATCCCCGAGGCGGGGGCGATGCTGCTGGATAATGTGGCGGTGCGTCCGGCGGTGGGGGGCGCGGGGTCGGGCGGGCGTTGCTGGGGTTTGCGGAGGCGCGGGCGCGCGCGGCGGGATATGCGGCGATCCGGCTGTATACGCACGAGACGATGGTGGAGAATATCGCGCTGTACCGGCGTATCGGCTTTGTGGAGACCCATCGGGGCGAATTCCACCGGCTACGCCGGCGGAACCTTCGCCAGCTCCGCCCCACCATCTCCGCGCGCAATACCGCCCGCCTGAAATGATGGAAGAGTCATCATTTCAGGCGGGCGGTATTACTTCACCGTCTGGATGACCTCGAAGCCCTCGAATTCGGGGTGGCCGAGATAGAGCGGCGCGTTGCCATGAGCCGAATCGCCCGCACTCCGGTGGGCGGCGCGGAAGGCTTCCGACTTGGTCCAGCCCTCGAACGCCGCGTGGCTGGCCCATAGGGTGTGGCTGGAATACAGCACATGGTCGTCGCGCTGCGGGCCGCGCAGCAGATGGAATTCGATGAAGCCCGGCACTTTCTTCAGATGGGTGTCGCGGCTGGTCCAGACATGCTCGAACGCCGCCTCCGATCCCGGCGCGACCTTGAAGCGGTTCATGGCGATGTACATGCACGATCCCCGTGGCGCAGTGACGACATCTTAGGATGGTGACGCCGACGGCCCAGGCAAGCGGGAGGATCAGGCGTCGTGGTCAGGCGGGGATGCGGTCGAGATATTGCCGCACGAAGTCGCAGCCGACCTCGGCGGCGTAGGCGTCGATCAGGCGCTGGGTGACCGGGCCGGCGCCGGTCCAGGCTGTGGCGCCGACGGGCTGGACGTTAAACAGGCTGACCGGCAGGATGCAGAGGCTGGTGGAGGTGAGGAACATCTCCTCGGCATTGGCGGCGTCGAACATGTCGATATCGGCTTCCTCGCAGGGTATGCCGAGCTTCGTCGCGAGGTCGATGGTCATTTGGCGGCTGACACCGGCCAGCACGTAGCGCGACCGGGGGGTGCGCAAGGCGCCACCATCCACGACGAAGATATTGCTGCCCTGCCCTTCCGCCAGATTGCCGTTCTCGTCCAGCAGCAGCGCCCAGGCATCCGGGCGAGCGGCCTTGATGGGCTGGGCGGCGACGATCATGTTCAGGTAGTTGTTCACCTTGGCGCGCGGGCTGAGCATGCTGGGTGCGGTGCGGCGGACTGTGGTGGTCATCACCTCCGCGCCGTCGCGGAACATCGTCGCGCGGTCGGCCAGAGGCAGCGGCGTCACGTCGATGACCAGATTGGGGCCGGTATGCTCCCAGCCCTCGTCGCCCACCGCGTCCACGCCGCGGCTGATGCGTTGGCTGACCCACCAATCGCCGTGCGGGCCGCGCAGATGTTCGTTGCGGCCGACCACGTCCTCGGTGATAGCCACCATCTCCTTCGGCGACATGCCGGGATCAATGCGCAAATATTTGAGTGAGCGGTAGAACCGCTCGATATGCGGGACAAGGCGGAACGGAGCGCCGTTGAAGGTGCGCGTCATGTCGAACGCACCATCGCCGGATTTCCAGCTTTTGTCCCGGTAGGGGATCATCACCTGACCTTCCGGCAGGATCTTTCCGTTGAACCAGGCGACGCGGGTGTTGGACAGCATGAGCGCCTCACTGCCGTGCGGGATCGTATCGAGCTTACAGGCTTGCGCCCGACCGACAAGACGTTTCGCCCTGCGTCACCGCTGGGCGGAGACCAGCAGGAAGGGCGGCCGGTGGCGTTCCTCGGCCAAAGCCGCGCGGTCGGCGATCTGCGCGTCCGTCGGGGCCCATTCCGCGAGGTAGCGGATGGCGAAGCCCGTGCGCAGCAGCGTGTTCAGCGTGGTCGCGATGGTGCGGTGCTGCTTGATGACGCCTTTGGCGAGCCAGTCCGTGCGGCGCGGGCCTTCCAGGGAATAGGCGTCCACCGGCCATGTTCTGCCGCCATCCGCATCTGACCAGCCCGGGTTTGTGGGCGCGGTGAAGATCGGGTGCTCCATCGAGAAGACCAGGCGGCCGCCGGGGACCAGGGCGGCGTGGATCTTGGCCATCAGCGCTTGCAGGTGTTCGACATAGTGCAGCGCGAGCGAGCTGTAGACGAGGTCGAATGCCGGCCGGGGCAGATCGGCATGATCGAGATCGGCGCGGATGTAGGTGATGGCGGGGTCGGGCGTGGTGGCGCGGGCGCGATCCAGCATGTTCTCCGACAGGTCGAGGCCGACAACGCGCGCGGCACCCTGCGCGCGCGCCCAGCGGCAGAACCAGCCGAAGCCGCAGCCGAGATCCAGCACGGCAAGGCCGCGCATGTCCGGCAGCATGGCGCGCAAGGCGGGCCATTCCGCGGCGCCGTCCAGCCCCTCGACGGAGCGGCCGAGCCTGGTGTAGCCGGCGAAGAATTCCGGGTTGTCGTAGATGTTCTGGGCCATCTTTCCCTCGCGCTTGCCGCCCTTCGGATCTGCGGCGTAATGTCGCAGATGGCGTCACATCCGGCCAGGGAGGGTTGCATGAGCAGGTATCGCAAGCATCATCCGCGTGCCCCCTGGCAGGCCCTGCGACAGCACGTCGCAGGGCTGGTCTTCAGCGCTGGCTGACACGCCGGCGTTCTGACATCGCGAACCTGCCCTGACCGACGCATCGCGCCGGCGGCGCCGCCCGGTAAGCGTTCGCCGACTTCGCCGCAATGGGGGCCGCGCTTTGGCGTGGCCGGACCGGACCCGAGAGAGTGCAATTCCTGGAGGGGGTGCAATCCGGCGCGGGTGGGGCGCTGAGCGGACTGCGAGACGCAAGGGGGTCGCTGCTGATCTCGATCGGCGGGGCGTGGATCGTGGGCGTGCCGGCGGGGATGGTGCTGGCTCGGGCGATGGCCGCTCCGGTCGAGGGAATGTGGTTGGGGCTGGTGCTGGGGGCGTGCCTGAGGACGGCGCTGTATCTGCCTCGGCTGGGCCGGACGATGTCGCGGCAGATGGGCAGCGTCGTCACGCCAGAATACGCAAGGCCGGGATCAGTACTACGAAGCGGCCGCTCCAGCCGCGAATGAAGGCCATTTGCCGCATGATCTCGCCGGTGAGGTTCCAGGGCAGGATGAACAGGAAATCCGGCCGCGCCTCAGCGATGGCGTCCGGATGGCGGACGGGGATGCGGGTGCCAGGGAGCAGCAAGCCCTGCTTGTGCGGGCTGCGATCGACGGTGAAGGGCATCTGCTCCGGCCAGATGTCGCAATGGTTCAGCAGCGTGTTGCCCTTGGCGGGCGCGCCATAGCCGAGCACAAGCGCCCCGTCGCGCCTTGTATGCTTGAAGAAGGCGCGCACCCCGTCTCGCGTGGCGGCGACCTTGGCGGCGAAGCCGGCATAGGCGGCCGGCCCGTCGAGACCCGCCTCCCGTTCGCGGGCGCGCAGGGAAGCGACGGAGGGCTGGATTTCATGCGCGTCGCGATGACCGGCGAACAGGCGCAGCGATCCGCCATGGGTCGGCAGCTCCTCGACATCGAAGACCGTCAGCCCGTGATGGGCGAGGACCCGTTCGGCAGAGAGCAGGGAGAAATAGGAGAAATGCTCGTGGTAGATCGTGTCGAACTGGGTGTGTTCGATCAGCGCCAGCAGATGCGGAATCTCGATCGTGATCGCGCCGCGCGGCGGCAGCAGATGGGCGAGGCCGGCCACGAAATCGTTGAGGTCCGGTACATGCGCCAGCACCTTGTTGGCGACGATCAGGTCTGGCGCGCGGCCGGCCGCGCGCAACGCGCAGGCGGTGGCGTGGCCGAAGAAGGCGATGTCGGTGGCGATGCCCTTGGCGCGCGCCGCCTCGGCCACGTTCGTGGCCGGTGCGATGCCCAGCACGGGAATGCCGCGCGCCTGGAAATATTGCAGGAGGTAGCCGTCATCGCTGGCGATCTCGATCACCTGAGAGGCCGCGCCCAGGCGAAACCGCGCGATCATCGCGGCGGCATAGCGCCCGGCGCAGCCAGCTTTCTGAATAGGACGAGAAGTACAGATAATGCCCGAAGATAGACTGCGGCGTCTCGAACGCGCCGAGTTGGACGAGACGGCACGCGCGGCAGCCATAGGCGTGCAAGGGATAGCGCGGCTCTCCGCCCGCATGATCCGGCGCAGGAAAGCGTTGGAGAGCGGGGTGGCGCCGAGATCGACGAAGCTGTCGGTCAGCGCGGCATCACAGAAGCCACAATTCGGCGCGGCAGACGGAGACGGCATCGCGGGCGCGGCTTTCCGGTAGGGGAACATCGCAGTTTTTGCGGGTTACCGGGGCGAAGGAACGCATGGCGGGGCTAACGCCCGGTTAACATGGCGGACGAAAGGGCGATGATCTTCGTCAATGTGTGGGGGCGGGCGCGAGCAGGCGCAGGAAGCTGGCCACGCTTGCAGCCGCCGCGAAACCCGCGCCGAGGGCCAGAGCGAGGGTGGGGCCGTGCGCGGCGGAGAAGTTGAAGCACAGCGCCACCAGGGCGGCGCCGACGGTCTGGCCCATCAGTCGGGCGGTGGCGACGATGCCGCTGGCGCCGCCGCTGCGGCCGGGCGGGGCGCTGGACATCAGGGCGCGCAGATTGGGCGATTGGAAGAAGCCGAACCCGCCGCCGCAAACCGCCATGCGCCAGACGATGTCGAACACGCTGGGGTCGGCGGGCATGGTCGCCATCAGCACCATGCCGATGCTGAGCCCGGCGAGGCCGAAGCCGCCGAGCATGCCGGGGTTGTAGCGATCCGAAAGGTTGCCGGCGATGGGCGCGAGGATGCCGACCACGACCGGCCAGGGGGTGAGCAGCAGGCCGGTTTCCACCGCCGAGCGGCCCAGCACCGTCTCGAAATAGAAGGGCAGCGCCACATAGGCGAGGCCCTGGGCGGCGAAGGAGCAGAACGAGGTGGCGGCCGAGAGGGCGAAGATCGGGCGGCGGAACAAATCCACCGGGAGCATGGGCGCCGCCATGCGGGCCTGACGCCGGATCAGGACGATCCCGGTAACCAGCGCACCGACAAGCTCGCAGGCGACAAGGACGCGGGAGGCCTGCTGGGCGCCTTCGCCGATGCTCACCACCAGCAGGCCAAAGAAGGCGGCATTGAGCAGAGCGCTGCCCCAGTCGAACCGCGCATCCGAGCGCGGCGAGGACGGCAGGGCACGCAAGGCCAGCGCTATGGCGACGATGCCGATGGGGACGTTGACCGCGAACAGCCATTGCCATGACGCGACGGCCAGGATGGCCGAGGCGACGGAGGGGCCGATCGCCGAGGAGATCGCCACCACCAGCGCGTTGAACCCCACACCGCGGCCGAGCTGGCGCGACGGGTAGATGACGCGGATCAGCGCGGTGTTCACGCTCATGATGCCGCTGGCGCCGAAGCCTTGCAGGATGCGCGCGCCGGCAAGGGTGGGCAGGGTGGAGGAGGCCGCGCAGACCAGCGAGGCGGCGGTGAACAGGATCAGGCCGGCGATATAAATGCGCCGGAAGCCCATGATCTCGCCCAAAGCGGCCAGCGGCAGCAGCGAGACGACGAGGGCGAGCTGATAGGCGTTGATCACCCAGATCGAGGCGGCGGGGCTGGCGGAGAGGTCGGTGGCGATGGTCGGCAGGGCGGTGTTGGCGATGGCGCTGTCCAGCACAGCGAGGCCGACCGCCAGGAACAGCGTCACCATGGCGGCCAGGCGCTGGCGCGGCGGCAGCCCGTCCAGGACGGGCGCGCCGATGGTTGCAGCGGTCACGGACTGGTCAGCGGGCTTGCGGCATAGCGCTGGGGACGATGGTGGTGACGATGGAGGCGTCCAGCGCCTCGTATTCGTGATAGCGGATGGTGGCGTAAAGTTCCGCGCGGGTTTGCATGCGATCGACCATGTTGTGGGTGCCGCCGTCGCGCCGGATCGCGGCATACAGCTCGGCCTGCGCCTTGTTGGCGACGCGCAGCGCGCTGACCGGCCAGATCACCATGCGATAGCCCATCGCCTCGAACTCGCTGGCGGTGAAGAACGGGGTGCGGCCGAACTCGGTCATGTTGGCGAGCAGCGGGGCGGCGATCCGGCTGGCGAATTCGCGGAACATCTCGGCGCTGGTCAGCGCTTCGGGGAAGATCGCGTCGGCCCCGGCTTGCAGAAACAGTTTCGCGCGGGCGACGGCGCCGTCCATCCCCTCGCTGGCGGCGGCGTCGGTGCGGGCGATGATGTAGAGATGGCGGCTGGCCTTGCGGGCGGCGGCGATCTTGGCGGCCATGTCGTGCGGATCGGCCAGCTTCTTGTCGTTCAGATGGCCGCATTTCTTGGGCAGCAGCTGGTCCTCAATATGCACCGCCCCTGCCCCGGCATCCTCGAAGCTGCGCACCATGTGCATCACGTTCAGCGCCTCGCCGTAGCCGGTGTCGCCGTCCACCAGCACAGGCAGGCCCGAGGAGCGGGCGACCTGGCGGATGAAGAAGCACACATCCTCGATGGTGATGACACCGAGATCGGGCAGGCCCATGGAGGCGCTCATCGCGGCGCCGGAGAGATACAGCGCCTCGAATCCCGCATCCTTGGCCTGCCAGGCCGCCTGGCCGTTATGGGCGCCGGGGATCTGGACGATGCCGCCGCGTTCGATCAGCCGGCGGAAGCGCAGCCCGGCGGGCTCGGCGGACAGCTCGGCGGCGACGAGGTAGGTCATGGGGCGGCTCCGATCAACGGAAGAACAGCAGGGAGAGCAGGACGAACA
>DASXIW010000049.1:0-6894 GCA_036497785.1 Acetobacteraceae bacterium | reverse complement strand
TGATGACTTCTCCTACCAGAAGTCATCACGCTCTAGGAGACTGGATCGAGCGGGTGTGGACAAGTGGGCCACCCCGCCCGAAATTTATGGAATGGCGCGCATCCACATCCTCGGCGCATCCGGCTCGGGCACCACCACGCTGGGCGCGGCGCTGGCCGCGCGGCTCGGGGTGCCGCATGTGGGCTCGGACACGCTGTTCTGGATGCCGACGGATCCGCCCTTCACCACACGACGGACCGCCGAAGCCCTGCACGAGATGATGCTGCAACAGCTTCCCATAGACGGGCACTGGGTCTTCTCGGGATCGGCGATACGCTGGGCAACGGTGCTGGAGCCGTATTACGACCTGATCGTGTTCCTGCGGATCGATCCTTCGGTGCGGATGGCGCGCCTGCGGCGGCGCGAAGCCGCACGCTATGGCGCGCGGCTGCTGCCCGGCGGCGACATGGCGGCGGCCAGTGCCGCCTTCATCGAGTGGGCGGCCAGCTACGACACGGCAGGCCCGGAGCATCGCAGCCTGGTTGGCCATTCGGCCTGGCTGGCGGACCTGACGACGCCGGTGCTGCGGCTGGATTCCGAAGCGCCGGTGGACGAGCTCGTCGCCGCTGTGCTCGCACAGTTGTGAGGGTTCAGCCGGTCTCCGCCCAAAATCAGTTTTCGCCCAGCTCGCGGGCGATGATGTCCTCGGTCACGGTCCAAAGCTGCCCCGACATGGCCGGGTCGTCCATATGCCGGCTGCCCTCGGCCACCTGACAATCCGCCCAGAACTTCCCGGTGATGCCCTGCACCAGCGGGCTCGCCGCCACCAGCGTTTGGGTGGCCGCACCCTGGGCGAGGGATTTGCTGAAGCGCCCCGCCAGCCCGATCGCCACCCGAATCGGCCATGCCATGTTGCGCACCAGCTGCGTGCCGAGAATCACGCCGGGATGCACCGCATTCGCCGTTATCCCGCGCCCGGCCACGCGCCGCGCCAATTCGCGCGCGAACAGCGCATTGGCGAGTTTCGACTGCCCGTAGAAGCGCAGCGCCCTATAGCCGCGCCGCGCATCCAGATTGCCGAATAATATCCCCTTGGTCGGGGCGAGGCCGATGCTGGCGCTGCTGCTGACGATCACCACCCGCCCCGTGCCGTCCGGCACCAGATCCATCAGACGGGTCACCAGCAGGAAATGGGCGACATGGTTGATCAGGAATTGCCGTTCGATCCCATGCAGAAGCTGGGCCTTGCGCCCGCCCATCACCCCGGCACTGGCAATGATCGCATCGAGCTTCCGGCCAAGCCCGCGCACCGCCGCCACGGCCCGCATCACCGAGGCGAGGTCGCCTAGATCGCAGGCGATCGGCGTCACCGCCACACCCGCTTTTGTGGCCGCCGCCTGGGCGGCCTGTTCGGTCCGAGCCAGTGCCATCACATGAGCGCCATGCCAGGCAAGCGCGCGCATCGTCTCGAAGCCGATGCCGGTGGTGCAGCCGGTCAGCAGGATGGTGCGGCCGGTGAGGTCGATGCCAGCCAGCACCTCGTCGGCGGTGGAACGGGCGCCGAACGGGATAGGCGGCGGGGCTGTGTCGGCCATGGCTGACATCCCCGCCGCACCCTCAACTCTGCCGCTTGATCGCCAGCGCGTTCGGCGCCTGGCAGATCGGCATGATTTCCATGCGGTTGATGTTCATATGCGCTGGCAGCCGCACCACCCAGGACGCTGCCTCGGCAATGTCCTCGGCGGTCAGCGGCTGGGTGCCGGCATAGACGGCGGCCGCCTTGGCATCGTCGCCGAAGCGCACATTGCTGAACTCGGTGCCGCCGATCAGCCCGGGTTCCAGATCCGTCACCCGCACGCCGGTGCCAACCAGATCGGCCTTCAGGTTCATGCTGAACTGCGTGACGAAAGCCTTTGATGCGCCGTACACATGCCCACCCGGATAGGGATACACCGCCGCCGTGCTGGACAGGTTGATGATGTGGCCGGTGTTACGCTCCACCATGCCCGGCAGCAGCGCGCGGGTAACGTGGATCAGCGCGGTCACGTTCACCGCCACCATCGTGTCCCAGTCGGACAGCTTCGCGCCGAAAGCGGGGTCCAGCCCCAGCGCCAGCCCGGCATTGTTGACCAGCACATCCACATCCCGCCAGCCCTCGAGCAAGGAGCCGGGCAGGGCGGCCACCGCCTTGGCGTCCGTCACATCCAGCGCCACGGGCAGCACCGCCTCGCCCAGCGTGGCGCGCAGCTTCTCCAGCCGATCCACCCGGCGGGCGGCGGCGATAACGCGATGGCCGTCGCGCACGAAACGCTCCGCGATCGCTTGCCCGATACCGGCGGAAGCGCCGGTGACAAAGATAGTCAGACTCATATTGCTTCCAATCCCACTTCGAAGTTACCCCGCGCCACCCTGCAATACGGGCACAGCGCGGCGATGTCCTGCATTATTGCGCCGATTGGTCGGGCAAGGCGAACCGGACGGAAACCGGGCAATGGTCGGACAGGCGCTCTTTCCATGCCTCGCCCGTCTCCCGATATGCCAGCACCCGCAGGCTGTCCGGCTGCATCCAGTCCCGCGCCGCGCCCCCGGCGATGATATGGTCGATGAAACCCTCGCCGCCCCAGCAGGGCGAGGAGTGCCCCTCGGTCGCCCGCACCAGCGGCGCCGCCTGTTCCAACCCCGGCCAGAACTGGTCGCCCGCATCCATCCAGCGATTGAAATCCCCCAGCAGCACGAAGGCCACCCCTTCCGCCTGGCGCGCGCGAATGCAATCCTGCAACGGGGCGAGTTGGCCGAGCAATATCTCGCAGGCGCGCCGCCCATGGCTGGTCAGCTGTCCTCGCGGCAGCCGGTCTTCAGATGCACCGCCAGCACGCGCAGCGGCCCGGAGGGCAGATGCAGCGTGACATCGGCGCCGCTGCGCAAACGAAATTTCGCATGCGCGTAAAGATCGAGCGCGGTCAGGTCCGGATTGGCGGTGAAGGCGATGTCCTTGCGGATGGCCAGCCCGGTGCGCTGCACCACATTGTCATCGGTGGCGTGGATGACATAGCGATCCCCGGTGAATACCCGTGCCGCCATGGCCGGCCCGTCCACTTCCTGGAACGACACGACATCGGCGGCCAGCTTCTCGGCATATTCGTGCAGCCGGGCGATATCCTCCGGCCGCTTCGGCGCCACGTCCTCCGGCAGGGCAGGATCGCCTTCCGGTCGGTCAGCCATTCCAGGTTCCAGGTGCTGAACTTCAGCGCCTCGGCCTGGGCGCGCGATACCGGCAATAGCAGAAGCAGAACCAACAGGATGCGCATACGCAACAGTATGGCGCCTTTCAGCGCGGCGTCATAGCTGCCTGATCCGGCCCGCCCCCGATCCGCCCGCTATTATGTCCGGTGCTGATCCCCGTCAGCCTCTGCGACCTGCGGCACGGAAACCTTCGCCTGTTTAACCACCGGATAGGAAGTCTCGAAGGTCTGGGCCAGAAGCTGCATCCGCTGATCGAACACGTGGCTGAAGGAGGAGGGATAGATGCCCATCCACAACGTGATCGCCACCAGCGGGACCAGCACAGCTACCTCGGTGGCGGTCAGATCACGCAACGCACTCGCCATATTGGAAACGGTGCCAAACATCAGCCGGCGATACAGCACCAGCATATAGATCGCAGCCAGGATCATGCCGAGGCCCGAAAGCACGGCCACCCAGAACCCGATCTGAAACACTCCGACCAGCACCAGCAACTCGCCGACAAAGGCGCTGGTGCCTGGCAGCCCGATATTGGCCATGGTAAACAGCATGGCCAGCCCCGCCAGCGTCGGCATCCGCCGCGCCACGCCACCGAAGCCCCCGATCTCGCGCGAGCCGGTGCGGGCAGCCAGCGCGCCGACGATAAGGAACAATGCGGCGATGACAATGCCTTGACTCAGCATCTCGAAGACGGCGCCGTCGAAGCCGATCGCATTCAGGCTGAACAGGCCGATCAGGATCATCCCCATATGCGAGTAAGACGAGTAGGCGATCAGCCGCTTCATGTCGGTCTGCGCGAGAGCCAGGAGCGCGCCATAGATCGCCGCGACAATGCCAAGCCCGATCATCAAGGGTGACGCGCGATGCGCCGCGTCCGGCAGCATGTAGATGGCGAAGCGCAGGAAGCCATAGGCCCCGGCCTTGGATAGCACGCCAGAGATCAGCACGCAGGCAGGCGCGGGCGCTTCCGTGTAAGCATCGGCCATCCAGCTATGCAGCGGGAATATCGGCAGCTTCACCCCGAAGGCCAGCGTGAAGGCCACGAACATCCACATCTGCGCCACGGGGCCGAAATGCGTGCCCAGCAGCACCGGAATATCCGTGGTGCCGGCGGTGCGCCACATCACCAGCAGGGCGATCAGCATGAACAGCGAGCCACCCAGGGAGTACAGAAAGAACTTGAACGCGGCCCGCACCTGCTTCGGCCCGCCCCCGTTGCCGATCAGCAGGCTGGCCGGAATCAGCGTCGCCTCGAAGAACATGTAGAAAAGGAGGAAATCCAGCGACGAGAACAGCCCGAGCAGCGTTGTCTCGAGCACCAGGATGGCGAGCATGTAATCACGTGGCCGCCTGACCTCCAGCCGCCAGGAGCCGAGAATGGCGATTGGCGTCAGCGCGGTGGTCAGCATCACGAATAGCAGGCTGATGCCGTCAAGCCCGAGATGATAGGAGATGCCGAACTCAGGCAACCAGCTCGCCCGCTCCTGGAACTGGAAGCCGTGAAGCGTCGGATCGAAGCGCGCCCAGAGCGTCACCGAAATGGCGAACACCACGATGCTGGTCCAGAGCGCGATCCAGCGCGAGGTATTCCGGGTACTTTCGATAGTACCGGGCAGCAGCAGCAGTGCGAACGCGGCCAGGAGCGGCAGAAATGTGATCAGGGAGAGCAGGGGTGCGTGCACGGGCGTCTCGATCATTCAAGGGCGGCCACCTGCTCATGGCCAGACGGCGACCTCGTAGACCGATCTGCTTCCTTTTGCTGCGCCGCACAACGCAGCACAGCTATACCGTAAAATCAGGCACCCCCGAACGATTTCTCCATTGCATCCCGGGCACAGCACCACGACAGGCACAGCGCGAAACTCACCCCCTCTCCCGTGTCTGATGGGTTAAACCAGCATAGCGGCCGGCGCATCCGTTGTCGCCGGTTCGCGTGCCGTCATGGCAAGATCATCCACGCCACAGGCGCGCAGGAACCGCGCCACCGCATCCAGCGTCGCCGGATCGCGCGTCTCGTTGTTCGGATCACCGTGCGGCACCCAGATCACGGTCTCGTAGCGCGCCCCCGTCAGCAGCACGCGATAGGTGTTGAGCCGGTTGGCCATCCTCTCCGAACCGCGGCGCTCCTGCCACTCCGTACCCGCGAAAGACCGCACCACCCAGTCGGCGCGGCCCGCCCGGCGCACCAGATCGCCGCCCCAGCACAAGCGCACGAAATCCAGTTCCAGCCCCTGGCAGGAGAATTCGGTCGCAACCGTCTCCAGCGCATCGCCGGCGCGCACATCGGGCCAGCGATCGAGAAACCAGTTGGCCACCGCATTGGAATCCATATGCGGAACTTCCACGCCCAGCCCATCCGCACGCAATATCTTGGCGCCGGAACTCGCCACCAATCCCCCGCGCCGGAGCCCGCGCGATGCGCCGCGAAGATGGCGCCGCAGATCGGCAAGGCTGCGCGTCAGCAGAAACGGAATCGGCCCCTGCGTCCGTGCGATGGACGCGGCCTCCGCCGCGTCGCCCGCGCGCACGGCATCCACCCAGGCGGAGGCGGCGGTATTGCGAATGCTGCGCACCGGCACATCCAGATGAAGCGTGTCGCGAATGGCCAGGCCCGGCATGGTTGAAAGCCGCTGGCGCGGGTCGCTGGCCGTCAACGTTTGCGGGGTGGCGAGCACGCGCCAATGCGGCCGTGTCGCGAGCGCCGCGCCCCATTCCGCCAGCCCGCCTTCGCCGTCATGGATTTCCTGGCCGTTGCCCACGAGGCAAACGATCACCGCCCAATCCGCATGACCGGCCATGATGTCCAGCAAATGCCCCGGCTCGGAATCCCGCAGCGCCACCTTCCGACCGGCGCCGAACACCGCATTCAGGCCGCAAAGCGTCTTGCCGGCGCCGGGGTTCTTTTCACGAACAGGACACTGTGCCGGCCATCCGCGCGGCTGGCTTGCAGCATGTCCAGGATCGCCTCGGTCGTCACCGACAGGTTTGGCGCATCGGCGCGCGATGTTCGGATCTCGGCAACGCCGTGCTGAGAATAAAGCGTGCAGGCCGCATCGATGATGCCAGGCACCGGCTGGTACGGCGCATCCTCCCACGCCACCACATCCAGCGCCCGTGCCGGCTGCGGCAATCGTGCCCAGAGCTGCCGCAGCAGGCCGGGCAGGCTGGCGCCGGAGGCATCGATCACTGGGGCGACGCCGGCGAGCAGCAGCGGCCATTGCACGGCATGTGGCGCTGTTTCGCTCGCCACCAGGATCGGCACGATCGGGTGGTGTCGGCTCAGCGAATGGAAATCCTGCAGATCCAGCGCATAATCCTTGACCTGCCGCAGATCGGCGCCATCGACCCGCTCCCGTCCGATCTTGAATTCCAGCACCGGCACGGCCCGCCCGGTGACCAGCACGGCATCGATGCGGCGGCCGAGCCGGCGCATCGGATATTCCAGCAGCACTTCCCAATCCTGCGCCGCCGGCCATCCGGTCAACGCATTTCCCGCTTATCAACCAATCGGCCCGCTACTGGTAGACGGTACGGCGGGTGAGTCGAGAGGAGGTTGCGACTGCGCTGCATAGCGCACCGATCATGCCGTGCATGTTGCGTCGGTGATTTGTGGTCCAGCAGAAGGCGCCGAGGTAGTCGGGCAGATGCTTGGGCAAGAACACCTTGTGGGTG
>DASXIW010000048.1:0-3146 GCA_036497785.1 Acetobacteraceae bacterium | reverse complement strand
GGCTTTGGCATCGGCGCCACCGCCTTCATATCGACGCACACCCACGTGCCTTCCTTCGCGGTCGGGTCCGGATAGGCCTCGCGCACCACCTCCACCACGCCGACGATCTCCTTGCCCTCATTGGAGTGATAGAAGAACGCGCGATCGCCCTTCTTCATGGCCTTCAGGTTGAGCTTGGCCGCGTGGTTGCGCACGCCGGTCCAGGGTTCCACCCCGTTCTGGACCTGCTGATCCCAGCTGAACGCGTCCGGTTCGGACTTCACCAGCCAATACGCCATGGCGGTCGCCCCTCAGCCGATCTTCTGGCCGTCCTTGAACGCGCCGCGAAATGGTCGGATCACCGTGCTCTCGAACAGTCCCGCCTTGGCATAGGGGTCCGAAGCGGCGAAGCCCTCGGCCTCGGCCCGGTCGCCCACATCCACCATCAGCAGGCTGCCGCAGGGTTTGCCCTCACTGTCCAGAAGCGCTCCGCCATGCACCAGTTTGTCGGCATAGGTCTCCAGATAGGCAAGATGGCTAGGCCTCGTGGCCATGCGCAGCTCGAGCGAGGCGGGGCGGTCGGTGCAAATGATGGCGAACAGCATCGGGCGTTTCCTGGATTCGGACGGGGTTGGGCGAAGATGAGTCGGCCTGACAATACGGTAATGCCGGGCCGCTTCAAACCTGGGGTGCGCCGGTCTATGTTTATGGTTGTGGACGCCACGACCGCCCTTGGGCCGCGCAAGACACGCAGCCTGCATCGCTTCGCCAATCCGGGCCGCTTTCTGCGGGTGTCCGGCCGCGTTCTGCCGTCGCTGGCGGGAGCGGCCCTGGTGCTGACGGTGGCGGGGCTGGTCTGGGGGCTGTTCTACGCCCCGGCGGACTGGCAGCAGGGCGACGCGGTGCGGATCATGTATATCCATGTCCCCTCGGCCTGGCTGGGTTCGGCGGGGTATATGGCGGTCGCGGTCTGCTCGGTGCTCTCGCTGGTCTGGCGTCACCCGTTGGCGGATCTGGCGGCCGTCGAGATCGGCCCGGTCGGCGCCGGCTTCACCGCGCTCTGTCTGGCGACCGGCAGTCTGTGGGGCAAGCCGATGTGGGGCGCCTGGTGGGTGTGGGATGCGCGCCTGACCTCCATGCTGGTGTTGTTCTTTCTGTATCTCGGCCATATCGCTCTGGTGCGCGCTTTCGACGATCCGCAGCGCGGCTACCGCGCCGGCGCCATCCTGGCGCTGGTCGGCGTGGTGGACCTGCCGATCATCAAATTCTCGGTGCAGTGGTGGAACACGCTACACCAGCCCGACAGCATCACGCTGACCGGCTCGCCCACCATGTATGCCGGCATGCTCTGGCCGCTGCTGGTCTGCGCGCTGGGATTCACCTTCGCCTTTGCCGCCATCGTCACTGCGCGCCTGCGTGCCGCGGTGATGGAACGCCGCATCCGCGCCTTGCTGATGGCCCGGGCGCAGGAGGCCTGACCGAGCCATGAACCACCTGGCCTATATCGTGCCATCCTACGCGCTGGCGGTGCTGGTGCTGATCGGGTTTTCCGCTTCGGCCTGGACGCGCATGCGGCGGGCACAGCGGCGCCTGGCCGCCGTCGATCCGCGGAGCCGCCCATGAGCGGCGCTTCGGTTGCGGGCAGGCCGACGCCGCGGCGCATGACGCGCAAGCGGCGGCGACTGATCATCCTGCTAGCCTGCCTGCTCTGCCTGGGCACGGCGGCGACGCTGACCTTGATGGCCTTCAGCGACAGCATGGTGTTCTTCGTCGCCCCCTCCGATATCGCCACCAAGGCGCCGGTTGGCCGCAGCTTCCGCCTGGGCGGTCTGGTCGAGGCCGGCAGCCTGCGGCACGTGCAGCAGGATGGCCAACCGGCCGCCCGCTTCCGGGTGACCGACGGGGGCGCTGCCGTGGACGTGGTATATGTCGGAATTCTGCCGGATTTGTTCCGGGAGGGGCAGGGCGTGGTGGCGCTGGGCAGGTTGGGGCCGGACGGGGTGTTCACCGCGTCGGAGGTGCTGGCCAAGCATGACGAGACATATATGCCGAAGGATGTTGCCGACGCACTGAAGAAGTCCGGCCATTGGAACCCCGACCAGGGTCCGCCACCCCCGGCGGCGACCTGGAACGCGCTTACCCCGGCCAGCGTCGCCGCGAAGGCCGGTGGATGATACCGGAACTCGGCCATTTCGCCCTCGCGCTGGCCGTTGCCCTCAGCTTCGCCCAGGCGTTGCTGCCCCTGTGGGGGGCGTGGCGGCATGATGTCCGGATGATGCAGGCAGCCCCCGCGCTCGCCATCGGGCAGCTCATTGCGCTCGCCACGGCCTATGGCTGCCTCGTCTGGTCCAGTGTGGTCGACGATTTCTCGGTGCTGAACGTCGCCGAGAACAGCCATAGTCTGAAGCCGATGCTGTATAAGATCACCGGCACTTGGGGCAACCACGAGGGCTCGATCCTGCTCTGGTGCCTGATCCTGGCCTTGTGCGGCGGTGCCGTCGCATTTTGCGGCCGCAATTTGCCGGCCAGCCTGCGCGCCCGGGTGATCGGCGTGCTGGGCCTGTCCTCCTGCGGCTTCATGCTGTTCGCGCTGCTGGCGAGCAACCCGTTCATCCGCCTCTGGCCGCCCCCGGCGGAGGGGCAGGACATGAACCCGCTGCTGCAGGATCCCGGCCTCGCCTTCCATCCCCCCATGCTCTACATCGGCTATGTCGGTTTCGCCGTGCCCTTCGCCTTTGCCGTCGCCGCCTTGCTGGAGGGGCGGGTCGATGCCGCCTGGGGCCGCTGGGTGCGACCATGGACGCTGGCTGCCTGGTGTGCGCTGACCTGCGGCATCGCGCTGGGGTCCTGGTGGTCCTATTACGTGCTTGGCTGGGGCGGGTTCTGGTTCTGGGACCCGGTGGAGAACGCTTCGCTGCTGCCCTGGCTCACCGGCACCGCGCTGCTGCACTCGGCCCTGGTGGTGGAGAAGCGGGAGGCGCTAAAGACCTGGACGGTGCTGCTGGCCATCGGCACCTTCTCGCTCAGCCTGTCCGGCACCTTCCTGGTGCGCTCCGGCATCCTGAATTCGGTGCATTCCTTCGCCAACGATCCCACGCGCGGCGTGTTCATCCTGGCTTTGCTGGCCGTGGTGATCGGTGGCTCGCTGTTGCTTTTTGCGATTCGCG
>DASXIW010000047.1:0-7002 GCA_036497785.1 Acetobacteraceae bacterium | reverse complement strand
TCAGGTCCACGCCCAGCCCCGGCCCCTCCGGCACCTTCACATAGCCCTCGCCCATGTAATCCGGGTCGAGCCCGGTCACGAGATCGGTCCAGAACGGCACGTCCAGCCCGTGATGCTCCACCGCCACCAGGCTCGAAATCGCGGCGCCGCAATGCACATTGGCCATGAAGCCGATCGGTGAGGACGCGCAATGCAGCGCGGTGGGCAGGCCGTAACGCTCGCCGTAATCGGCGATGTTCTTCGTCTCCAGCATCCCACCGGAGGTCAGCAGATCGGGGTGCAGCACATCGAAGGCGCGGGTCTCGATGGCCTCGCGGAAGCCGTCCCAAAGATACAGATCCTCGCCGCCCGCCACCGGCACCTGCAACGCATCGGCGACCAGCTTGTGCCCGGCGATGTCATGGAACGCCACCGGGTCCTCGATCCAAGCCAGATCGAAAGGCTCCAGCGCCCGGCCCAGGCGGATCGCCTCGTCGGCGGTCATGTAACCCTCGCCGAAATGGTCGATGCACAGGCAAACCGCATTGCCCACCTCGGCCCGCACCGCCGCGACCACCTCCACCGCCGCGGCAATGCCGCGCTGGCTCAGCTTGGCGCCGCGCCCGGCGGCCGGCGCGCGCCACAGCCGGGCCATGGGGTATTCATATTTGGTGGGCTGCCCGACAGCCCCGCCCGGAATCGTCTCGAACAGATCGGCGCGCACGTCGAACTTGATGAAGGTCAGGCCCATTTCCATGCGGGCGCGCACGGCTTTGGCGTACCCCTCCGGCGTCGCCTGGCGCGGGGCAGGGGTGTCGCCATACAGCCGCACCCGGTCGCGATGCTTGCCGCCGAGGAACTGGTAGCAGGGCACGCCATAGATTTTCCCCACCAGATCCCACAGCGCGATCTCGATGCCGGAAACGCCGCCCCCTTCGCGGCCCCAATTGCCGAAGCGCTTGATGGTCTTGAACAGAAAATCCACGTTGCACGGGTTTTGCCCGATCAGCATGTGCTTGAACTGCAGCGCGTTCTCCACATGTCCGCCGTCGCGCACCTCGCCCAGCCCGTAAACGCCCTGGTTCGTGTCGATCCGCAGGATGGGGTAGAAGCAATGGCCCTCCACCACGGCCAGTCGCATGTCGGTGATGCGCAACGCGGTGGGGCTGGAATGCACGGAAACCGCGCCTTCCACACGCTCGGTCGCCGACGCCGTGTTCAGTTGCTGCATTGCTGCTTCGCTCCCTGGCACCGCATGATCATTGAGGCTGTCATGCGCTTTTGTTGCGGCGAAAGCTAACATGGAGGATAGTACTGGGCAACAGCTTTGCGGTCGTCGCCGCAATTTGATCCAGGATGCGCACTGCCAATGGCTTCCCGCCGCCTCACCATCCAGGACGTGGCCGAGAAGGTCGGATTGTCCAAATTCTCGGTCTCGCGCGCGCTCTCGGGCAAGCCGGGCGTGGGTGAGGCGACCCGTGCGCGCGTGCTGCAAGCGGCCCATGCCATCGGCTATCGCATCGACCCGAGCGTCGCCGCCAAGCCTTCCCAGATCCTGTTCATCCGCCAGGAAATCGACCCCGTCGCCAGCGAATTATGGCTGAACGTGATGCATGGCGCGGAACGCGAGGCGGAACGTCACGGGCTGGCCATTCTCCCCCGCCAATCCCGCTATCTGCGCGATATCGGCACGTTCGATCCCTCCGTCGCCGGGCTCATCCTGGCCGTGCCGCGTCCGGCGGAACTCTCCGCCGCCCTGGCCAGCGCCAGCCTGCCCGTGGTCTGCGCCAGCTATGCCGGGCCGATGGAGCGGATCGATCACGTGGTCGGTGCGGATTGGGAATCGGGCATGGGCGTTGCCCGGCTACTTCTGGATCTCGGCCATCGCGACATGGCCTTCGTGCACGGCAGCACCAAGCCGCTGGGCCGCGCCGAACGCTTCCGCGGCTTTCGCGACGGCGTGCTGAGCCAGCCCGGCACGGTGGCGGACGACATCGTGTTCGACGAAGCGATCGGCTTCCGCGACGCGTTCCTGGATTATCTCCGGCGCGGCGGCGCGCCCACCGCGTTGTTCTGCGCCCATGACGGTATCGCGGTGAACGTGGTGTCTGAACTGATGCGCCTCGGCGTGCGCGTGCCGCAGGATATTTCCATCGTCGGCTTCAACGATTTCGTCTCCGCCTCCCAGGTCTCGCCGCGCCTCACCACGGTACGCACGCCGCAAGTGGAAATCGGCGCCGCCATGGTGCGCTGCATCGTGGACCGCCTGTCCAGCCCGGAGGCCGCCGCCCGGCCGCCGCTGCGGCTTGCCTTGGTAGCGGAGATCGTCCGGCGCGATTCCACCGGGCCGGTGGCAGCGAAGGACTGGCTGGCCCGCGTGTTCGCCCATATTTCCGTCGATTGATTTGTTGGGTCGAACCGCAACATTCGCGGTGGCATTTTTTGCTTGCCGCATAGTTTCATGATCATCATCATGTATCCGTGCGCGTCACCCCACCCGCCAAGGCGGCCCACCGTGCCGCCATTCTTCGCCAGGCCGGCGCGCTGTTCCGGCGCGACGGCATTGCCGCGGTGGGCGTGGCAGAGATCACCCGCGCCGCCGGGCTGACGCATGGCGCGTTCTACGGCCATTTCGCGAGCAAAACCGCGCTTGCCGCCGAGGCCTGCTGCGACTCGCTGGAACACTCCGCCACGCAATGGCGCCGCCGTGCCGAGGAGGCGCTGCGCGACGGGCGCGATCCGCTCGCCTATCTGATCGACGCCTATCTGTCGCCTGCTTCCCGCGACACACCCGAAAGCGCCTGCGCCCTGCCGGCGCTGGGATCGGAAGCCAGCCGAGACCCCGACCTGCTCCCCGCCATGACGAAGGGCGTCGCCGCCCTGGCCGAGGTGCTGACGGAAAT
The DNA here is from genome assembly GCA_036497785.1 of Acetobacteraceae bacterium. GTDB lineage: Bacteria > Pseudomonadota > Alphaproteobacteria > Acetobacterales > Acetobacteraceae > DASXIW01. The sequence goes on along the minus strand of DASXIW010000047.1, from coordinate 4,120 downwards.
CCTCGCCGTCCGCCACCCCGAATGGGAGGCGGCGCGGGCCACGCAAGCCGCCCTGGCGGTGCTCGCCGCGCTCAGCGGCGGGCTGATGCTGGCCCGCACTTTGGCCGCCGACCCCGCGAAATCAGATGCCGCCCTGGAAGCTGCGGCGACCATGGCAAAACGCGTCGCAAAATAGGAAAGGCTGCCCATGCTGTCCCATGTTCTGGCGCCCGCGATGGCGCGTCGCGGTGTCCATTACGGGTGGGCGGTGGTGGCCGTCACCTTCCTCACCATGCTCGCCACCTCGGCGGCGATGGGGATGCCTGGCGTGCTGCTGCTGCCGTTGCAGGGGGAGTTTGGATGGGATGCCGGGCAGATCTCGGCCGCGCTCGCGCTGCGGCTGCTGCTGTTCGGGCTGGTCGCGCCGTTCGGCGCGGCGCTGATGCAGCGCTACGGCATGCGCGGCGTGGTCGTCTCGGCACTGGCCATGATCGTCGCCGGCCTCGCGCTGGCCACGCGCATGACGGCGCTGTGGGAATTATGGATCACCTGGGGCCTGATGCTGGGGTTGGCCACGGGCATGACCGCCACGGTGCTGGGCGCAACCGTGGCCAATCGCTGGTTCGTCAAGCGGCGCGGCCTCGTCATCGGCCTGCTCAGCGCCAGCAGCGCCACCGGGCAGTTGCTGTTCCTGCCCGTCGCCGCCTGGCTGTCCGACCATATGGGCTGGCGCATGGCCATGCTGCCCGCCGGCGGCGCCTGCCTGGCGTGCCTAGTGCTGGTGCTGCTGGTGGTGCGCGACCACCCCGGCGAGGTGAATCTGCCCTCCTACGGAGACATGACCGTGGCGCCACCGCCGCCGCGTAATCCCGGCAACGCCGTGCGCCTCAGCCTCAATGCGCTGGCCAATGCCTCCCGCACACGCAGCTTCTGGGTGTTGTTCGGCACGTTCTTCGTGTGTGGCCTGTCCACCAACGGACTGGTGCAAAACCATTTCATCCCGCTATGCCATGATTTCGGCATGGATGCGGTGGCCGCTTCTGGCGTGTTGGCCATGATGGGGGTGTGCGACTTCTTCGGCACCATCGGCTCGGGCTGGCTGTCCGACCGGCTGGATAATCGCTGGTTGCTGTTCTGGTATTACGGCCTGCGCGGCATCAGTCTGCTGATCCTGCCCTATTCCAACTTCTCGCTCTATGGCCTCAGCCTGTTCGCCGTGTTCTACGGTCTGGACTGGATCGCGACCGTTCCGCCCACGGTGAAACTCGCCGGGCAGGCTTTCGGCCGCGAACAGGCGCCGCTGGTCTTTGGCTGGGTGTTCACCGCCCACCAGCTCGGCGCCGCCGCCGCCGCCCTGGGTGCAGGCGTCAGCCGCGACATGCTGGCCAGCTACCTGCCGGCCTTCGCCGGCGCTGGGGTGATGTGCCTGGTGGCCGGATGCGCGGCGCTGGCGATGCGGCGCCGGGCGGGCGGGGAGGCGGTGTTGGCGGCGCATTAGGCCCAGGGTGCCGCAGGCATTCCATTTCTTGGACTCCTGCCGATTCGCAGCAGACGAGGGGGATTTGGGCTTCGCCACGCTGAGTCGGCGATATCGCCCGATGGTTGCCGCCACACCAAAAAAGTAGTGGCCTTCTCAAGGCCTGCCTTGAGTTGGGTCCAGGGGCAAAGCCCCTTGTCTTGCTTCGCTTGCGGTTTTTCGGTTACAAACAACACGGAAGTGTGATATCAATTTTAGGACTTTCTTATTGATTTTGAGCGTTCCCCCTCCCGGAGCATATTTTGCCCAACCGATTGCCCGAGCTTTCGGCAGCGCCCAGGCATCGGCATCCGATGTTGTGGGCGTGCCTTGCGCCGGTCGTTCTTGTGGCGATGGTGTTTCTGACGGCCGCCCTCGGCGGCGGCTATATGCGCCATGTGGCTGAGCGGCAGGCGCTGGCGCGGGCGGATCTGGCTGCCACGGCGGCCGCCCAGCAATCGCTGCGCATGCTGGAGGCGGTGGATAACCTGATCGCGCAGGTGCAGCTCGCCTTGCGGCTGCGACAGGCTGGGCAGACCATGGCGGCCGAGACGGTGGATGACACGCTGCGCGCGGTGGTGGCGCGCGGCACCGCGGGTGTGACGCAGGTCGGAATCGTCGACGGGAAGGGCTGGCTGCTGTGGTCTTCCAGCCCCGGGGTTTCATCGTCATTTGTCGGTATTCCGCCGTTCCAGTCCGGGCTGGGCGACAGCATTCAGGTACATTCCGGCGCTATTGGCGGTAGCGACGGACACGCGGCGGGCCGGGGCACCCTGCAATTCGCGCGAGCGATCGCGGACGATTCCGGGCATTTCCAGGGTTTCGCATCGTGGCGATGGATCCGTTGATCCTGTCCGCGCGGCTGGCGCGGCAGGATTTGGGGGTGGCGCCATGGCGATGCTGGTGCATCTGCCGCAGGGGCAAGTACTGGCCGACAGTACCGCGGGGGCCGGCTTCCTCGATGTGCAGCCCATGCTCGCCGGGCCGGAGCGGGAACTGCTTGGGGCGAAGAGCGCGGATCATGCGCTGTTGCCGGCGATATCTGGGGGGCGGGCCGGGTTTGTCGCGTTTCGACGCCTGTTGTCGCCCAACGCGGCGCCTGATGCGCCGCGGAAGGAAGCGATCCTGACCGGCGGGGGCGTGCTGGCCGTGGCAGTGGTGCTGGATGCCGCGACCGAGCTGCAGGCGAGCAATCGGCAGCGGGCGATGATCCTTGCCGCCGCCGGTGTGTTCGCGTTGCTATGTGTTCTTGTGCTGATGTGGCGCGCCATGGCGCTGCCCCGCCGCCGCGCCCGCAATGCCCTGGCCGCCGCCTGGCGCCAGGTGGGTGCGGTGAAGGCGGTGCGCGCGGAGCTGGAGCACCTTCTGATCAGCCTGCCTGTCGCCGCCTATCAGGCGCGGGTCACGCCGGATGGGCAGTATCAGCGCCCGCTATGTCCCGCCCATGCTGGCACGTATGACGGGCTGGCCGATGCATGCGCTGGCGGATGCGCTGGAGGACGGGCCGCCTGGCCGGCCTGGCCGCCTGGCCGGCTTCTTCGGCAGCGTTCTGCATGACGGGGAGGGCATGGTCGAATACCGGATGCGCCGCCCCGATGGTGGGTGGATCTGGCTGCGTGAGCGCGCCCGCGTGGCCGCCCGCCTGCCCAATGGCGGCGGCGAGGTGATCGGCACCATCGCCGACCTGTCCGCCGAAGGCGAGTTGGCGTTGCAGGCGGCGATGACCTCCAAGCTCGCCATGTTGGGCGAAATGGCCTCATAGCGCATGAGCTGAACCAGCCCGTGACGGTTATCGGGCTGGCCGCCGACCGGGTGCGCGACGCGCTGGCGGCCGATCCGCCGGATCAGGCGGCGGCGCATCGCGCGCTGGCCACCATCACCGCCCAGTCCGGGCGCTGCGGCGAAATTATCGACCAGTTGCGCCTGGTGCCGATGCCGCCCCGGTGGGGCCGGTGGATCTGCGCGAGGCCGTTGCCGGCGCCTTGGTGCTGGCCGAGGGTCCGCTGCGCGACGCGGACGTGACGCTGCGCGTGGAGTTGCCGGAAAGCTTGGCGCCGGTGCTGGGCCGGCTGGTGCAGGTGGAGCAGGTGCTGGTCAATCTGTGCATGAACGCCCGCGACGCGTTGCTGAGCCGGCCCGAGGACAGCCGCGAGCTGACCATTGCCGCCGAGGCGGAGGGCGAACGGCTGCGTCTGCGGGTGAGCGATACTGGCGGCGGCATCGCGGCCGCGGTGATTAGCCGGCTGTTTCATCCCTTCGTCACCAGCAAGCAAGCGGGGGTGGGCAGCGGACTGGGGTTGTCCATCTGCCAGCGGCTGATGCTGGAGATGAACGGCGACATAGCCGCCCGCAACACGGATGGGGGGCGGTGTTCACGCTTACCTTCAACGCGGCGACGCATGGGGCGCTGGTTCTCGCGCCGGCAATGGGGGAGGGCGGCGTGAGGGGATGACCCCTCGCGCCGCCGTTTCCTTTTGACCTCCGGCGTTAGGCAGCCTTCAGTGCTCTGGCTTCGCGCAGCGCCGCATCCAGCGCGCTTTGGCGGTTGTCCGGCCCGAGCGCTACGCCTTCGGCCACGATGAATTCGGGGTTGGCGATGCCGATGAAGCCGAACACCGCGCGCAG
>DASXIW010000046.1:0-7008 GCA_036497785.1 Acetobacteraceae bacterium | reverse complement strand
GTGCTGGGGCTCGGCAAGTCCGGGCTCGTGGCCGCGCGCGCGCTCGCGGCCAGCGGCACCGAGGTCTGGGCCTGGGACGACGACGAGATGAAGCGCAAGGCGCTGTCGACGACCGACCTCTATAAATGCGACTGGTCGCGGCCCTCGGCGCTGGTGCTGAGCCCTGGCATTCCGCAGTGCTATCCCGCCCCGCATCCGATTGCGGCGATGGCAACGGCCGCGAACGTTCCCATCATCGGCGAAGTAGAACTGCTGTTCCGCGCCCAGCCCAAGGCCACTTTCGTAGGCATCACCGGCACCAACGGCAAATCCACCACCACGGCCCTCATCGGCCATGTGCTGCGCCGCGCGGGCAAGCGCGCCGAGGTAGGCGCCAATCTCGGTACGCCGGCCCTCGCCCTGGCGCCCCTGGAAGAAGGCGGCATCTACGTGCTCGAGATGTCCTCCTATCAGTTGGAGCTGGTGCCCACGGCGCGCTTCGACGTGGCCGTACTGCTGAACATCACGCCGGACCATCTTGATCGCCACGGCGGGATGGCGGGATATGTCGCCGCCAAGCGCGGCATCTTCGATCGCCAGCGCCCGCAGGATTGGGCGGTGATCGGCATCGACGACGAGTATTGCCGCGCCATCTGCGAGTGGCTTGCCGGCCGTCGTGTGGTCGCGGTCGCCGTCGGCCGCCAGGCTTCGACCGCGATTATCGTGCGCCACGGGATACTCAGCGATGAGATCGGCCGCGAGATCATGGATCTGGCAAGGGCGCCAGCCTTGCCCGGTCCGCACAACTGGCAGAACGCAGCGGCAGCGTTTGCCGTCGGCCGCGCGCTGGGACTCTCTAATGCGGCGATCGCCGCCGGCATCGAAACCTATCCCGGCCTGCCCCATCGCCAGGAGCTGATCCTTACCCGCGAGGGCGTGCGTTTCATAAACGACAGCAAGGCGACCAACGCCGATGCCACAGCCAAGGCGCTGGCCTGCTACGACCGGATCTATTGGATCCTGGGCGGGCGGCCCAAGGAAACCGGCCTAGACGGGCTGGAGCCCTATTATCACCGTATCGCCAAAGCCTATCTGATCGGCGAGGCGGCAGCGGATTTCGAGAAGCGCCTCGCCGGCGATGACGTTGCCACCCGCCAATGCGGCACGCTGGATCGCGCCGTGGCTGCGGCCGCAGCCGATGCGGCGGCGGCCAAGCAGGAGGGCGCCGTCGTGCTGCTGTCGCCGGCCTGCGCTTCCTTCGATCAATTCGCCAATTTCGAGGAGCGCGGCGAGCGCTTCCGCAACCTGGTGAACGAGCTGGACCGCCCGGCGCGGAGGGCACAATGAACACATTCGCCCGCACCGACCGCAGCGTCGTCGGCCTCTGGTGGTGGACCGTCGACCGCTGGACGCTGGTGGCACTGATCGTGCTGATGTGCATCGGCGCGCTGCTGGTGCTGGCGGCGAGCCCGGCGGTGGCGACCCATCTGAAGCTCGACAGCTTCTATCTGGTGCGCCACCACTTCGCGCTCCTGGTGCCCGCGACATTCATCATGCTGGCCGTCTCGCTCATGACGCCGGTGAGCGTGCGGCGGCTGGCCGTCGTCGGATTGCTGATCACCTTGGCGCTGACGGCGGTCACCCTCGTCGGCGGCAGCGAGATCAAGGGCGCGCGGCGCTGGATCGATCTGCTGGGTCTTTCGATTCAACCCTCGGAATTCGTCAAGCCCTGCTTCGCCGTGGTGGCCGCCTGGATGTTCGCCGAGCAGCATGGCAAGCGTCACCTGCCGGGCAACCTGATCGCCATCGCCCTTTATCTGGTTATCGTCGCCCTGCTGATGGCCCAGCCGGACTTCGGCATGACCTTCGTCGTCTCCGTCACCTGGTTCGCGCAATTCGTGCTCGCCGGCCTGCCGCTGCTCTGGATCGGCGGGATGATGGTGGCGGGCGTGGGCGGCATCGTCGGCGCCTATTTCCTGTTCCCCCATGTGGCGAGCCGCATCGACGGGTTCCTGAATCCGGCGGGCGGCGACACCTATCAGGTCGACCGGTCCCTTGAGGCCTTCGTCAACGGCGGTCTCTACGGCGTCGGCCCCGGCGAGGGGACGGTCAAGCAGGTCCTGCCAGATGCCCATTCGGATTTCGTCTTCGCCGTGGCGGGAGAGGAATTCGGGCTGATCGCCTGTCTTCTCATCGTCCTGCTTTTCGCCTTCGTGGTGCTGCGCGGCTACAGCCGACTGATGCGGGAGACCAATCTGTTCGTCCTGCTCTCGGCCGCCGGCATCATCACCGACTTCGGCCTGCAGGCCATCATCAACATGGCCTCCACGCTCCATCTGATGCCGACCAAGGGCATGACGCTGCCCTTCATCAGCTATGGCGGCTCCTCGCTTCTGGCATTGGCGCTGGCCATGGGCATGTTCCTGTCGCTGACCCGCCGGCGTTCGGGCGATGGGGCGCTGACATGAGTGCCGCCCTCGTCCTTCTGGCATCCGGGGGCACCGGCGGCCATATGTTCCCGGCCGAGGCCTTGGCCGGGACATTGCTGGCGCGGGGATATCGCGTGGGCCTGGTGACCGACAAGCGCGGCCGCGGGTTCGGCGACCGATTGCCCGCCGTGGAAGTTCATCGCATCAGCGCCGGCGGGCTTGCCGGCGGCGGCATCGTGCGCCAGGCGCGCGGGATGCTGAACCTGTCACTTGGCTTCCTTCAGGCTCGCGGCCTCGTCCGGCGCCTGGCGCCCCGGATCGCGGTCGGATTCGGCGGCTATGCCAGCGTACCCACGATCCTGGCCGCGCAGCGCGCCGGCATCGCGACATTGCTGCACGAGCAGAACGCGGTGCTGGGGCGGGCCAATCGCCTGCTGGCGCCGCGCGCGCATGCGATCGCCACCTCGTTTGCCGAAACCACGAGTCTGGGCCAGGCGCCCGTACGCTTCACCGGCAATCCGGTGCGCGCCGCCATCGCCGCACTCGGCGAGCGCCCTTACCCGGAAATCAAGAATGCGCTGCATATTCTGGTTCTGGGCGGCAGCCAGGGTGCTCGCATTTTCGGGCGCCTTGTTCCCGCCGCCGTGGCCCTGCTCGCGCCGCCCTTGCGCCAGCGCCTCGCCATCGCTCAGCAATGCCGGCCGGAGGACATGGACCAGGCGCGGGCGAGTTATGCCGCCATCGATCTGCAAGCCGAACTCGCCCCCTTCTTCGACAACATGGCCGAGCAGCTGGGCCGTGCCCATCTTGTCATTTCGCGCAGCGGGGCTTCCACGGTGGCCGAGCTTGGGGCTGGCGGACGGCCGGCGATCCTGATTCCCTATCCGCACGCCACCGACGATCACCAGACGGTCAATGCGGTCAGCTTCTGCCATACGGGGGCCGGCTGGCTGATGCCCGAGGCAACGGTGACGGCGGACTCGCTGTCCGAGCAGCTGCGATCGGTGCTGGCCCATCCGGCCGGCCTCAGCCAGCGTGCGGCGGCCGCGCGACAAGCGGGCCCGCGCGATGCCGCCCAGCGTCTGGCCGATCTGGTGGGCGAGCTGGCGCCCGCGAACGGAATCGGGCCGGCGAAGGTGGCGGCATGAGAGCGCTTCCGCTGGAAATCGGCATCCTGCATTTCGTCGGCATCGGCGGCATCGGCATGAGCGGCATCGCCGAGATCCTGCACAATTTGGGCTATCAGGTGCAGGGAAGCGACCTGGCCGACAATTACAACGTCAAGCATCTGCGCGAACTCGGCATTCGCGTGGCCACCGGCCATGCAGCGGAGAATCTGGGCGAGGCGGCGGTGGTCGTGATCTCGTCCGCCGTCAAGCCGGACAATGCGGAGGTCGCGGCGGCCAGAGCCAAGCAAATGCCCATCGTTCGCCGGGCTGAAATGCTGGGCGAGCTCATGCGCCTCAAATGGTCGGTCGCCGTGGGCGGGACTCATGGGAAGACCACCACGACCTCGCTGGTGGCGGCATTGCTGGACGCCGCCGGATTCGATCCCACCGTCATCAACGGCGGCATCATCAACAACTACGGCACCAATGCACGGCTTGGCGCCGGCGACTGGATGGTGGTGGAGGCGGACGAATCCGACGGCACCTTCACCAAGCTGCCCGCCACCATCGCCGTGGTCACCAACATGGATGCAGAGCATCTGGATTTCTACGGCTCGGTCGAGGCGATGAACCGCGCCTATGAGCAGTTCGTGGAGAACATCCCCTTCTACGGCTTCGCTGTGCTCTGCCTCGACCATCCCGTGGTCCAGGCCATGATCGGCCGGATCAACGACCGGCGCATCGTGACATACGGGCTCAGTCCGCAAGCGGACGTCAGGGCGCTGGACATCGCTGTCGATCCGACTGGGGCCAACTACGACGTGGCCATTGCCGGGCGCGGGATTGCGCCGGCGCGCCTGATCCGTGGACTGCGCCTGCCCATGATGGGCCATCACAACGTGCAGAATTCGCTGGCGGCCATCGCGGTCGCCCATGAGATGGGCGCCGACGACGAGACGATCCGCAAGGCGCTGGCGGGGTTCGGCGGCGTGAAGCGCCGCTTCACCCGTACCGGCGAAGCCGACGGCATAACCATCATCGACGATTACGGCCACCACCCGGTGGAGATCACCGCCGTGCTGCGCGCCGCGCGTGCCGCCACCAAGGGCAAGGTCATCGCCGTGGTCCAACCCCATCGCTACTCGCGCCTTGCCCATCTGTTCGAGGAATTCTGCACCTGCTTCAACGACGCCGACGAGGTGATCGTGGCGGAGGTCTATGCCGCCGGCGAGGCACCCATGGAGGGCGTCAATCGCGACGCGCTGGTGGAGGGGCTGATCGGCCATGGCCATCGCCACGTGACCGCGCTGCCGGGCGCGAGCGAACTCGCCGGCATCGTCAATGGCCTGGCCTCGCCCGGCGATCTCGTCGTCTGCCTGGGGGCGGGCAACATCACCCAATGGGCCCATGCACTGCCCGAGGAGCTTGCCCGGCTGCGCCGGCCGCAGGCGAAGGCGGCGCGATGATCATGACCCAGCGCCGCATCATGCCGCTGATCGAACGTCTGCCGCCGGTGCGCGGGCGGTTGACCGAGAATGCGCCGCTTGCCGGCATCACCTGGTTTCGCGTCGGCGGACCGGCGGAAATCATGTTCCGCCCGGCCGATCGCGACGATCTTGGCCAATTCATCGAGGGATTGCCTGGCGACGTGCCCGTGACCGTCATCGGCGTCGGTTCCAACCTTCTGGTGCGCGACGGTGGCGTGCCCGGCGTGGTCATCCGCCTGGGCAAAGGTTTCGCCGAGATCGAAGCCAAGGACGGGCGCGTCCATGCCGGTGCGGCTGCGCTGGATATCAATGTGGCGCGCAGCGCGGCGGAGGCCGGATTGGCGGGTCTCGAATTCCTCTCCGGCATCCCGGGCACCATGGGTGGCGCCTTGCGCATGAATGCCGGCGCTTATGGCCGCGAGCTGGTGGATGTCCTGATCTCGGCCGATGCGCTCGATGCCAAGGGCAAGTTGCATCGCCTGGACAAGAACAGCCTGGGCCTGAGTTACCGCCACAGCGACCTGCCGGAAAACTGGATCTTCCTCGGCGCCGATCTGGCGACGCAAGCGGGCGAGCCCGCCAAGATCCGGGCGCGGCTGACCGAAATCCAGTCGGCGCGCGAGGCCAGCCAGCCGATCCGCGCACGCACAGGCGGCAGCACCTTCGCCAATCCGCCCGGCGCGAAAGCCTGGGAATTGATCGAGCGCGCCAGCTGCCGCGGTCTTCGGATCGGCGGCGCCATGGTTTCGGAGAAGCACACCAACTTCCTGATCAACACCGGCAACGCCACGGCCACCGATATCGAAACCCTGGGCGAGACCGTGCGTCGTCGCGTGCGTGAGACGAGCGGCATCGAACTTCGCTGGGAAATCCGCCGTATCGGTGTGGAGCCATCGCGATGAGCAAGCGGGTCGCCTTATTGATGGGCGGGCGCTCGGCCGAGCGCGAGGTATCGCTCGTCAGCGGCCAGGCCTGTGCCGTGGGCTTGCGCCAGAAAGGCTATGACGTCCAGGAAGTCGACGTGAGCGACGACATGGGCGCCCTGCTGGCGGCCCTCGAACCGCGGCCCGACGTGGTCTTCAACGCGCTCCACGGCCACTTCGGCGAGGATGGCCGCGTGCAGGGGCTGCTGGATCTCATTGGCGTGCCCTATACCCATTCCGGCGTGCTGGCCTCGGCACTCGCCATGGACAAGCCGCTGGCCAAACAGGTCTTCGGCTCCATCGGCTTGCGCTGTCCCGAGGGCAAGGTGATCTCCCTCGACCAGCTCGCCAAGGGCGATCCATTGGCGCGACCCTTCGTCGTCAAGCCGACCGCGGAGGGCTCCAGCGTCGGCGTGCGCATCGTGCGCAACGGCGACAACCTGCCGCCGCTGGGCAGCAGCGGCTGGCCTTTCGGCCATGACGTGCTGGTGGAGCGCTATATCCCCGGCCGCGAGCTGACCGTGGCCGTCATGGGCGGAGAAGCGCTGGCCGTCACCGAACTGCGCCCGCGCTCGGGCTTCTACGATTACGAAGCCAAATATACGGAGGGCAAGACCGATCACCTGATCCCTGCCCCCGTGCCCGCTGCGGTCGGCGAGGCGGCGAAGCATATGGCGGTGGCGGCCCATGCCGCCCTCGGCTGTCGCGGCGTCACCCGCAGCGATTTCCGCTACGACGATTCGCTGCGCGGTTTCGACGGACTCTATCTGCTGGAGATCAACACCCAGCCCGGCATGACGCCCTTGTCCCTGGTGCCCGAACAGGCGGCGCACCGCGGCATCCCGTTTCCCGATCTCGTCGCCTGGATGGTGGAGCACGCGCAATGCGACGCTTGAACATGAAACCGCGGCTGCCCGCCGCCCAACCGCGCCTGCCCGAAGCAAATCCGCGGAGCGGCCGCAAACCCGGGCCGCGCCGGCGTCCCGCCTCGCCGCGTTGGCGCGCCCAGGCCTGGCGTATCGGCGGCCTCGCCGCCCTGGTTGTCACCCTTGTCATCGGCGGCGGCTGGGTCTGGCACGCC
>DASXIW010000045.1:0-12112 GCA_036497785.1 Acetobacteraceae bacterium | reverse complement strand
CCCAGCCCGGCTTGCCATAGCGCAGTTTCTCGCCAGTCGCCATCACCACCACTTTGCCGCCGGCCGCTTCCACCAGCGCCTGGGCGGCGGCGGTATCCCACTCCATGGTGCGGCCAAAGCGCGGATACAGATCGGCCAGCCCCTCCGCCACCCGGCAGAATTTCAGCGCCGATCAGATATGCGACACGCTCGCGACCTTGCGTCCAGCCAGATAAGGCGTCAGCCGCGGGTCGTCCGAATAATGTCGCGACGCCACGACATCGATCCCCGCCGCCGGCGCCGTCCGCGCCGCGATCGGCCGCCGCCCCACCGCATCGCGCCGCCACGCGCCCTTGCCGACAATTCCGCCGAACACCGCGCCTTCCACTGGCGCGCCTACTACGCCGAGCACGGCATGCCCGTCGCGCACCAGGCCGATACACACTGCGAAATGATCGTGTCCGGCGGCGAATTCCCGCGTGCCGTCCAGCGGGTCCACCAGCCAGTACGTACCAGCATGCGCCGGCACATGCCCCGCCGCGATCTCTTCCTCCGCCACTACGGGAATTTCCGGGCAGGCAGCGCGCAAACCGGCCACGATCAAGGCTTCGGCCGCGTGGTCTGCCTCGGTGACCGGGCTGGCGTCGGCTTTACGCATCGTGTCGAATCCGCGTGCCCGCACCTGCAGGATCACCGTCCCCGCGTCGCGGGCGAGATCGAAAGCGAGGTCGAGAAGGGCCATGTCGTCCATCAATCGGTCATACAGAACGCGCGGCGATCGGGCCACCCCGCGCGGCGCGGCGGCAATAAGCGGGCGAAGCCTTTGGCCTTTCTCCACTTCCTGCTTACAGTCGCGTTTCATCCCTCGTCCCGGAGCGTCCAAACCATGCTCGACATCGCCTTCGCCCGATCCGCTTTGCCAAAATCCGGCGCCCTTGTGCTGTTGGTGGAGGAGGCCCCCGAGGCCGACAGCTTCGCCCTGCACGCGGCGGCGGACGGTGCGACCAACGGCGCCATCGCGCGCGCACTGAAGGCGGCGGAATTCACCGGGCGCAAGGGGCAGACGGCGGCCATCCTCGCACCTGGCGCCGGGCTGTCGCGCGTGGTCGCGATCGGCCTGGGCAAGCGCGACGCGCTGATGCCGCGCATCGCCGAGGACGCAGGTGGCGCCATCGTCGCCGCCCTGGCGCGGGAGACCAATGTGGCTGTGGACGTCACCGGCCTGCCGCCCGAACTCGCCGCTTCGCTCGCCATGGGCGCGGTGCTGCGCGCCTATCGCTTCGACAAATACCGCACCAAGGAAAAGGAAGAAGACAAGCCGAAGCTCGCCAAGCTCACATTGCTCGGCGCGGACGCCAAGGTGCGCACGGCGTGGGAGCCGATGCGCGCGGTGGCCGAGGGTGTAATGTTCTCACGCGATCTGGTCAGCGAACCGCCCAACGTTCTGTTCCCCGCCAGCTTCGCCGATCGCTGCAAGGAGCTGACCAGGCTCGGCGTGACCGTCGAGGTGCTCGGCCCGAAGGAACTGGCCAAGCTCGGCTTCGGCGCGCTGCTCGGCGTGTCCCAGGGCAGCGCCATGGAGCCGCGCGTGGTGGTGATGCGCTGGAACGGCGCCGGCCGGAAGAAAGACAAGCCGCTGGCCTTCATCGGCAAGGGTGTCACCTTCGATTCCGGCGGCATCAGCATCAAGCCGGCCGGCGGCATGGAAGACATGAAATGGGACATGGCCGGCGCCGGCACGGTGGCCGGTCTGATGGCCGCACTCGCCGGGCGCAAGGCGAAGGCCGATGTGGTCGGCATTGTCGGGTTGGTGGAGAACATGCCCAGCGGCACTGCCCAGCGCCCGGGCGACGTGGTGAAGACCTACTCCGGCCAGACCGTGGAAATCATCAACACCGACGCCGAGGGCCGCATGGTCCTGGCCGACGTGCTCTGGTACTGTCAGCAGAAATTCGATCCCCGTTTCATGGTCGATCTCGCCACGCTCACCGGCGCCATGGTGGTCAGCCTCGGCCATGAATATGCCGGGTTCTTCAGCAACGACGACACGCTCTCCGCCAACCTCCACGCCGCGGGCCAGGCCACCGGGGAAAAGGCCTGGCGCATGCCGCTGGATGAGGCCTACGACAAGCTGCTGAAATCCGAGATCGCGGACATGAAGCATCTCGGCCCCCGCCCCGGCGGCGCGATCAGCGCCGCGCAGTTCCTGCAGCGCTTCGTCAACGGCAAGCCCTGGGCGCATCTGGATATCGCCGGAATGGCCTGGAGCGCCAAGGACTCGCCCACCCTGCCGAAAGGCGCCACCGCCTATGGCGTGCGGCTGCTCAACGACATGGTGGCGAAGCACTACGAAGGCTGATCCCGCCCGAAATGGCCGAAATCGGCTTCTACCACCTCACCCGCACGGGCCCGGACCAGGCCTTGCCGCAACTGCTCGGCCGCACGCTCGCGGCCGGGCATCGCGCCGTGGTGATGTGCGGCACGGAGGAACGCGTCGCCGCCCTCGATGCGGCGCTGTGGCTGTGCGCGGAGCCGGACTGGCTGCCCCATGGCAGCTCCTCAACCGGCGACGCCGACCTCCAGCCGATTTGGCTGACCACGCAGGACGTGGCCCCGAATGCCGCGAGCTTCCTGTTCCTGATCGATGGCGCAAGCAGCGCCCGGCTGGATGCGTTCGCCCGCGTCTTCACCCTGTTCGACGGCAATGATCCCGGCGCCGTGTCCTCCGCGCGCGTGGCGTGGACGGAGGCGAAACGGGACGGCCATGCGCTGACGTATTGGCAGCAGACGCAACGCGGGTGGGAAAAGAAAGCCTGAGGACGAGCCAAGGAGCGGGCCCGATTTCCTTTGACATTTTTTGAGATTCTTTTTGCGAATTTACGCAAAGACGGCGATATCGTCTGCCAGTGCACCGATCCTGCGGGATCGTCGCATGGCTTTTCGGCTGGCTGACCGGAAGGCAGGTTTGCGAAGGGGACTGCCATGCGTGATGTTTTCAGGTTTTCGCGGTCCAAGCTGCGGGTGAGTGCGGCCGGTCTGTTTCTGATCACCTGGGCGCCCGCGGCCTTGGCCGGTCCGGCCATGCCGAGCAACAGCGACCTGCTGACCAACTCCGGCGCCATCACGAACGGCCACCTGTCCGTCACCGAGAGTGAAGGCCCATTGCTGATCGGCGGCAATTTCAATGGCGGCCAGAATGTCGGCTTCAACGGGGCGCCAATGCACCCCGCGGCGTCTTCGCTCAGCGGATATGGCGCCATCAATGTCTATGGCACGGCCAGCGCGTATTCGAACACCAATGGCACCGTGCATATCGGCGCGAATTCGGGCAGCGGCGTATTCCAGAATGCGCCCGACAAGAACAGCGCCTATGGCTACAGCTTCCCCTACGGCTTCAGCAGCCTTTACACGCAGATGTCGTCGCTCTCCATGGGTCTGTCGCAGCTTGCCAGCATCTCGTCCGACATCGGCAATGTGATCAGCGCGGCTCCGAAGACGGTCAATGGCGTCGCCGGCGTGGCGGTGGTGACCATCACCGGCGCGCAATTGGCATCGCTGAACACCAATGTCGATCATGGGATCAATCTGAACGGCGCCTCGCTGCTGGGGATCAATGTCGACACGGCGGACGGCATCACCAGTTTCAATAATAATTTCAACGCCAACGGCGCCGGCTATACCAGCGACGTGCTCTGGAATTACGACGATGCGGCCGGCAATCTCAGCTTTGCCAGAGAATTTGGCGGCACCGTCCTGGCGACTGCCGCCAATGTGTCGATGGGCGGGAATATCGACGGCATGATCGTCGCCAATTCCCTGTACTCGAATTCGGAGCTGCACTATGAAGGGCTGGACCAGCCCGGGTAGAACTTCGAGGACATGATTGGCCCAGGGCAAGGGGCCGTGAACTCGGTTGACCCATCGCCCGGGCCCGAACCCTCCAGTCTAGTGCTGCTCGGGGCAGGGTTGCTCGGCTTCGCCCTGTTGCGACGCCGCGGCCGAGCCTGAGGCGCGCGACCCAGGGGTTTGGCCCCTGATGCCGCGCCGGCTCGTTCGCTACCGCCCGTCCCGCCTGGCCTGATGGGCCGCCACATGCCACGCCGACCGGGAAAGCTCGAATTGCGCCTGCGCGCGTGAGATCCCGAGATCGGCCAGCATCCGATCATCCATTTCCGCCAAGTTTTGCCGCGTGGACAGTGCGCGCGCCACCTTGCGCGTCGCGCGCCAGAAGCCCGCCAACCGCGTCTTGATGCCCACGCCGGATACTGTCCCGCTGCGGGACACCGAACCCAAACCGCTGATCACCGACATATCAAACTTCTTTCGTGTTTGCCGTGTTGCCGTCTGTAGTGTCGCCCTTTTGCGGGCGTGAGTGGATTGTCGACCAACCCTGAAAATAAGGAAAACGAATTGCATTGATGGAAGATATCAGGAATAATGATGCGCATGACCTTACCCACCGGAATCGACCCCGATCTGCTGCGCGCCTTCGCGTTCATCGCGGAGGAAGGCAGCTTCACCCGTGCGGCGGAGCGTGTGGGGCGCACGCAATCCGCCGTTTCCATGCAGGTGCAGCGGCTGGAGTCGACGTTGGGCCAGAAATTGCTGCTGCGCGGAAAGGGCGGATCTGTCCAGCTCACCTCGCATGGCCGCTTCCTGCTGGACCGGTCGCGCGAGCTGCTGGCGCTGAACGACGAGATCTGGCGCACCTTCCGCACGCCGCAGGTGCATGGCACGGTGCGGCTCGGCACGCCGGATGATTACGCGCTGCGCTACCTGCCCTCGGTGCTGAAACGCTTCGCCGATTCCCATCCCGCGGTGGAGGTGGAGGTGCTGTGTGCCCCGTCCGCCGAAGTGATGGAGAAGCTGAAGGCGGGCGAGCTGGACCTGACGCTATGTAGCGCCGGCTATGAAGCGTCCCGGCTGCCCTCGGTGGAGCTATGGCGCGGCCCGCTGCGCTGGATTACCTCGGCGCGCCACGCCCCGCACCGACAGGACCCGCTACCCCTGGCGCTCGCCGCCCAGGATTGCAGCTGGCGCAGGGCCACGCTGAACGCGCTGGAACAGGCCGGCCGCCGCTGGCGCGTCGCCTATAGCTCCGCCACCCTGGCCGGCACCATCGCCCCAGTGTTGGCCGGCCTCGCGGTGAGTGTGGCCACGGACGCCTGGCTGCCCGAAGGACTGCGCGTGATGCGGCCCGATGAGGGTCTGCCCGATCTGCCGGATACCGGCATCATGCTGGTAAAATCCCGCGACGCCCGGCTACCCGTGACGGATGTGCTGGCCGCCCATATCACGGAGACGTTCCGGCAGGATATCCGCAGGCAGGACCGGGCAGCCGCCTAACAATGCTGATGTCGTGGGATCCAAGGGGCCTCTGCCCCTTGGCGGGCGTGGGCAGAGCCCACCCTTCCTTCCCGAATGCAAGCCCCTAAAACACCGCCGACCGCTGCTCGGAATCCACACGCTGCGTCGCCGCCAGCGCGGGCAGCAGCGGCAGCAGCGCCGGCAGGTCGCGCTCGGCGACGCACACCAGATAGTGCCGGGCATGTGGCGCGTCCCCGTCCTCGGGGTCCGGCATCGGCAGCCCATCCTCACCCAGCGGCAGGGCGGCCAGACCCAGATCGGCATAGACTTGCAGCAGCCCACGCCCAGCTTGCCATACCGCCGGGTCCAGCCCGTCCTGCTCGGCCAGGTCGCGCAGGCGCCATATGGCCGATACGCGGTCATTCACGGCGCCAACCGGGTCGCCCAGGGCCAGCAGCACCCGGCCCACCCGGCGGAAGGCAATGGCGGCACGCTCGGATTCCCCCCAAACCACCCCATCCGCCCCGCGCGGCGGCAACGCGCCGAGGCCGGCGAAGCGGAAGCGCGCGGCATCGTTCCACGGCATCCACGGCACCCGTCCAGGCCGCAGCAGGCGCCACATGGCAGTGAGCGCGAGGGCGACGGTCAGCGCCACGGAGGCGCGCAGCGAATTCGGCACATCCGGCGAGAGCACCACTTCCCACCAGCTATTGCTGTCCATCCAGCGTATATGCGGCTCGAAAGCGGCCAGCGCCAACACGCAGGCGATCAGGGTGAACAGCGGCAGAGCGGTGCTCAGATGCAGCTTGCCGCTCAGCAGGCGGGCATTGCGGTAAAAGGCGCGGTGGAACGGCGCTATCAGAAGGGCGGACAGCACCAGCACGGCCGGTATCCAGCTTGGCTGCCCTTCCGCCAGGGTAAAGGCGGTGCCCAGCAGCAGCAGCACAATCGTCCCCGTCCAGGCCAGGTTGACGCGCTGTGCCAGCCCGCCAGCCATCACCAGCAGGGCCGCGCCGATCAGGCTCGGCACGAACTCCCCGGCCTCGTTCACCACATCCGCGAAATCCGCGTCGATCCAGGACAGACTGGTCCCGGTTTCCAGCACGCCCAGGGAAAGCAGCATCGCGCCGCACAGCGCGACCACGCCGGTGACGGCCGCAACGATGAAATCGGGTTCGCTCCAGCGGCCGATGGCCTGCACGCCCGTAAGCTTCGGCGCACCCTTCAGGATGCCCTTGCCGCGCAGCAGGATCTCGTTGCCCGCGAACATACTGCCGGCCAGGAATAGCGGGATGATATAGTAATAAAGGCGGAACACCACGATGGCGCCAATGATCTGCGGCGGGTCCAGATACGGTGCCAGGCCCAGCAACATGGCGGTGTCGAACACCCCCAGCCCGCCCGGCAGGTTGGCCGCCAGACCGGCGCTGTAGGATGCCAGATACACGCCCAGAAAGCGCAGATAGGTCATACCGATCGAGTGCGGCAGCAGCGCATAGAAAATCGCCGCCGTCGCCGCCACGTCAGCGGTGGCCAACAGCACCTGCACGATGGCCATACGCCAGCTCGGCAACTCCACCTCGTGGCCGAACACGCGGATCACGCCCACGCAGCGAGAGAGTGTCACATAGGCACCGACCAGCGCCCACATCGCCGCGGCGATGCCGTACATGATGTAATGCGGCAGGTGGTTGCCGAAGAACGGCACCGCGGTGGGCTCGGTGAACAGGATCGCGCCGCCCAGCACGAAGCCGCCCAGCCCGAAGGTCAGGCTGCAAAACGCCACCACCTTGCCGATCTGCAGCGGCGTCAGCCCCCAATGCGCGTACAGCCGGTAGCGCACGGCGGCGCCGGACACCGCGGCGAAGCCCAGATTATGGGCCAGCGCATAGGCGCAGAACGATGCGAACGCGGCCTTGCCATAGCTTACTTTCCGCCCGGCATAGATGGTGCCCAGGCGGTCGTAGAAGGTCAGGATGAAATAGGACAGGAGGTTCCAACCGAACGAGATCGCCAGAGCGGCATCGGGAAGCTGCTCCAGTGCCCGGGCGATGTCGGCGATCCGCAGATGGCGGAATTCCTTCTGCACCACATAGACGGCGCCGATGAACAGCCCCACGCCCAGCAAGGCAGGCACATGGCGCAGGATTTTCTTCAGCCTATCCGTCACCTCACCGTCCTTGTCAGGCGGGGTCGGCGGGACGGGCGAGCGCAGCCTCGATCAATGCGACGGTCTCAGGGATGCCGTACAGCGCGATGAACTGACCAAAGCGCGGGCCTTCCTGCTGGCCCAGCAGCACCTGATACAGGCAGCCGAACCAGGCGCGCAGATCGGTGAGAGGGTGGCGCTTGCCCACGGCATAAAGCACGTTCTGGATGTCCTCGGCCGGCGTGTCCGCCGGCAAGGCGCGCAGTTCGCCGAGCAGGTCTTGCAGAGCCGCAACTTCGATCGCGTCCGGCTGGCGGAAGTGCTTCGCGGGGCGGACGAAGTCCCGGTAATACGCCAAGGCGTATTCCACCAGCCGCGCCAGGAACGGCATGTCCTTCGGCGTGGCGCCGGGACTGTAGCGGCGGATGAAGCCCCACAGCATGTCCGGCGTCTCGGCGTTCACCACGCTGGCCAGGTTGAGCAGCATGCCAAACGAGAGCGGACTGGCCGCCTCCTGCGGAATATGGCCGTCGTGGATATGCCAGGCAGGGTTGGTCGGGCGCTCGGCGGGCGGCTGGGCGCGGGCGCGGGCGGTATTGGCCAGATATTCGTCCACCGCCTTCGGGATCACGTCGAAGAACAGCCGCTTGGCGCGCTGCGGGGCGTTGAACATGAACTGCCCCAGGCTTTCCGGTGGCGCATAGCGCAGCCATTCATCCACCGAAAGACCGTTGCCCTTGCTCTTGCTGATCTTCTGGGCGCTCTCGTCCAGGAACAGCTCGTAGGTGAAGCCGGTGGGCGGCTCGCTGCCCAGGATGCGGCAGATCTTGCCGGACAGGCGAACGCTGTCGATCAGATCCTTGCCGGACATTTCGTAATCTACACCCAGCGCATGCCAGCGCATCGCCCAGTCGGCTTTCCATTGCAATTTGCAAGCGCCACCGGTGACCGGCGTCTCGAACCATTTTCCCGTGTCGTCGCGCCAGGCGATTGTGCCGGAATCCGGGTCCAGCTTTTCCACCTTCACCTGCATCACCACCCCGGTCTCGGGATGGATGGGCAGAAACGGGGAGTAGGTGGCCTGCCGATCCGGCCCCAGCGTGGGGCGCACTACGGCGAGAATTTCGCCATGGACCTCAAGCACCCGGCGCAGCGCGGCGTCGAACCGGCCGGAGGTATAGTATTCGGTGGAGGAGGCGAATTCGTAATCGAAGCCGAAACTGTCCAGGAACGCCCGTAGCCGGGCATTGTTATGTGCCCCGAAGCTGTCATGCGTGCCGAACGGATCGGGAATGCGGGTCAGCGGCCGGCCCAGATAGCGCGCCAGCATTACCTTGTCCGGCACGTTGTCCGGCACTTTGCGCAACCCGTCCATATCGTCGCTGAAGGCCAGCAGGCGAGAGCGGAGGCCGGTGAGTTCGGTGAAGGCGCGGCGCACCCAGCTGGTGCGCGCCACCTCGCCGAAAGTGCCGATATGGGGCAGGCCGGAGGGGCCGTAGCCCGTCTCGAACAGCGCGTGGTCGCGGCCGTTCGCGGCCAGCCTCGCCGCGACTTTCTGCGCCTCGTCGAACGGCCAGGCTTTGGGGATGGATGGGGCGGTGAGGGAGATGTCGGCCATTCGGGGCAAGCTATGGACGGGGGATGTCTTGGTCAATGCGGCGCTGCCCTTATAGTGCGGATATGACCGGACTCGCCAATCCGCCGAAGGGCGCGCCCGCTTCCCCCCGCCCGGCTTCCCCCCGCATCGTCCTGCCGGACGCGCCATCGGTTGTGGCCGGCGTGGGCCGTGCCGCGATCCTGACGCCGGACGGGGAGATGCTGGACTTGCCCACCGCCGGTGCCGCAAGGCTGCTGCGCGCCGCGCCGCCGCCGCTGTTGGTGCATGCGCCGGCCACGCTGCGCCGGCTCGGACTGCCGCCGATGCCGGCGTTGGACCTTTTGGAGCTGTTCGCCTTCGTCCTGCCCGCCCGGCCCGTGGCGCCCACGCCACGCGGCCTGGCCCTGGCGCTGGATATGCCGGCGCCCACCAAGGGCCGTGACGCGGCGGCGATATTGCTGCCCGACATCGCCCAGGCGCTGCTGGCGCGTCTGGCCGCCGGCCAGGATCTGCCGATGAACCGCGACGCCGCCGGGCTGGCCGCGCGCATGGGGCAGGCGGGTTGGGACTGGGCACCCTTCGTCATGGCAGCTCTTGGCCGCTCGCACGCCGCCCCCGCTGCCGACGGAATGCGCGTCTGGAACCGCCTGCCGGACTGGGAGGAAGCGGCCCCGCCGCCGCCGCCCGGTTCGCTGCCCGTCACGCCGGCCGAGGCCCGCATCCGGCTCGCCGCCATATTGGGCAGCACCGCCGAGCAGCGCCCGGGACAAGCCGACTACGCCGCCGCCGCCGCCGCCGCCTTCGCCCCGCGCGCCCAGCGCGGCGATCCGCATCTGGTGCTGGCCGAGGCCGGCACCGGCACCGGCAAGACGCTCGGCTACATCGCGCCGGCCAGCTTGTGGGCAGAGCGCAACAAAGGCCCGGTATGGATTTCCACCTTCACCCGCCATTTGCAACGCCAGGTTGAGACCGAACTGGCCCGGCTGGTGCCGGACGAAGCCGAACGCCGCCGCCGCATCGTGGTGCGCAAGGGCCGCGAGAATTATCTGTGCCTGCTGAATTTCGAGGACGCGGCGGGTGCCGCCGGTCCGTCCGCCGCCTCCGTCATTCCGCTCGGCCTCGTCGCCCGCTGGGCCGGCGCGACGTCGGACGGGGACATCCAGGGCGGCGACCTGCCCGGCTGGTTCGCCGAATTGTTCGGCGCCGGCGCCACGCTGGGCCTCGCGGACCGGCGCGGCGAGTGCATCCATGCGGGCTGCCCGCATTGGCGGAAATGCTTCGTCGAGCACACCATTCGGCGCGCCCGCACCGCCGAACTCGTCGTCGCCAACCACGCGCTGGTCATGGCCCAGGCGGCTTGGGGCGGCATCGACGACAATGCTGTGCCAGTCCGTTACGTATTCGACGAAGGCCACCATGTGTTCGACGCGGCGGACAGCGCCTTCTCCGCCGAGTTGTCCGGCATCGAGGCGGCCGAATTGCGCCGCTGGCTGCTCGGCGCGGAAGGCGGGCGATCCCGCGCGCGCGGCCTGCGCCGGCGCCTGGAGGAACTGGTCGCCGCCAGGCCGGAACTGGAAGCCCCGCTGGACGCCGCCCTGCAGGCCGCCCGCGCGCTGCCCGCGCCCGGATGGTCCGCCCAGCTGTCCGAGACATTGCCGATGCCCGGCGGCGGCGAGCCGGGTCGGCCGAACTCCACCGAGACCTTTCTGCGGCTCGCCCGCCAGCAGGTTCTGGCGCGCATCCCCGGAGACGGCGATGCCGGGCGCGGCGCCTTCGAATGCGACCTGTATCCGGTGCTCGATGATCTGCCCGAAGCCGCCCAGGATCTCGCCCGCGCCCTGGCGCGCATCGAGACGCCGCTGAAAACCCTGATCTCCCGCCTGACCGAACGGCTGGACGACGAGGCGGAGGAACTGGACGCCGCCCTGCGCAACCGTATCGAAGCCGCCTGTCGATCGCTGAAACGTCGCGCCGTCGACATGCTGTCGGCCTGGCAGGCCATGTTGGCCGCCGTGTCCGACCCGCGGCCCGAGCCGGGGACCCGCCCCACCCATGTGCTGTTCCTGCAATTGGACCGCCGCGAGGCGGGCGATCGCGATGTGGGGCTGCACCGGCACTGGCTGGACCCGACCATCCCCTTCGCCACCACCTTGGCCCAGCCTGCCCAAGGCCTGCTGGTCACCTCCGCCACGCTGCGCGACAGCCGCGGGGGGGCGGAGGACCAGGAGGTGGCCTGGCTGTCCGCCGAAGATCGTGTAGGTGCGTCGCATCTGCCCTCGCCCGCCATCCGCGTGGCGGTGGCGAGCCCGTTCGACTACGCCGCGCAGACCCGCGCCTTCGTCGTCAGCGATGTCAACGCCCGCGACATCGCATCCCTGGCGGCGTCGTACCGCATTTTGTTTCAGGCCTCGGGCGGCGGCGCGCTGGGGCTGTTCACGGCGATCAACCGCCTGCGCGCCGTGCACGCCCGCATCGCGCCGGAACTGGAGGCCGCCGGCATTTCCCTGCTGGCCCAGCACGTGGACGCGATGGACAACGCCACGCTGGTGGACGTGTTTCGCACCGAGGAAGACAGTTGCCTGCTAGGCACCGACGCCATGCGCGACGGCGTGGACGTGCCCGGCCGCGCCCTGCGCCTGGTGGTGTTTGAGCGCGTGCCCTGGCCACGGCCGGACATACTGCATCGCGAGCGCCGGGTACACCTGTCCGACGGCGATACCTCCGGTTTCGACGACCGTATCGTTCGCTTCCGCTTGCGCCAGGCCTTCGGCCGCCTGATCCGCAGCGCTACCGATCGTGGCGTATTCGTACTGTTGGACCGACAGACGCCCACGCGCCTGCTATCGGCGTTCCCGACGGGGGTGCAGGTGGAACGATTGGGGCTGGCGGAGGCGGCGGCGCGGACACGGGCGTTTTTGGAGGGATAAGGCCCGGACCCTTACTTTTGCGCTGTGGCGAGCAGTGCCGCGAAGTGATCCGTCGTGATTCCGCGGGCTTGATTCAGAAACACCGCGATCTGCTGGATGTCCTGATCCGAGAGCTGGCCGCGGAATGACGGCATGGCGCTACCGGGGATGCCA
>DASXIW010000044.1:0-14494 GCA_036497785.1 Acetobacteraceae bacterium | reverse complement strand
CACCGCCAGCAGGAATGGGCCGGCGAAGCATGGGGCGGCGATGGCGAGCGCAAGTGCGGCGGCGCCCAGCAGGCGCAAAGCAGGGACGGATTTGCGCACCGGCATCAGCGCCTGCGCCTCGCCGCGCGCCGCCGATTGCGGCCGGCCGAGCAAGCCGTTGGGCCGCAGCACCAGCACCACGGCCATCACGGCGAAGACAATCACCAGCGTGCTTTGCGGCAGCAGCACGATGCCGAAAGCCTGCAGCAGCGCGATCAGCAGGCTGGCCAGATAGGCGCCGGGCAGGCTGCCGAGCCCGCCGACCACCACCACCACGAAGGCGCTGGTGATGGCGGAGAGATCCATCTGCAGATTGGCCGACCCGTCCGGCAGAGCCAACGCGCCGCCGAGGCCGGCGAGACCCGCGCCGAGCGCAAAGACCGCCGTGAACAGCTTGCGCTGGTCCACCCCCAAGGCGGCGGCCATGTCGCGATCTTGCGTGGCGGCACGGACCAGCGTGCCCCAGCGCGTGCGGGTGAACACCAGCCAGAGTGCCGCCAACACCAGCGGGCCGATGGCGATCAGCATCAGATCGTATTGCGGCATGCGCTCGCCCATGATGCGAATGAAGCCGCGCAGCCATGGCGGCCGGGAGATGGTGAGATCCGCAGGGCCCCAGAATTTCTGAACGATGTCCTGCACCATCAGCACAACGCCGAAAGTGGCCAGCAGCTGCAACAATTCCGGCGCGCGATACAGCCTGCGCAACAACAGGATTTCCAGCAGCGTGCCGATCAAGGCCAGTGCCAGCGCGGTCAACATCACGCCGAGGGTGAACCAGGCGGGATCGCGGGGCAGGCGGGTCAGGATGCTCCAGCCGATATAGGCACCGAGCATGAACAGGCTGCCATGGGAGAAATTCACCACGCGCGTGACGCCGAAAATCACGGTCAGCCCGGCCGCGACCAAAAACAGCGAGGAAGCCCCTGCAAGACCGGTGAGGAACTGGATGGCAAGGAAATCCACGCCGCTCAGCGCCGCCGTTGACAGGTTGCAAAGCTTGGGCGGGAAAGCCTGGCGTGTTGGATCATTGTTTGCACATTGGCGGATATATTCCCCCGAGGATGCAGTGAAAATTATGCCGAATCCAGTAGCTGCGCGCTTCAACCCCCTCGACGGGAGCGGAACGAACGAGGCACTCTGTCCACCTGTTATCCGCATTCACCACAGGGAGAAAGCGATGCGACGTTTGCAAGCGGCCGGGATCGGCATGGTTTGTCTCATGGCCGCCGTCTCCGCCCAGGCTGCCGGCACGCTGCGCATCGGCATCCAGGACGACCCTGACCTGCTGGACCCCGCGCAGGGGGGCACCTATCCGGGGCGGGTGGTCTTCACCAGCCTGTGCGACAAGCTGATCGACCTTGATGCGAAGATGAACTTCGTGCCGCAGCTCGCAACCACCTGGACATGGTCCAATGACGGCCGCGTGCTCACGCTGACCCTGCGCCAGGGGGTCACCTTCCAGGACGGCACGCCGATGGACGCCGACGCGGTGAAGATCAACCTCGACCGCTACCGGTACGCGCCGGAGAGCGTGCGCAAGGCCGAGCTGAAGGCGGTCTCCGCCGTGGAGGTGGTCGATCCCCAAACCGTTCGGCTGGTGCTGTCCCAGCCCTTCGCGCCGTTGATCGCGACGCTGGCCGACCGTGCCGGCATGATGGCCTCGCCGAAGGCCATCGCGGCGCTGGGCAAGAATTTCGCCACCGCGCCGGTCTGCGCCGGACCGTTCAAGTTCACCGAGCGCGTGGCGCAGGACCACATCACCCTCGATCGCTTCCCCGGCTACTGGAATGCGAGCACCATCCATCTCGACCGCGTGGTGTTTCATCCCATCGCCGATTCGACCGTGCGCCTGGTCGATCTGCGCGGCGGACAGCTCGACATGATCGAACAACTGGCGCCGTCGGACGTGGCGCAGGTGCAGGCTGACCCGAAACTGCGCATCGATCGCGCCAGCTCGCTCGGCTATGAGGCGCTGACCATCAACGTGGGCAATGGTCCCGCCGCCGACACCAAATTCGGCCGGGATGCGCGGGTGCGGCAGGCGCTGGAACTGGCGATCGACCGCAACGCGCTCAACCAGGTGGTGATGGACGGCCAGTTCGTGCCGGACAACCAGGCCGAATTGCCGGACAGCCCTTGGTACAACAAGCAGCTTCCGATCCCGGCCCGCGACGTGGCGAAGGCCAGAGCCTTGCTGAAGGAAGCGGGCGCGGAAGGCATCACCATCGGCCTGCGCGTGCCG
Organism: Acetobacteraceae bacterium; assembly: GCA_036497785.1. Lineage (GTDB taxonomy): Bacteria > Pseudomonadota > Alphaproteobacteria > Acetobacterales > Acetobacteraceae > DASXIW01. The sequence goes on along the minus strand of DASXIW010000044.1, from coordinate 12,210 downwards.
AACACGCCACATGCCATTCAGGTGGGCGAAGTGATCCAGTCAATGGCCGCAGAAGCCGGCTTAACGATCAAGGTTTTGGCCGGCGAGACCAACGCCAATATCGATGCGATGAATCGCGGCGATTTCCAGATGCATCTGAGCACCTGGAGCGGACGCTCCGATCCCGACGCGAATATCTCGATCTTCCTGGCGTCCGACGGCTTCCAGAACTGGGGCCATTACGTCAACCCGGCCTTCGACGACGTGCTCGCGAAAGCCCGCGCGGCCACCGATCTCGCGCAGCGCGCGGGACTGTATCACGATGCGGCGGCAATCTATCTGAAGGACCTGCCGGATATTTATTTGTACCACATGACCTGGATCTGGGCGCATACCGCTAAACTGTCCGGCTTCGTGCCGGTGAGCGACGGCATGATCCGGCCGCAGGGGCTGCGGATGGATTGAGCCGCGACGAAGCTTTGCCCGGCCGCTCGACCCCCATCACATAGCTGGCAAATCCACCGCAGATTCATATGGCGGCCGCGTAGATACGGAGTGCCTATACCGCCCCGTGCCATTGCACATTATGGGGAACTCACGTGTTGAAAGCTGTTGGAGCTGGACTGCTGGTGGCTGCCGCCCTCGCGATCGCCGCTGGCCCCGCCCAGGCGATGCAGACCGTCGTGACGCAGGTGGACAAGAATGCCGACGGATCCATGACGTACCACTTCGCCGTGAAGACGGATCCCGGCGAGACCATGATGCCGGGCGATGCGAAGGTGCCGGCCGATTTCATCACGGTCTATAATTTCTATGGCTTCGTGGACGGATCGGTGAAATCCCCCGCGGGCTGGACGTTCAGCTCGGAGGAATTCGGCCGCACGCCGACACTGAACGGATACCCGATGGTGTTGCCGGTGGATGTGCCAAACACCCCCAACCTGACCTGGACGGTGACAAAGCCGGTGGCCGGCGGCGCGACGATCGACGGATTTTCCGCGACCACCCGGGTGGGCAAGATTGTCCAGGGTGAATACACGGCCGAGGTGACGCGCCAGCTTCCGGCAGTTGCGGGCGTCGCCGCCACCTCATCCAAACAGGCGCTCATCGGCGCATTGCCGACGCCCAGCTTCCTCGCGAGCGAAAAATAAAATCCTGTCGCGAATGCCGGCCGCTTCCATGCCTTGAGCGGCCGGAATGACAGCAATCATCTGTTCAGAACGGACATGGCAAAGAAAAAGGATCGGGCGTTCTTCATCTGCCCAAGATGGAACGAAGTAGCGGAGCAGGCCCGCGCCGCGCCGCGCATTCACGACAGGACGTTGCGCGCCATCAAGGCCGGCGAACCCGTCGCCCGGTCGACGCTGCGTAGGGCGTTGCTGGCCATGCGTGCGGCATCGTCGTCGATGTTCGACGTGGACGACTATATCGTGCGCGCCGACCGCGCGCGCTGAACGGCAGCGAAGGAGGGCACTGACTCTTCCTGAACCGGACTTCCTTCAGGAGCATGACGACTTCGCCTACCAGAAGTCATCATGGTCTAGCCGTGCCGCAGCTTCTTCACCTCGTCGTCGCTGGGCAACGCATTGGCGCCGTCGATATAGCGCCAGTCCACCATGAGGCCCTTGCCGTCCTTCACCGCCGTCCTGCCGACGAAGGTCCCCAGCGTGCTCTGATGGTCCTGCGCGCGCCAATACACGGTGCCGAACGGCGTGGCGAAGCTGGCCCCGGGGAAGCCGTCGGCCATTTTTTCTGTATCGACGGAACCTGATCTGGCGAGACCGGCGACGATGGACTGGATCAGCGCGTAGCCGACCACGGAGCCCATTTTCGGCGTCTCTTTGAAGCGGGTCCGGTAGGTGTCGATGAAGCCGGTGTTGGCGGGGTCGGTCACACTGTCCACGGGATAGCCGGTGACGATCCAGCCCGTCGGCGTCTCGTCGCCCAGCGGACCCAGATATTCCGGCTCCCCGGTCAGGATCGAAACCACGCCGCGCCCGTCGAAAAGGCCGCGCGTGTTGCCCTGGCGCACGAAATTTGTGAGGTCGGGACCGAAAGTAACATTGAGAATGGCGTCCGGTTTCGCTTGGTCCAGGGCCGCGACCGTGGCGCCGGCGTCGATCTTGCCCAGCGCGGGCCATTGCTCGGCCACAAATTCCACGCCGGGCTGCTTGCGGGCCAGAAGCTGCTTGAACCATTTCACCGCGGACTGGCCATATTCGTAATTCGGCGCGATGGTGGCCCAGCGCCTGGCGCGGAGCCCCGCTGCGTCGTCCACCAGCATGGCGGCCTGCATATAGGTGGAGGGGCGCAGCCGGAATCCGTAGCGATGGCCTTTGTCCCAGACCAGCGCATCGGTCAGCGGTTCGCCGCCCACGAACAACTTCCTGTTCTGCAGCGCGAAGTCGCTGATGGCGAGCCCAACATTCGAGAGGTACCCACCGGCAAGCAGATCCACCTTCTGATCGTTCAGCAATTCGCCGGCCAGCCGGATCGCATCGGCCGGATTGCCCGCATCGTCGCGGCTGATCACCTCGATTTTGCGTCCCCGCACGCCGCCGGCGGCGTTGACCTGATCGACGGCGAGTTGCCAGCCATTGCGATAGGGTAGGGTGAAGGAGGGTACCGCAGTGTAGGAATTGATCTCCCCGATCCGGATCGGCGCATTGCCCTGGGCGTGCGCGATATTCGGAAGGCCCAGCCGCGAAAGATCGAGCGGGGCGGCGAGGAGTCCGGCGCTGGCGGCCAATAGCGAGCGACGCGAGAACGTCATGTCGATTCGGTCCCGGAAGGGGCGTTCGGATGGATTTTCGTTCACTCCCGGCGCCGCGTCCAGCGCCATCTCAGCGCCGTCTCTGGACAAGAACGGCCTGACCGGGACGTAATGCATTCACAATCAGCGCCGGAACCTTTCCATGACCGATACCACCCCGCAGATCGCCTCGCTGATGGCCAGCGACGCCTATCGCCGCGCCGTCGCCACACTGACCGCGGAGCACGAGCGCACCGTCGAAGACATCATCACCCTCACACAGATCCCCTCGCCCCCATTCCAGGAGGCGGAGCGTGCGCGCGCCTATGAGGGTATGCTGTGCGCCCATGGGCTCGCCGATGTGGAGATGGACGAAGTCGGCAACGTGATGGGCATCCGCGCGGGCGCCGGCAACGGGCCGTTGATCGTGGTGGCCGCGCATCTGGACACGGTGTTTCCCGCCGGCACGGACGTGACGGTGCGGCGCGAGGGCACGAAGCTGTTCGCCCCCGGGGTGGGTGACGACACGCGCGGCCTCGCGGTACTGCTGGCCTATATGCGCGCGCTCGACGCCGCCGGCATCCGCACACAGAGCGACATATTGTTCGTGGGCGATGTGGGCGAGGAGGGGCTGGGCGATCTGCGCGGCATCCGCCATCTGTTCACCCAAGGAAAATATCGCGAGCGGATCAAGGCGTTCATCACCGTGGACAGCCCGGAAATGGACAAGATCGCGGTCGGCGGCATCGGCTCCAAGCGCTACCGCGTCACGTTCAAGGGTCCGGGCGGCCACAGCTTCGGCGCGTTCGGCATCGTCAACCCGATGTATGCCATGGCGCAGGCCATGCAGGAACTGGCCAAAACCAAGGTCCCGGACCGCCCCCGCACCACCTTCGCCGTCACTGTCACCGGCGGCGGCACCTCGATCAACGCCATTCCGAACGAGGTTTGGATGGATGTGGACATGCGCTCTCAATCCGCCGACGAACTGGCACGGCTGGAAGCGCATTTCGAGGCGGTGGTGCGCGCGGCGGTGGCTGCCGAGAACGCCACCCGCTCCACGCGCACCGGCAGCATCACCGTGGAGCTCAAGCTCGTCGGCGACCGTCCGGCGGGCGAGACGCAGACCGATAGCGACCTGGTGCGTCTCGCCACCTCGGCCATTGCCGCGCATGGCTTCAACCCCACCCACGAATTCTCCTCCACCGACGCGAATATCCCGATGAGCCTGGGCATTCCCGCCATCAAGATGGGCTCGGGCGGCAGCGGTGGCCGGGCGCACTCGCTGGAGGAGTGGATCGACGTGGAGCCCACATCCAGCGTGCGCGGCATGGCCGCGGGGCTGACCGCGATCCTCGCTGCGGCCGGCGTGGCGACATAGCGTGCTGCGCTGGGGATTTCTGGGCGCGTCGCGCATCGGAAAGCGCGCTTTGGCGCCCGCCGTGCTGGCGGCGGGCCACGGGCTTGTGGCCGTGGGCGCGCGCGATCGCGATCGGGCGGCCGCCTTCGCCGCAGAATTCGGCGCGCCCCACGCCTATGCCAGCTACGCCGAGGTGATCGCCGACCCGGATGTGGACGCCGTGTACGTGGCTCTGCCCAACGATGCCCACGCACCCTGGACGATCCGCGCGCTGGAAGCGGGCAAACATGTGCTGTGCGAAAAGCCGCTGGCCCTGAACGCCGCCGAAGTGGGCGCCATCCGCGACGCGGAGGCCCGCACCGGCCGGCGCGCCATGGAAGCGTTCTGCCATATCTTCCACCCCCGCTACGCCCGGGTGCGAGAGCTCCTGGCCGGCGGCGAACTCGGCGGGCTCGTGGCAATGCAATGCCATTTCGGCGCGACGCTGCCGGAATGGCCGAATGAGTTCCGCTGGTCCGGCGGCCAGGGCGGCGGTGCCGCCTACGATCTCGGATGCTACTGCGTCAGCGCCATGCGGGTCCTGACCGGGCAGGAACCGCTCCGCGTCGCGGCCGTGCCCAGGCCGCGCGGGGAGGTGGACGAATCCCTCAGCGCGCTGCTGGATTTCGGCGCCGGTCTGGCCGGCGGCTTTGCCTGCTCCTTCGCTTCGGCCGCCACCCAGCAACTGGTGCTGCTGGGAAGCGAAAAGCAGTTGCGCATGGATTGGCCGTTCTCCCAGAAAGGCCGCGACACAAGGCTGGAACTCGGCGACCGCGTCGAGAATTTTTCGATGGTCGACCCCTACGCCATCATGGTCTCCCATTTCGCCCAGGCCGTGCTGGGACACACGGAAATGCTTTTCGGCGTGGATTGGTCACTCGCCCAGGCCAGAACGATCGATGCCCTGCTGGCGGCGTCGGCGAGCGCGCGGACCGAGGCAGTATAACAAGCGGCCTGCGTTCCGTTAGATTTGGCTTACTGCCATAGGCAGCAACCGTGCCAGCAATGCCGCCCAACGTTGCTGGCCGGCCGCGTCGGTGATCAGATCCTGGCGAATTTCCAGCCCGACATGCGGCAGGCCGCGGGCCTCGCCGTGCACGGGAATGCTGTAATCCGACTGGTCCGAGACCGCATATGGCTCGTTGTCACCCACGACAAGGCCGGGTTCGGCGCCCAGCAGCTCGAACAGGGCGCGGGCGAGCCGGAAGTCGCGATAATACAGTGTGCCGATATGCCAGGGCCGGGCGATGCCCATATAGACCGGCGTGAAGCTGTGCATGGAGATGAGAAAGACCGGCTGCCCCGCGCGCCGATCGAGCTCGGCGGCGATGCGCGCGTGGTAAGGGCGCATGATTTCGCTGTAGCGGGCCGCGCGTTCGGCCTCCGCAATGCCGGTATTGCCGGGAATATCGGTGGTTTCGCTGATAATGGGGATGGAGCCGGGAACATCGGTGGGCCGGTTGTTGTCGATGACCAGCCGCGAATAGGCCTGGCCGATGGCAACGGCGTCGAGTGAGTCAGCAAGCAGCTCGGTCACCGCCCAGATGCCGATATCCCAGCCGATATGGCGGCGCAGCGCGCTGTCCGCCAGGCCGAGTGAGCCCAGGCGCGCGGGGACGCGCCGGCCCGCGTGATCGCTGATCAGAACGATGGGCGAGGTGCCGCATTCACGGCGCGTGAGCACGGGGTGTGGTTCACCCGGGGCCAGGATCGTCGGTTGGTCCATCAGTCGCGCCGGCGCTCCTTGGCGAGATCGATCACATTGTCGGTGCCGCGACCCTCCTCGCCGGTGCCAAGCACATCGGCCACCTTCCGCGCGAGCTGGTCGCGCTTGAAAGGCTTGCCCAGCAAATGCACGCCCTCATCCAGGCGGCCATGATGCACGATGGCGTTCTCGGTATAGCCGGACATGTAGAGCACCCGCACGGATGGGCGCATGGCGGTGATCCGCTCGGCGAGTTCGCGGCCGCGCAGCTTGCCTGGCAACACCACGTCCACCAGCAGCATGTCCACCTCCAGCAGATGCGCGTCGAACAGCTGCAGCGCCTGCTCGCCGTCGCTCGCCTCCAGAACGTGATAGCCCAGCTCGCGCAGGATGCTGGCGGCGATCTCGCGCACTTCCGGGTCGTCCTCCACCACCAGCAGCGTGGCATGGCCGCGCGGCAGATCGAGCGGCAGAATGGCGCGCTGTATCGTGGCCGGCCCCACGGCGCGGGGTAGGTATATCTTGACCGAAGTGCCCTCGCCGGGTTCGCTGTAAATCTTCACATGCCCGTTGGATTGCTTGACGAAGCCATAGACCATGGCGAGCCCGAGCCCGGTTCCCTTGCCCGGCGGCTTGGTGGTGAAGAACGGCTCGAACACCCGCTTCACCACGTCGGGGGTCATGCCGCAGCCAGTATCGGACACGGCGAGCATGGCGTAGTCGCCTTGGGTCACTTCGGCGTGCTGGCGGGCGTAATCGGCATCCAGTACGCGATTCGCCACCTCGATGGTCAGGCGGCCGCCATCGGGCATGGCGTCGCGCGCATTCAGCGCCAGGTTCAGCATGGCGCTCTCCAACTGGGCGACATCCGCCATAGCATTCCACAAGCCCGCCGATTCCACCAACCGGACGTCGATATGTTCGCCCAGCGTGCGCTTTAGCAGGCCCACCATATCGGGCAGCACGGTGCTGAAATTGATCGGCCTCGGGTCGAGTGGCTGCTTGCGCGCGAAGGCCAGCAGATGGCGGGTCAGGGTGGCGCCGCGCTGCGCCGCCCACAGCGCCCGCTCGATGCGTTGGCGCAGCGTCTCGTCGGTCAGCCGCTTGGCCAGGGATTCCATGTTGCCGATGATCACGGTCAGCAGATTGTTGAAGTCGTGGGCGATGCCGCCTGTCAGCTGCCCCACCGCCTGCATCTTCTGTGCGTCGCGCAGCATTTCCTCGCTGCGCACGCGTTGGGTCATGTCGGTGATGGTGATGACGAAACCGCCGCCGGGCATGGGCGTGCGGCGGATTTCCAACGCCTGGCCGTCCGCGCCGCCAACACGCTCATAGACCACCGGCTCGTTGGCTGAACGCCCCGCCCGGCTGTGGCGCAGCTGCTCCTCGGATTCCAGAAGCGTGCCATCCGCGGAGCCGGTCTGCTCGACAAAGGCGGCATAAGGCCTGCCTTGCCGGACCATCGCCGGCGGCACCCCTAACAGCACCTGGAAGCATTCGTTCCAGTTCGTCAGCCGTTGATCCGACCCGAAGACGCCCACGCCCTGGCTGAGACTGTCCAGCGAGATTCGCAGCCGGGCGGCCAAAGCGCGTTGCGTCGCTTCCGCCATGGCCGCGTCCTGCCGGGCCGCCGCCAGCCAGCGTCCGGCGATGCCCAGCAACAGCAATGCGATCGACGCCCCGGCCACGGACAGCCATCGCGTCTGCCATTCCTCGGCATCGAGCGTTGTGAGGCGTTTGGCGTGTACGCGCTCCTCCTCCACCTCCATGGTGTTGAGCACGCTTTCGATATCGCCCGTCAGCTTTTCGCCGACGTCGCTGCGAACCACCCCCAAGGCGCCCAGCATGTCGCCAGCGCGCGCCCGTTGGATCGTCTGAGCGAGTTCGGCCTGCTTTTCCTGCAGCATCGGCACCAGGCGGCCAAGCTGTTCCTGTTCCAGAGCGTCGCCGCGCGTCAGCCCTTGAAGATTGCTGACCAGTTCGCCGATACGCCCGATATTCTGGTGATACGGGATCAGATAGTACTCGTCGCTGGTCAGCAGGTAGCCACGCTGGCCGGTTTCGGCGCTGCGCACAGCAAGGTTGAGATCCTTGGTCGCCGTCAGCACGAGCTGGGAGTGCAGCGCCCAGTCCCGCGCCGCCTTCGTCCGATCGAAGCCCTGCCAGATCAGGAAACTCAACAAGGCCATCAGCGCGACGATCGCGACGGCCGCCAAAGCGTTGGCGCGCGCAACGATGGCCCGAGACATAGCCCACCCCCTAAGCCCGCATCACATGGTCCGTCAAAGATTGGTTATAGCTGAGCCAACCGCAAAGCGATATTGGCGGCAGCCGATGCCGGACTCGGTCCCGCCGATCCGGGGCGTCCCACTCCCCTAATCCATGCTGCCTTGCGTCAACACAGCGCGAAAGCAGGTGTGCCCCTTGCTGCGGTCAACCTCGAACCGGCCGCCGCGGCCCCGCAGCAGCCCGGTCACGATGCGCATCCCCAACCCCCGGCTCTTTACCGGGTCGAAATCGGCGGGAACCCCATCGCCCTCGTCCTCCACGGTCAGCGTCGCGGACGTATCCGGGTATTGTCTGAAGGTAATCGTCACCAGTCCCTGCCCATATTTCAGGGCATTGGTGACGAGTTCAGTCAGCACCAGCCCGATCGTCGGCACGTCCGAGGCCGGCCACACCGCCATGTCGGCGCTGAGATGCATTCGCCGGTCGGCAGCGTTGGATGCCAACGCGTCTTGCAGATCCTCGATCAGCCCCTGCAGATAGGGCGCGATCTCGACATGCAGCGCGGATCGGCTGCGATACAGCCGGTCGTGAATGGCAGCGATGGTGTTCACCCGCGCGGCGCTCTGGTTCAGCACGTCGGCTGTCGCGTCGTCGCCGGCCGCGCGGGCCTGCAGGCTCAACAGATTCTGCACCATCTGCAGGCTGTTCTTCACCCGATGATGCACCTCCTGTATCAGCAGGTCCTTCTCGCGCAGCAGATCGTCCTTCGCGGCGGCCGTGCTCACCAGTTCGGTGATGTCACGGGAAATCGACACCAGCTGGGTCGGGCTGCCATTGGTGGCCGCAACCACCACATCCCACCATTTCGGCGCCCCCTTCGCCGTCGGGCAGAACGCTTGGAAGCGGCCTTGCCGGTCCTGCAGCGCCTGCGCCATGGCACTGCGCAGCTTGTCGGCCTCCTCCGCCGGCCACAGGGCTTCCCAGGGCCGGCCCTGAACCTGGGCGAAGTCCTCGATTTCCAGCAGGTCCAGACCGTTGCTGTTCATCATCTCCAGCACACCGCCGGCACTCAGCACCTGGACGCAATCCGGCGAGGCATCCAGCACGCCGCGCGCGAACGCCTCGCCACGGACCGCCACGTCCAACCGCTTCGCCTTCTCCAGCGAATCGGCGAGCGTGTTGGCCAAGGCGTCGAGAAAGGTGATGTCGTGGCGGGTGAAATCGCCGCGATCGCTGCTATCCACCTCCAGCACGCCGAAACGGGGCCGGCTGCCGTCACCGATCAACACGTTGATGGCGCGGTGGATGCCGTGCTCGGCCAGTAAGGCCGGCGTGCGGAACCGGGACTCGCTGCCCAGGTGATTGGCGATCACCGCCTCGCCGGTCCGGAACGCGAATCCGGCCGGGCTGGCAAGATCGCTGCCCAGACGCGCATGGCCCACCACCCCTTCGTTCCAGCCGATGCCGGCGCGAACCAGGAATTCCTTCTCGGCGGGCAAATATTCCAACACCTTGGCGAAACGGGCGCCAAGCCCATCGGCCGCGATCGCGCAGGCTTGGTCCAATATCATCTGGATGTCGTCGTGCCGCAGTGAGAAGCGTCCGAATCCGACGACGAGTTCCACCTGTCGCAGGCGCAGCCTAAGTTCCCCGGTGGACGGGTCCGACACGATTTGCGGCATTACGGTCCCCGAGCCTGCGCAGGGCAGTCCTATGTCGGATTGCGCGAGCGGTGTCTCAGCAATGACCCGCCATTCCCGTTTCCCACAATGACAAAATGGTGCCCGGGGGCGGATTCGAACCACCGACACTGCGATTTTCAGTCGCATGCTCTACCAACTGAGCTACCCGGGCGGGCCTTCGAGCGACACGAAGCCGTCACGTTGGAGGCGCGGAGATAGCCCAGGCCGCGATGGCGATCAACCCGCCAAATCATCGCGGCCCGGATGCATCGTCCTCATCCTCGGCCAGTTCGGGCGGAGGGGCGGGCACGGCATAGCTTTCGGTGAACCACCGGCCGAGGTCGATGTCGGCGCACCGGGCGCTGCAGAACGGCCGGAACCGTGCCTCTATCGGCTTGCCGCAGATCGGGCAGGGCTTGGCGGGGTTAGCCACGTGGCAGGTCCTTCAATGTCCATCCGAGCGCCGGCAGCGCCCGATCCTCGCGTACTATCATTGGGCGGCCGGCGCGATCCGCAAGCGCTTTCAGCGCCACGGGATCGGCCGCCAGCGCCGCGGCCACGGCCGGGGCGGCATGCAGCACCAGCGCGCGTACGGGGTTCGCGGCGATGTCGGCCGCAGCCTGCCGCAAGGCCGCAAGCCCGGCGGCGTGCGGCCCTGCGAGCATCTCGTGCAGCGGCGGGTGGATGCGCGGGCGCAGGATTTCCACCAGTCCCAGCGCGGAAAACCCGAGAAAGCGCGGCCGTAACGGATCCGTCGCGAGGGCAGCGGCCAGATCCGCGCCCAGCCCCGCACGGCGCTTCGTGGACAGCCCGGCGAGATCCACCAGTATCGCGCCGGCCAGGTTGCGCAGCCGGATCTGCCGGGCGAGGGCGGGCAGCAAAGCCCGGTTGGCGGCCATTTGGCTCGCGGTCTTGCCGCGTCGCTCGGCGCTGAGGCCGGCGAGATCGACATCCAATGCAGTCAGCGCGGGGGTGGGATGCACGGAAAGCCGGGCGCCGCCGGGCAGCATGGCCACCGAATCGCCCAGCGCAGCGACAGCTGACTCCACTTCGTCATCGAATGCCTCCCCGTGGCGCAGCCTTGCACCCAGCACGCCGCGCAGATCGGCAACCAACGCCGCGTCGTCCACGATTACCGGCGCGTCCGGATACAACGCCGCCAGCCGCTCCACCGCGCCCGGGCCACGCCGCAGCAGCGCGACCGGGCCAGCGGCGCCAGCAAGGGCGGAATCCTCAGGGGAAAGCCGCGCGGTCAGGCGCGGCCCCTTGCCGCCCTGCGCCGCGCGGGTCACGCGCACGCCCAACATTGCGCCCTCGCCAGCCTGGGCCGCCGCCTCGGCGCCGCCCTCGCTATCCGGCAGAAAGCCGTCGGCGCCATCGATCGCCACGAACGCACCCGCCAATGCCGGCATACGGGCAACGACGCGGCCGCGATGCACATCGCCCACCCCGTCCGGCAGACCCGGCCGCCAGATTGCGTAATCCACCAGCCCCGCGGCGTCCCACGCGGCCACGCGCACCTCACCCGGGCCGCTGGCCGCAAGGATCTTCACGGATGGACCATTCCCGGGGAGTCGCCCTTACGGAAGCGGGTAGCCGAGACCGCGCAACAACTGTGCCGTCTCGAACAGCGGCAGGCCGACCACGCCGGTATAACTGCCGGAGATCAATCGCGTATGTGCCGCGATCCGCCCCTCCACATTGTAGCCGCCGGCTCGGCCAAGCCATTCGCCGCTATCCAGATAGGCCTGGCGTTGCGCCGGGCTGAGCCTGGCAAGGATCACGGCTGTATCGTCCAGCCGCTCCGCGCGGCGGCCATCCGGCGCCGCCACAACGACGGCGCTCAGAACATGGAAACGCCGGCCGGATATCAGGTCGAGAGCCTGGGCGGCCGCCTCGATCGTCAGGGCCTTGTCGAGAATGCGGCGCCCGACCGCGACCACGGTATCGGCGGCGAGCACGAAGGCGCCGGGCGTGGCCGCGGCATCCGCCTTGGCGCGCGCCAGCCGCTGTGCCGCCAGCCTTGGCGGCTCCGTCCGGCGGGGCGTCTCATCGATATCGGTGGCGATGACGGCATCGGGCGCGATGCCGATCTGGGCCAACAGCGCCAAACGTCGCGGGCTGGCGGAGGCCAGCACGAGGCGCGGCAACGCAACCGCGAGCGGCGCCGAACCGGTCTGCGCCAGATCGGGCGACGCCGTCGCGGCCTGGATCACTTGAACCGGAAAGTAATCCGGCCCTTGGACAGGTCGTAAGGCGTCATCTCGACATTCACGCGGTCGCCGGCCAGGACGCGGATGCGATTCTTCCGCATCTTGCCGCTGGTATGCGCCAGGATGCTGTGTTCATTGTCCAGTTTCACGCGGAACATGGCATTTGGAAGCAATTCCATCACCGTACCGCTAAACTCGATCATATCTTCTTTTGACATCTAGCCCCGTTATCGGATCACCAATTGCGCCGC
>DASXIW010000043.1:0-2627 GCA_036497785.1 Acetobacteraceae bacterium | reverse complement strand
GGCCGCGGTGATCGCCTTGGCCGGATGGGTGCGGTCAATCCAGGCCAGTTCGGTGCGCGGCGTCATGATCGCACGCACGGGTTTGTCGGCCAGTCGCAGCACGCGTTCGATCATGTCGCGCTCTTCCGATTCCAGCACGCCGGTCTGCGCGCCTTCGACCAGCAGCGCCTTCAGCTCCTCCTCCGTCACCGACTGGCGGGATACGCGATGCAGGCCGAACATCACCAGCACACCGTGCGAGGATTTGCCAAGCAGCCAGACCGCTGGCGCGACGATGCGCGAGAGGATCGCCACCGGGCGGGCCACGCGGATCGCCATCAGTTCGGGCGAGCGCAGAGCCAGTTGCTTGGGCACCAGTTCACCCAGCACCAGGGTCAGATAGGTGGTGACGATGACGACGATGGTGAGCGCCTCGCCTTCGGCGAATTCGCCCAGTTGGGGGACCGTGGCAAGCCAGGCCTGCAGGTGCGAGGCGATCCGGGCGCCGCCGAACACGCCGGTGAGCACGCTGACCAGGGTGATGCCGACCTGCACCGTGGGCAGGAAGCGCTGCGGATCATCCGCCAGCGCGCGTGCTGCCATCGCACCTTTCACGCCCTTGCGCTCCAGCACCGCCAAACGCGCCCGGCGGACCGAGACCAGCGCCAGTTCGCTGAGCGAGAACGCGCCGTTCAGCACGATCAGCAGCAGGATGACGACGATTTCGAAGCCGATGGTCATTGGCGGTTCCGGCACGACTGGCGCAGTTTCAAGGCGAATTGACACCGTCTATCATAACTCGGCTACGGTCATGAGGGGTTGAGTGGCGTAGCTGTCGCAACCGGGGAGTCACCATGCCCGCCATCGCCGTAATGCTCAGCCTGATCGGACTGGTGCCGTTCGTCATGTTCGCACTCGGGGCCGTGGGCCACATCCCGGCCACCGCCGAACGGATGCTGGTTTCGCTGATCGACTATGCCGCGCTGATTCTGGGCTTTGCCGGGGGCGTGCACTGGGGGCTGGCGCTGCTGCCGGGGGCGGTGCGGCCGGCGATTCGGTTCGGCGCCGGGGTGCTGCCGCTGATCGTCGCCTGGATCGCGCTGGTACTGGCGCAGATGGTAGATCCCTCGGTGGCGTTGGCGATCCTGATCCTGGGCTATCTCGCGACGGTGCTGACGGAGCATCGGGCCGGACAGCGGTTACTGGTGCCGCCGGGCTATGTGTGGATGCGCTGGGGGTACTCGATTGTCGCGGTGGTGCTGATGGTTATCGTGCTGGTGCTGCGCGGTGTTGGACAGACCATTGCATTCTAATAACATCTGGCGTGATTTCGGCATTCATGATTTATTAACCATTGCCCGATAAATAAGCGGAGACCCGGCATGAGCAGTTCCATTGCCCCCGATAGTGCCGGCGCCCCCGATAGTGCCGGCGCCCCCGATTCTGCAATGGTCGGTCCGGAAGCATTGGCGGCCGAACGGCCCACGGCGCAGGTCATCGCCTTTCCCGGCCGCAACAAGCCGGTGGCGGTGCCCGTCTTGGGGGCGCCGGAGCGGCTGGCCCGGGCGCTTGAATCGCTGAACGCCGCGATGACGGAGCAGCGAGCGGCGCTGGCGGCGTGGCGGAGCGCATTGGGGACGTTGAAGGAGGCCACCAGCGGCCTCGGCGATAGTCTGCGAACCTACCAGTCCAACCTCCGCGTGCTTGGGGATGGCGTGTCGTCGCTGCAGGCCAAGGCGCGGTCGCTGGAACAATGGGCGGAGGCCGCCACGTCGGGGTGAAATTGGGCCGGACTCAGTTGCGCCACGGGCCACGACGGCTTGGGCGTCTCCGGTAGGAAAGGCGAGCAAGCGGCCCCGAGCGAGCCCTCGATTGCGTGCTGGCTCGCCTCCGGCCTCGCATCATGCTTGCTTTCGGCCAGCCGCCCTGCTTCGTTGCGCGTGCAGGAGCCACGAAGATGTCACCGACCGATTTGATCCAACGGCTGCGCGCCGCCCGTGTCGTGCCGGTCGTACGCACCAGTTCCGCCGCCCATGCCGAGACCGCGGTTGAATGGCTGCGCGGCGCCGGCATCCGCATTTTTGAGATCACCATGACGATCCCGGGCGGGATTCCGCTGATCGCTCGGCTGTCCAAGGCGCCGGACCTGTTGATCGGGGCTGGAACCGTGGCGGACGAGGCCACCGCGCAGGCCTGCCTCGATGCCGGTGCTCGCTTCCTGGTTGCCCCCTGGGTCGATCCCGCCTTGTCCGGGCCGTGCCGCAACGCCGGCGCCGCGCTGATGCTGGGCGCGCTGACTCCGACCGAGGTGCGCGCGGCGCTGGTTGCGGGCGCCGACGTGGTGAAGGTCTTCCCGGCGTCGTCGGCCGGCGGTCCCGGCCACGTCAGGGCGCTGGCCAGCGTGTTCCCCGGCGTCGCGTTCTGTCCGACCGGCGGGGTGGAGCCCGGCAATGTCGGCGCCTATCTTGCCGCCGGGGCCGCCTTCGTCGGCATGGGCGGGGCGCTGGTCGATGAAAAGCGTATCGCGGCGGGCGACCGGGCGGCGATCGAGGCGGCGGCGAAGGCGGTGTCGTGACCGTCGATCTGCTGTGCATGGGCGAACCGATGCTGGAGTTCAACCAGCTACCGATCGGTGCGGACGGGACGCA
>DASXIW010000042.1:0-11171 GCA_036497785.1 Acetobacteraceae bacterium | reverse complement strand
GCTGCGAACTCGACACCAACGCCTACCCCAAGGGGATCGTGGTCCCCGACTGCGAGAGGGATGTCATCAACTTGTTCCGCGACGCGTTCCATGGCGAATGGAACTACAAACTCCGACCTTGCAATGATCGAGACAGAGCGTTTGATTCCTGACGGCCCCTAACGCTGCTGTCCGGTTGCGCGCGCCGGCCGGATTGTGCCGCGTGGGGCGGCGATCCGGCGGTGACGGTGCAACTTTTGTTCGGGCAATCGATCAAGGGTGGCGGCGAGGTGGATGAGGCGGCATCGCGAGACTTCCCTGCGACATCGGTGACACCCCGCTTCCCGGACGGGCTGACCGTGTTGGAGGGCAGTGGCCAATGGCGCGACCGGGCCCCGGGCGGATCGGTGCCGAACCTGCCACCATCATCGAAATCGTTACCGAAGCCACGCCGGCGACGGCGGCGAAGCTCTCTGCCATCCGTCAGGTGTACAAGGTTCGGTTTCACCAGGAGTCGGTTGGCCTGGTCGAGAACCGGGCCTGCGTCTCCTTCTGACCGGACGATTGCGGTGCAATGAATGAAGCGGATTTCATCAACAAAAAAGCTGAAATCCGCCCGTGCGTGGGCAAAACTGCGCGGTGTCGCGCAACTGGCCATGGAGGTGCAAATGCGAAAAACGCGTGCCGCGCTGCTGGGAGCTGCCCTGGCGGCGATCCCCCTCACATTCGCTCTGGCCGCCGGACCGGCGGGAAGGCCCATGCCGGGCATGGTTGTCTATGATGCCGCAGGTCACCCGATCGGCGTGCTCGCGCCGCTGCCTGCCGGCGCGCAGCCGGAAGCAACGATGCTGGGCTGGGGCGATGACGGGGACATGTTTATGGATCCCGGCCGCATTTTCGCCCAGCAGGAAGCGATGATACAGCGTATCTCGCAGGACATGGTGGCCTCCATGCAGGGTCTTGACGCGATGACCGAGCGGACGATCCAGGCCGCCTTCGCGCATGGCGGCACGTTGGCTGCCGGCGCGTCCCAGATGGTGATCACCTCGTTCTCCAGCGGCAATGGCGGATGCAGCCAGACCGTGACCTATTCCTATCCGGGCAATGGCGCCCAGCCGAAGGTGGCTGTGCAGAAGGTGGGCGATGCCTGCGGCGGCATGGTGCAGTCGCCGCTGCGGAGCATTCCGGCCGCGTCGCCGGATAGCGACCAGCCGGCGATGCCGCGCACCGCGCCCGATGGCAGCCGCCTGATCCCGGCCGGATTCCAGCAAGTGCCCAGCCCGCAGCCGATACGGGGCTGATGCCTGATCGCCCGGGCTTCGGCCTGGGCGGTTTGACAATAGACTCAAGAGAAGGCTGGGCTCTGCCCAGACCCGCAAAGGGGCAGAAGCCCCTTTGATCTCGTTACCTGTTTGGGGGCGGCGGCTGGTTTTGGGGGCATGCCCCAATGTCGATGCGGGCCGGCGAAGCCCAAAAAGCCACCCGGCGACTGCATCGGCTTGGGAAAGGCGGCAGGTTTATTTGCCTGCGGCGCAAGGCAGGGAAGCATCTCCCGTTAAGAGTCATGGGATCAAAGGGGCTTCTGCCCCTTTGCGGGCCTGGGCAGAGCTCAGCCTTCTTTGCTTGCCGACACCGCCTCAGACGTTCTTCCAGAAGATCAGCGTGTCGCAGGGCGTGAGGTCGGCGTTTAGGGCGAAGCCTGGAATCCGCCCTGCTTCCGTCCAACGGAGCGAGCGGTAGAGCTGGTCCCCTGCATCCTCCGCCCGCGTATCCAAGGTGAGCAGGCTGCGCCCGGCCTGCTGGGCCTCTGCCTCGATGCGCTGCATGAGCAGGCGCGCGACGCCGCGCCGGCGGGCTTCGGGGGTGACCAGCAATTTCTTCACCTCGGCCCGATGCGGCTGGTTCGATGGCGTGTCGAGATCGAGCATTGCCGTGCCTGCCAGCACGCCATCCACCCAGGCGCCCAGCAGCACGCGCGTGCCTGCGGCCACCTGCCCGGATACGCGCCGCCAGAACGCACGGAACACAGCGGGATCGACCGGCGGCAGATAGGACACGGAGGCGCCGGATTCGACGCAACGCTGCAAAATCCGGGTCAGCCGTGCTTCCGCCGAGGCGGCGCCGGCTGCGTCCAGGCGCAGCAATTGTACGCCGGCCAGCGGCTTCACATAAGGGAATTCGATGGAGTGGGAGATATCGTCCAGCGCGCGCAGCGGGCCGGATCGCACGAAGGAGTTTTTTTCATAAAAGCGATGCGCCCGGTCGAACCGCGTATCGGTCCATAGTTTCAGGTTCGCCGCACCCTGGGCCCGCGCATGATCCTCGACGGCGTCCAGCAGACGATGCGCGAGGCCATGGCCGCGCTGGCCGGCGGCGACGTACATCTTGCACAGCTCCCAGGCGCCGTCCTGCGCCGGCCGGGTTGCCGCCATGCCGACGATGCGGCCCTCCTGTTCGGCGGCGAGCAGCGTGCCGCCCTGGTTGGCGAAATGGCTGGCGAGCGCCCGCAATTCCGGCACCTCGCCGTCCAGATCCATCACGCAGCCCGGATAGTCTCGCCAGCAGGCGCTGACCAGGGCGATGAAGCCGTCCGCGTCATCGTCCCGGCCAGCCCGAAGGACAGGCTGCACGCTCACCTGAAGCCGGCCACGAAGGCGGCGATGCGGCGGCAGGCTTCTTCCAGGCTGGCGTCATCGGTGGCGTAGCTGATGCGCAGATAGGGGCTCATGCCGAAGGCCGCGCCGTGCACCAGCGCCACGTGTTGCTCGTCCAGCAGGGCCAGGGCGAAATCCTCGTCGGATTCCAGCGTTTTGCCGCCCGCCGTCACCCGGCCGAGACAGCCTGCGATGTTGGGATATACATAGAACGCGCCTTCCGGGCGGTGGCAGGAGATACCGGGAATGGCGCCCAGCGCGTCGACCACCAAGTCGCGGCGCTTGCGGTACAGTTCGGCGCGTCGGGCCACGAGTTCCTGCGGCCCGTCCAGCGCAGCCGCCGCGGCGGCCTGGCCCACGCTGGACACGCCGGCCGTCGCCTGGCCCTGCATGTTGACCATGGCGCGGATCAGCCCCTTCGGCCCGGCGCCGAAGCCGATGCGCCAGCCGGTCATGGCGTAGGTTTTCGACACGCCGCTGACGATCAGGGTGCGGTCGCGCAGCCTGGGCTCGACGGTGGCGAAGTTGTGGAATTCGAAATCGCCATAGACGAGATGTTCGTACATGTCGTCGGACATGATCCAGACGTGCGGATGCTTCAGCAGCACGTCTGCCAGGGCCTGCAATTCGGCCTTGGTGTAGGCGGCGCCGGTCGGGTTGTTGGGCTGGTTCATCACCAGCCATTTGGTGCGCGGGGTGATGGCCGCGCCGAGATCCTCCGCCCGCAGCTTGAAGCCGTTATTTTGCGGGCAGGTGACGACCACCGGCTCGCCGCCGAGGAGCTTGGTCATGAGCGGGTAGGCGCCCCAGTACGGGGCCGGCACGATCACTTCGTCACCTTCGTCCACCGTTGCCATCATGGCGTCGAAGATGACCTGCTTGCCGCCATTGCCGACCATGATCTCGTCCATGGCGAAATCCAGGCCGATATCGCGCTTGAACTTGCGCTGCACCGCTTCTTTCAGGCGGTTCGTGCCGTCCTGGGGGGTGTATTTCGTCTCGCCGGCCAGGGCGGCCTGGTATCCGGCCTCGATGGCATGCAAGGGCGAGGCGAAATCCGGCTCGCCGATGGTGAGTTGGATGACATTGACGCCGGCCTCGCGCAGCGCGCGGGCCTTGATGGTCATGGCGACGGTGGCCGCGACCTGTACGCGCGAAAGCCGCTGGGCGAGAGCCGGCATGATGTCAGCTCAGCCCCTGGCAGAAATGCTGGATGCGGGTGCAGGCCTCGCGCAGCGACTCCGTGTCGGTCGCGTAGCTGATGCGGAAATGGCCGGGATACATGAAGGCCGAGCCGTGCACGGCGGCCACGCCCGCTTCTTCCAGCAGCCCGATGACGAAATCCTCGTCGCTGGCGATCTTGGTGCCGGCCCTGGTGGTCTTGCCGATGCAGCCATGTACGGAGGGGAACACGTAGAACGCGCCCTCGGGCTTCTGGCAGACGATGCCGGGGGCCTGGTTCAGCATGTCCACCACCAGGTTCCGACGCGTCTGATACACCCTCACCATTTCGCCGATGAAACCCTGTGGGCCGTTCAGCGCCTCAAGCGCGGCGGCCTGGCTGACGCTGCTGGTGTTGCTGGTGGACTGGGACTGGAGCTTGTCCATCGCCTTGGTCATGCCGAGCGGGGCGCCGGCGAAGCCGATGCGCCAGCCGGTCATGGCGAAGGCCTTGCTGCAGCCGTTCATGGTCACGGTGCGGTCGCGCAGCTTCGGTTCCACTTCCAGGACGGTGGCCGGCTTGAAGCCGTCATAGGCCAGTTTTTCGTAAATATCGTCGGTGAACACCCATACGTCCGGGTGGCGCAGCAGCACGTCGCAAATGCCGCGCAGATCCTCGGCAGAGTAGGCCGCACCGGTCGGGTTGCAGGGGTTGTTCAGCATGAACCACTTGGTCTTCGGCGTGATCGCCGCTTCCAGATCCTCCGGCCGCAGTTTGAAGCCGTTATTCTGGCCGCAGGGCAGGATCACCGGGGTGCCGTCAGCCAGCGCCACGATGTCGGGGTAGCTGACCCAGCAGGGGGAGGGGATGATCACCTCGTCGCCTGCGTTCAGCGTGGCCACCATGGCGTTGAAGATGATCTGCTTGCCGCCGGTGGAGACGATGATCTCCTCGGGCTTGTAGTCCAGCCCGCTGTCGCGGCGGAATTTATCCGCGACGGCCTTGCGCAGCGCCATCGTGCCGGACACGTCGGTATATTTGGTCTCGCCGGCCTGGATGGCCTTGATCGCCGCGTCTTTCACGTTCTGCGGCGTATCGAAATCCGGCTCGCCGGCCGACAGCGAAATGACGTCGCGGCCCGCTGCTTTCATGGCCCGCGCTTTGGTGGCGATGGCGATGGTTTGGCTGGCGCTGATGCGGTCCAGGCGGTCGGCGGTAAGCTTCATGTGCGTTATCTCGAAATTCCAGGGAATCCGGGCAGCCTATAGCCGGGCGCTTCCGGGGGCAACATTGCGCAACTGACGGATTTGCACGGAATCTAGCGCCGGAGCACCGGCCCGAGCCGGGAGGCGGCCAGCAGAAGGGTCGCGATCAGCGCCAGCAGCACGGTGGCCAGCGCGTTCAGCACCGGGGTGGCGCCCAGCCGCAGGGTGGAGAACACCACCATGGGCAGGGTGGAGGCGCCCGGACCGGACACGAAGCTGGCGACCACCACGTCGTCCAGCGACAGGGTGAAGGCCAGCAGCCAGCCCGCCGCCAGGGCGGGCGCCATCAGCGGCAAAGTGATGCGCAGGAAGGCGCGCGCGGGCGTGGCGCCCAGATCCATGGCCGCTTCCTCCAGCATCGTTCCGGCATCGGCCAGCCGCGCCTGCACGGTGATGGCGACGAAGGCGAGCCCCACCGTGGCATGCGCCAGGATAATGGTCAGCGCCCCGCGCCCCGCCGGCCAGCCGATCGCCTGTTCCAGCACCACGAACAGCAGCAGCAGCGACAAGCCGATCAGCAGATCGGGCAGCACCAGCGGGGCGGTCAGCAGCCCGGTGAAGACCGGCCGGAAGGCAAACCGGCCGAACCGCGCCAAGGCCACGCCGGCGGCCCCGCCGAGCACTGTGGCCAGGGTGGCGGACGCAACACCCACACGCAGCGACAGCCATGCCGCGCCCGTCAACGCATTATCGGCGGCCAGGGCGCGGTACCAGCGCAGCGATAACCCGGTCCATTCGGTGGTCAGCCGGGAATCGTTGAAACTGATCGCCACCAGCAGCGCGATGGGCAGATAGAGAAGCAGGAAGCCGCCCGCCAGCCACAGGCTAAGGAAGCGGGACAGCCGGATCATATGGTCCTCGGGCCGGTGCGGCGGAAGGCCAGCGCCGGCAGCAGCAGCAATGCCAGCAGCACCAGCGCGAGTGCGGCGGATTGCGGCCAGTCCCGGTTCTCGAAGAACTCCTCCCAGATCACACGGCCCATGGTCAGGGAAGCCGGCGAGCCCAGCAATTCTGGAATGACGTATTCGCCGGTCACCGGCACGAACACCAGCGCCAGCCCTGCCCAGATTCCAGGGCGCGACAATGGCAAAATGATCCGGGCGAAAACCCGCCAGGGCGGCGCCCCGAGATCGGCCGCCGCCTGCTCCAGCGCTGGGTTGGCGGCGGCGAGCCTGGCGTGCAGGGGCAGGATCATGAAGGGCAGGTAGCAATAGATTAGGCCGACATACATGGCGAAATCGCTGTGCAGGAAGGCGATTGGCCGGGTGATCAGGCCCAGCGACAGCAGCGCGTGGTTCAGCATGCCTTCATCGCGAAATATGGCGATCAGCGCCGTCAGACGCAGCAGCAGGCCGGTCCAGAACGGCAGGATCACCAGCATCAGCAGCACCTGGCCATGCCGCGCCCGGGCAATGCCCAGCGCCATGGGGTAGCCGATCAGCAGGCAGCCTATGGCCGTTACCGCGCCGATGCGCAGGCTGCCCAGCAATCCGTGCAGGTAGTACGGGTCCGCGAGACCCGCGAGGCTGCTCCAGTCCAGGCCGAGCTGGTAGGGCGGTACGGCTTCGCGGGAGGTTGCCAGTGCAATGGCCGCCAGAATACCGACCGGTGCGGCGACGAAGAGCGATAACCATGCCCAGCCGGGCAAAAGCAGTAGACGTCTCACTCCTGGCCAAGCCTCCGTCTCGCAGCGCCAGTCGCGGCGATTTCGCTGATCAACTTGCGCTCGATCGCCTCGGCGAACTGGTCGTAATTTTGGATGACGATGACGAAGGCTCCGGGACCGCCGATCACGCTGTCGCGGTAATAGCTGTCCAGATCCGGTTCCAGCGTCAGGATCGGCAGGCCGTTGATGACGATCCCCGCCGCCACCGCCGCGTCGCGCGCCAGCTCCGCCGGGCGGCCGCGATTATTCGCCCCGTCCCCGGAGACGTCGATCACTTTGCGCGGTGCGGTGAAGTCCGCCTCCGCGAGCAGGGAAGTGGCCCGGTCGATCGCGCCGCTGATCGAGGTGCCGCCGGCGAAGAGCATACGCTCCGACGCATCGACCGCAGCGGCGAAGGCGCCGGCCGAGGCCGCGTCGTGCACCTGTGTCCAGCCCGCCACGACGGTCTGCATGTCGGGACCGGTCCATTGCATCATTGCCACGGCAATCGATTGCGCGGCGCCGGATTGGATGGTCTGGACCACGTCCGCGCTGCGGAACGCCGCGGCATAGCCATGCTTCTGCAGTTCGAACCGGGATTGATCGACGCTGCCGGACACATCGACGGCGAGCACCAGCAGCAAGTCGACGAGCGGCCGGCCCTGGGCTTGGGCAGATGGGGCGGATGGCACGCCGGCCGCCATCAGGAACGGCGTGGTCAGCGCCGATCTCAGTACCGTCCGTCGCCGCAGCGTCGCTGGCCTGCTCATGTCCCTGTCCCTAGCGAGCGCCCCGCGTCTCGGGGAACTACCTCCATAGCATCCGTCAGCCTGGATATGGTGCGGAAATCCGCGCCGCCTGGGCGGCAGGATCGAATTCTCGTGCCGCGAGTTACGAAGGGTGCGGCAAGCCGTGCCGGCGTTCGGAGATGACCCCATGTCCGACAAGACCCAGTTCCAGGGATCGCTGTCCATGCCAGGCACGCCCACGCCGGTTCGCCGCGTCGCGCATGTTCCTTTGGCGGAGTTGCCTGGCCTGTCAGGGCTGCTCACGCTTTCCGTTAGCGTCGTGGTTGTCGCCGCACTGTATGTCGGCCGCGAGGTCATGATCCCCATCACCCTGGCGGTGCTGCTGTCGTTCGTGCTGGCGCCGCTAGTCGAATTGCTGCGGCGGAGCTTTCTGGGGCGGGTTCCGAGCGTATTGCTGGCGGTTGGGCTGGCGCTTGGCGTCATTCTCGCCTTCGGCGGCATTATCGGCGTGCAGGTGGCTGAACTCGCGACCGACATGCCCCGTTACGCCGACACTATACGCGACAAGGTGGACACCGTGCGCGGCCTGACCGTTGGCCGCCTGTCCGGACTGGTCGGTGATTTCGGTCGCGAGATCAGCAGGACCGTTCCGAGCCTCGCCGTGCCGAGTCCCACCCCCGGATCTCCGTCCGGCGTCGTCGCGCCGCGCAATCTCCGGCCGGATTCGGCCGCGCCGGAGGCGGACAAGGCTCCGAAGCCCGTGACGGTCCAGGTGCAGCAGCCCGACATGACGCCGACGGAGCTGGTGGAACGCATCGTCACGCCCGTTCTGGCGCCGCTATCGACCACTGGCATCGTCTTCATCGTGGCCACTTTCATCCTGTTGCAGCAGGAGGATCTGCGCGACCGTATGATCCGGCTGTTCGGATCGAGCGACCTGCACCGGACGACGAGCGCCATGGACGAGGCCGGGCGGCGGCTCAGCCGTTATTTCCTGGCCCAGCTCGGCTTGAACAGCGCTTTCGGCATTGTCATCTGCCTTGGCCTGTCCGCCATCGGCGTGCCAAATCCCGTGTTGTGGGGCATCCTGGCCGGGTTGCTCCGCTTCGTGTCCTATGTCGGCAGCCTGATCTCCGGCCTCATGCCATTGGCGCTGGCCGCCGCGGTCGATCCTGGCTGGTCCATGGTCGCCTGGACCGCGGCGCTGTTCCTGACTACCGAAACATTGATGGCCCAGCTTGTCGAACCGATGGTGTATGGCCGCAGCACCGGCCTGTCCCCCGTGTCGGTGGTGGTATCGGCCATTTTCTGGGGCTGGCTTTGGGGGCCGGTGGGGCTGATCCTGTCCATGCCGCTGACGCTGTGCGTGGTGGTGCTGGGCCGCCACGTCAAGCGGCTGGAATTCATCGACGTTCTGCTGGGCGACCGTCCCGCGCTGACGCCGGTGGAGAGCTTCTACCAGCGCATGCTCGCGGGCGATCCGGACGAGGCGCAGGGCTATGCCGAAATCCTGCTGAAGGACCGGGCGCTGTCTGCCTATTACGACGACGTGGCGGTGCAGGGTCTGCAACTCGCTGCCAACGACGCCGCGCGCGGTGTGCTGACCGGCGAGCAACTGGAGAGCATCAAATCCGCGATCGAAGATCTCATCGGCGAACTGGACGAGTACGACGACGTCGATCCGCCGCCGGCCGCCGCTTCAGCCGCCAATGGCGCGGCGGCCACGGAAGCGGAACGAGGTGTGGCCCGTATGAACCTTGAGCGCGCGCAGCTGGCGCCGGGCTGGCAGGGCGATGCGCCGGTACTGTGCGTGGCCGGCCGGGGGCCGTTAGACGGGGCGGCCACAAGCATGCTGGTGCAGTTGCTCGGCAAGCACGGGCTGGGCGCCAGATCCGTGCTCCATAACGCCTTCTCCCGCACCGGCGCCACGCCGCCCGATACTGGCGGTGTGGCCATGGTGTGCATTACCTATCTGGACCCCAGCGTCAGCCCGACGCATCTGCGATATTTGCTGCGGCGCATTCGCCAGGCAATTCCGGATGCGCGGATACTGATCGGTCTTGTGCCTTCTGAGGAGGCCGACATTACAACGCTGCGCATGCGCGCTGCCGTGGCGGCTGATTGCTACTGCTCCTCTCTGCGGCAGGCGGTGATGGCCTGTGTCGATGCCGCGCGCCAGACGCATCCGGACGTGGTGATGGTGTCGGATTAGGGCAATATTGCTTGCCCGATGGGTCGCGCGCGGCCGAGGAGAAGCGTCATGCAGGACATCCCCGAAACGCCCAGGTTCCAGCCGCCCCGCTTCGAGCCGATCGGCACGCTGTCCACGCCATGGCGGACCATCGCGGATTGCCCGCGCAACGGCCGCCAACCCGATCCCGCGCCATGCTGCCACGCCGACATCGCCGCGCCGTTCATTCCCGGTCTCGAGGCGTTGGACGGTTTCAGCCACCTGATACTGATCTACTGGCTGAACCAGGCGCCTGCGCCGAAACTCAGCTTCACGCCGCCCTTCGACACCAGGCCGCGCGGTGTTTTCGCCACCCGCGCGCCTTGGCGGCCAAACCCGATCGGCCTGTCCGTGGTGGCCTTTGACGGCTTTGCCGGCCCGGGACGGCTGATGCTGCGTTATCTGGACTGCGTGGACGGCACCCCGCTGCTCGACATAAAACCTTATCTGCCGAGAACCGATGCCGAGCCGGAGGCGACGATTGGGTGGCTGGCGCCCCATGCCACGCCGCGCATCTGATCGCCGGTTCCCGGCGGCGGTTTCTTTTCCCCTTTTCATGCATTGGAACAAGCGGATGAGTTGGTCTCCCAGCCAGTATCTGAAATTCGAGGACGAGCGTACGCGCCCGGTGCGCGATCTGGTCGCGGCCATCCCCACGCGGCAGGCGGTGCATGCCGTCGATCTTGGCTGCGGTCCCGGCAACTCGACCGAGATCCTGCTGGCCCGCTATCCCGCCGCCATGCTGACAGGCGTGGACAACGCCGCCGATATGCTGGCGGCCGCGGGGCGGCGCCTGCCCGCGCAGGCATTCGAGCAGGCCGATATCGCGACATGGCAGCCGGCCGGTTCGTGCGACGTGATCCTCGCCAATGCCTCACTGCATTGGGTGCCGAACCACGACACACTGCTGCCCCGGCTGGTGCGGGCGCTTTCGACCGGCGGCAGTCTCGCCGTGCAGATGCCGGACAATTTGACTGAGCCGAGCCATCTGGCCATGCGGGAGGTTGCCCAAAGCGGTCCCTGGACGGCCAGGCTGGGTGAGGCCGCCGGCGATCGCTCCGAGGTGGGGACGGTGTCCTGGTACTATGCCCTGTTGAAGCCACACAGCGCGCGCGTCGATATCTGGCGGACCATTTATCACCACGTGCTGTCCGACATTGACGGCATCGTCGAATGGTTCAAGGGGTCCGGTCTGCGCCCGTACCTGTCGCGCCTGGACGAGACGGAGCAGGCCGCGTTCCTGGGAAGCTATCGTGAGCGGATCGCCGCCGCGTACCCCGTGCAACAAGATGGGTCCGTGCTGCTGCCGTTTCCGCGCTTGTTTATGGTGGCGACGCGATAACGCTCGGCCTAAGCAGAGATTCGTAGCTTGGCCAACGGAACGGCCATTCGCTCACGGTTGGGGTCCTGGACGGCTGTGTGGATGGCTTGGTCGAGCGCGGCGACATCGGTGAAGGTTTGATGGGCGAGGTGATGCGCCTTGAGGT
>DASXIW010000041.1:0-21766 GCA_036497785.1 Acetobacteraceae bacterium | reverse complement strand
CGGCTTCCGCTTCGAGCTCGAAGGTCAGTACCGCTGGCTGAAAGCCAGCATTCCCGCCCATTCCGGGGTCGTGGGCGGCACGGACATCCAGAACTATGGCGTGATGGTCAACGCGCTGTATGACGTCACCCAGTTCAACATCCCGGTCACCCCGTATATCGGTGTGGGCGCCGGCTATCTGTGGACGAACTACCAGAGCTCGACGACCGTTCTTCCGAATGGCGTTGGCGGCCATTACGGCTCCAAGACGTTTGGCGATGCGGCTGTGCAGGGCATCCTGGGCGTCGCCTACCCCATTCCGGAGGCTCCCGGCCTGGCTCTGACCGCCGAGTATCGTTTCACGACGATCTTCAGCGGTGGCGATCAGGTCAACGGCTTTGGTAATCAGCCGCATTCCTTTAAGGTCAGCAACCAGTACGACCATTCCGGCCTCATCGGCATCCGCTACAATTTCGGCCAGGTTCCGCCTCCGCCGCCGGCTCCGGCTCCGGTGGCTGCTCCGGCTCCGGCGCCCGCCCGCACCTACCTCGTGTTCTTCGACTGGGATAAGGCCGACCTGACGCCGCGTGCGCGCCAGATCATCGCGGAAGCCGCCGCTGCTTCCACGCATGTGGCCGTGACGAAGATCAACGTCTCGGGCTTTGCCGACCGTTCCGGCACCCCCGCCTACAACCAGGTGCTGTCAATGAGGCGCGCGCAGAACGTGTCCGCCGAGCTGGTTCGCCAGGGCGTTCCCCAGTCGGAAATCGCGGTGTTCGCGTATGGCGATACCCGCCCGCTGGTTCCGACCGCCGCTGGCGTTCGTGAGCCGCAGAACCGCCGCGTCGAGATCGTTCTCCAGTAATCTCGCTCTGCGTCGAATTGAGACTAAGCGAACCGGCCCAATAGGGCCGGTTCATCATTTCAAGGGCTTTCTCCCGACAATCATCCCCCCCTGTTCCACAAAAAAAGCGCCATAAGGCGCCCTTTTTGTGGAACAGGGGGGGGGATGGATCAGTTCTTCTCCGTCTTCGACTTCTTCGTCGATGCCTTGGCGGTCACCTTCGCCGGGGGCGCCTCAGTAGTCGCGCATTCCTGCAGGGCGAGCGATTGCTGGATCGGCTTGCTGGCGGCGAAGGCGGGCAGGTCGCTGCCACTCTTGAGCGCCAGCACCTGGTCCAGCAGCGGCGCGTTGAAATGGCAGAACTCAGTGCCGGACTTAATGCGCAGATCGGATTGGGCATTGGCGAGTTGGGTAATGTACTCGTCATGCTCTTGCTGCGCCCGCCTGCCATAGGCGCGTCCAAAAAAGCCGTTTACCGACTTTTCGTCACCCACAAGATCGGCGCGGTAACGGTTGATGAAGGCATTGTACTTAGCCTGCGAATCGCAGGACAAAGCCGTCACCATCAACTGGCTTTTTAGCCCGGCGACGTCGAATGCCGACTTCTCCACTGGCCGGGCGCACATCGGCGCCTTTTGCGTGGGCGGAACCGGCGCGGGGGGCACGAAGGCTACAGGAGCGGGGTCTGGCTTCTTGGCGGGGCTGCACCCGACAAGGCCGGCAGCCAGAAGAAGGGCGACAGGAACGCGCATGCAGTACTCCAGGCAAGGTTTTGTGGCCGCGCGAAACCTGACGAATGTCACGCTCCGCTTAAGACAATAGATCAGGTAGACCGCCTGCAGCACGGATTTGCAATGGGAAACAGCATTACAATCGCAGCCGTAACCTGTACCCGCAGTCCGCCACCCCCAAAATCTCGCTGCAAGTTTCTGCCCGGACAGCCTTCCGGCGGGGGTTGCATTATGCGCGGTGCTGTTATGCTCCGTTCCAGGCAACCCCGGCACGGCGTGCCACCCGGATACGAGCATCAACACATCCATGCGGAAAATGTTCACCGACCCGTTCCTACATTACAACGCCGGCCCGTATTTTTGCGAACTCGCCTCCGATCGGCCGGGCGATGCCGGCGCCAGGGAGGCCGTGCGGGCGCGCATCGGCGCCATCGGCCTCGACGCATTGCGCACCCGCGCCGCCGCGGCGGAGCATGACTTGATCAATCTCGGCATCACCTTCACCGTCTATACCGATGCGACGGCGATCGACCGGATCCTGCCCTTCGATTGCATTCCGCGGATCCTCACCGCTGCCGAGTGGCGGGTGCTGGAAGCGGGCGTGAAGCAGCGCGTGACTGCCCTGAACCTGTTCCTGCACGACATCTACCACCAGCGCCGCATCATCACCGACGGCGTCGTTCCCGCCGACCTCATCCTCGGCAACAGCAATTACCGGCCGGAAATGGAGGGCTTTCCGGTCCGTTTCGGCACCTACGTGCATATCTGCGGCACTGATATCGTGCGCGATCAGGCCGGCGCGTTCCTCGTGCTCGAAGACAATGCCCGGACCCCCTCTGGGGTGTCCTACGTGGTCGAGAACCGGCATCTCATGTCGCGCACCTTTCCCGATCTGATGGCAGGATTCCGGCTGCGGCCGGTCGATGATTACGGCCGCCGGCTGCTGGAGGCGATGACGGAGATCGCGCCGGCCGGTGTGGACAACCCGCAGGTGGTCCTTCTGTCGCCCGGCATCTACAACTCGGCTTATTTCGAGCATGTCTTCCTGTCCCGCGAGATGGGCGTCCCCTTGGTCGAGGGCGCGGATCTGATGGTCGACGACGACCGTGTGTGGATGCGCACCACAGCCGGTCGCCGCCCGGTGCACACCATCTACCGCCGCATCGGCGATGATTTCCTGGACCCCAGCGTCTTTCGGCCGGACAGCATGCTTGGCGTCTCTGGCCTGATCGGCGCCTGGCGGAAGGGCAATGTGACGCTGGCCAACGCGGTCGGCACCGGTGTCGCCGACGACAAGGCGATCTACGCGTACATGCCTCGCATCATTGAATATTATCTGAGCGAGGCGCCCATCCTGCCGAACGTGGAGACCCATATCTGCCGCGAGGCGGAGGGCCTCGCCTATACGCTGGCCAAGCTGGAGCAACTGGTGGTCAAGCCAGTTGGCGAATCCGGGGGGTACGGCATCACCATCGGCCCCCGCGCCACCAGGGCGGAGATCCAGACCGCCCGGGCCTCGTTGCTCGCCGATCCCGCCAACTGGATCAGTCAGCCGGTGATAGGCCTATCCGTCGCCCCCACCCTCACCGATGCAGGCATTCGCCCCCGGCATCTGGATTTGCGCCCATTCGCCGTCACCGGGCGGGAGACATGGGTGCTGCCTGGCGGCCTCTCCCGCGTCGCGCTGAAGGAGGGTAGTCTGGTGGTGAATTCCTCGCAGGGCGGCGGATCCAAGGACACCTGGGTATTGGTTGACGAGGAAATCCGGCCATGACGCGCGATACACCGCTGCTTGCCCGCTATGCCGAAGGCCTGTTCTGGATGGCCCGCTATCTCGAGCGGGTCGAAAATCTCGCCCGGCTGGTGGATGTGACGCAGACCTTCGAGAGCCCTGGCCGCGAATCGGAATCGTGGTTCGCGCTGATCCGCATCAATGCCGACGAGGCGGGATTTGCCAAACGCGGTCTGGAGCCGACCGCGGACGCGGTGAAGCGCTTTTATCTGATAGATCGTGAGAATCCGACCGGCATCCCAGCTAGTCTGGAGGCGGCGCGGATGAACGCGCGCACGCTGCGCCCGCTGATCTCGACGGAGATGTGGATGCAGCTCAACGTCTTCCATCGGGACATGCTGGCCATCCCCGAGCATGAATTGCAAGGCGACCAGCTCTCCCGCCTGTGCGCCCGCATCAAGGAGAGGGTGCAGGCCCATACCGGCATCACCGAGGGCACGTTCTTCCGCGACCAGGGTTGGTTCTTCTATCAGCTTGGCCGGCAGATCGAGCGCGCCGATCAGATCACGCGGCTACTGGATATTCGCTACCATCTTCTGGTGTCCGGCTTCGGCGAGGAACGTCGCATCGCCGAGTTGACGCAATGGGGCGGCGTGCTGCGCGGGGCCGCAGGCTATCACGCCTTTCGCCGCGTCGCGCCACCAGGCTTCACGCCCGCCGACGTGGTGGCCTTCCTGCTGACCGATCGGGAGTTTCCGCGCAGCGTCGCGCTATGCGTGGAACAGATCGAATGGTGCCTCACGCAGTTGCGCGGCCGCTATGGACTGCGCGGCACGGTCGCCGCCCTGGAGCGGGTGGAGGAATTGCGTGCCGGCATATTGGGCCGCCCGGTGCAGCGTATTATCATCGATGGGCTGCACCAGTTCCTGGATGGGGTGCAGCGCGATCTCATTCTGCTTGCCGGCGAGATCGGGACCGCCTTCTTCCGGGACTGGCGCCCGTTCGCCGAGACCCCGGCGGAGTCCCGGAGCCACACCCCTAGTCAAAGCCAGGAGCAAAGTGAGGCTCAGAATCGCACCCAGACCCAGTTGCAGACACTCGCCTGAGCCCGTTTCGGCCGCCCGCCCGCTCGGCCTCGTCGTTGCTTAGCCAGGGCTGCTCGAACCGCCCCTTGCAGTTCGGCCCTCGTCCCGGCACGGTCATTTCGCATGTCGTTACCATTCCCCCACCAATGTCACGCCTGAGCCTTCCGCATCGGATCTGGCGCCTGCTGCCCGCTTCCGGCCGGCGGGCGCTGTTCGCCCGTGGCACCGCGATGTTGGCGCCAAGGCCCGACCGGCCGCCCCCGCCGCCTTCCGGCGGTCTGGCGATCGTGGGCGAGTTGTCACGCGCCTCGGGCCTCGGCGAGGCGGCCCGGCTCATGGGTCTGGCGCTGGACGGTATGGGTGTTGCGAACTGGGCGCTGGATGTTGGCGACCGGCTGCCCGGCGGCACCGCCACCGGGCGCCGGATGGACACGCCGCCGCCCGGTGCGCCGCTGCTGGTCCATGTCAACGCGCCGTCGCTGCCCTGGGCGTTGCTACAGTTGCCACGCGCGGTGATCCGCGGCCGCCGGGTGATCGCCTATTGGGCGTGGGAGTTGCCCGTGGTGCCGGATGACTGGCGCCTTGCTTTGCCCTTCGTGCATGAGATCTGGGTGCTGTCGCAATTCACCGCGGACGCGATAGCGACGATCCTGCCACCGCGATCCGGCATCGCCCTGCGCGTGGTCCCGATCCCGGTTGCTGTGGCGCCGCCGCGACCATCGGCGATGGATCGCGGGGCTTTCGGCCTGCCGGCGGATGCGGTGGTGGTCCTGGTCTCGTTCAACATCGCCTCCAGCTTCGCCCGCAAGAACCCGCTCGCGGCCATCGCCGCGTTTCGCCAGGCCTTTGGCGACCGGCCGGACCGGGTGCTTGTGCTGAAAGTCGGCCATACCGACTATTTCCCCGGGGATCTCGCCGTGCTGCGCGAAGCGGCGGCCGGCGCAGCCAATATACGCTTCGAGACGCGCACTCTGCCCACCGCCGACAGCCACGCACTGACGGCTTGCGCGGATATCGTGCTGTCCCTGCACCGCAGCGAAGGCTTCGGGCTGGTGCCCGCCGAGGCCATGCTGCTCGGCCGCGCCGTTGTCGCCACCGGCTGGTCCGGCAATATGGAATTCATGGATGCCGACAACGCCGCCCTGGTGGATTTCACGCTAATCCCGGCGCATGACCCGCGCGGCGTGTTCGAGGCGCCCGGCGCGGTCTGGGCCGATCCGGATGCCGCCCACGCCGCCAGCCTGCTCGTCCGCCTTGCCGATGAACCCGCCGAGCGGGCGGCGCTGGGGGCGCGCGGGCGCGCCATGGCGCAGCGCCGGCTTGGCGATGGCGCCTTGCGGGATGCGGTGCAGGCACTGGGACTGCCTATTTCCACCGCGCAGGATGCGTTCGCCATAACGGCG
The DNA here is from genome assembly GCA_036497785.1 of Acetobacteraceae bacterium. Taxonomy (GTDB): domain Bacteria; phylum Pseudomonadota; class Alphaproteobacteria; order Acetobacterales; family Acetobacteraceae; genus DASXIW01. The sequence goes on along the minus strand of DASXIW010000041.1, from coordinate 15,992 downwards.
CGCCCATGAAGCTTCTCGTCTGGCAATGGGGCCGCCGTGGCTCCGGTCCGCGCTATGGCGCCAGCCTTGCCGCCAGCCTGCGGTCGCTGGACGGCGTGTCGGCCGTGCTGTCGTTATCCGCGCAATCCGAAATCCTGTGCGGCACCGCGCCGCCGGTCTGCGAATTGCCGTTCTCGACCTATGGTGGGTTCGCCGGCCTGCTGTTGCGCATCCTGTCCACACCGATCCTGCTGGGCAGGCTGGCCGCCTGCCTGCGCCAGATTCGCCCCGATGTGGCGATCTGCGCCATGCCGGCGCCGCTGGATATGCTGATGGCCATGGCGTTGCACCGGGCGGGTGTGCGCTTTCTGGTGGTGGTGCATGACGCGTATCTGCATCCCGGCGACGGGTTTCCGCTGCAGATGACATTGCAACGCCTGCTGATGCGCCGGGCCGATGGGCTGATCGCGCTGAGCGACCATGTCGCGGGTCAGCTGCGCAAGCTCGATCTGGTCGGCGGCCGGCCCTTGATCATGACGTCCCATCCGCCCTTGGTGTTCGGCGCCCCCCCACCTTTGCCTCGCGCGCATGGCGGCAAGCTGCGGCTGCTCTCGTTCGGCCGGTTGCTGCCGTACAAGGGCCTCGATCTGCTGGCCGAGGCGCTGCGACTGCTGGGGCCGAAACCCGATGTCGAGATACGCGTGGTGGGCAGCGGCCCGGAAACGCCGGTGCTGGAGGCGCTGCGGCAGATGCCGGGGGTGACCGTCGAGAATCGCTGGGTGCCGGAAGCCGAGGTGGGTGGGGTGCTGAGCTGGGCGGATGCGCTCGTGCTGTCCCATCGGGAGGCCAGCCAGAGCGGTGTCGCCGCCGCCGCCATTGCCGCCCGGCGCTGGGTTGTGGCGACGCGCGTGGGCGGCATCACCGAGCAGTTGCAACACGAAAGTCAGGCCCGGCTGTGCGATCCCACGCCGGCCAGTCTGGCCGCCGAACTGGAGCGGCTGCGGACCTCGCCCCCCCAGGCGACCCAGCATGACGATCCCGGCGCGACATGGCATGAAGCGGCCACCGATCTGATGCGGCAGATATCGGCCGTGTTTGGGCGTGGGTAGGACCGGGCGGGGTCGTCAGGTTCTCTGCTGCAGCAGTCGTTTGCCCTCGCTCCATTGCCAAGCGACCAGCCCCGGAACGCCCACCGTCAGCTCGCGCGCGCGCTTGACCATCGACAGCGCGATGGCGGCATCCGGTGAAATGCCGAACAGACCGCAGACAACAATGAACCCCGCCTCCTGCACCCCCAGCGCGCCCGGCACGACGAAGCCGGCGCTACGTGCCGCCATGCCGAGGCTTTCGATCACGAACGCCTCGGATAGCGAGGTCGGCCGCCCCATGGCGGTCAGCGCCAGCCAGGTCTCTCCGACGCCCAGCACCCAGGCCAGCATATGCAGCAATGCCGCCTTGGCCACCGCCGAGCCATCCCCATGCAGCCGCATCAATTCGCGATGCAGGCCATAGACGGCATCCAGCGACAGCCCGGGGAAAAAGCCGTTCAACCGCCGGGCCAGCCATTCAATCAGCCGCAACATCCCAGCTCGCTGGGCGATCACGAAGCCAGCCAGCGCCAGGGCCATGCTGCCCAGTGCCCATTCCACCCAGGGCGCCCAGCTTCGGTCGGCACCTATCTGCGCAAGCACCCCGAACCCTGCCAGGGTGAACAGGAACTGCGTCGCGGTCTCGATCGTCAGGTCGAGCGTGGTGCCGGCGCCGGCAAGCGCGCCCCGTAGGCCGCGCTGCGTGAGCATGCGAATACCCACGAGGTTGCCGCCGATTTGGGCCACCGGCAGCAACGAATTCACCGCCTCCCGGATCCAGCGAACGCGCACATAGCGGCCCAGCCGCGGCCGGTCCTCGCCCATCACCAATCGCCAGGCGACAGCCGACAGAAACAGCTGAAGGCAGAGCAGCGCCGAGGTCAGCGGAATAACCCACGCCGCCTCCAGCACCTCATGGCTGATAGAGCGCACACCGAACCAGGCCACAAGGCCGATCGCGAGTGCCCCGCCCAGTCCGATGGTGACCAAGCCGAGTTTCATGGCAAAAGATCCATATGGCGTGGCATGGGCGGCCGCGAAAGGCCATCGACCGGCCGGCTTGTCAAGGGCTGGAACCTGCGGGCGGCCCCTTCCTGCGTCCAAAGCGTGCGTATTCGCAACCTGGCGCGTTGCGTTGTGGGCAAGCCTGGCCGAAAAACGCGCCTCCCGCGAGGTGGAGCGAGCATGCCTGAATTGCGACTGCACAATAGTCTGACCCGACAACGCGAGGTTCTACGGCCGATCGACCCGCAGAACGTGCGGCTGTACGTGTGCGGGCCGACCGTCTACGATCTCGCCCATATCGGTAACGCCCGGCCGGTGCTGGTGTTCGACGTACTGGTGCGGCTACTGCGGGCGCTTTATCCGCGCGTCACCTATGTGCGAAACATCACCGACGTGGATGACAAGATCAACGCGCGTGCGGCGGCGAGCTGCGAGTCGATCGGCGCCATCACCGCCCGCACGGCAGCCGACTTCGCGGTGGACATGGAGGCCCTGGGCGCTCTGCCCCCCGATATCGAGCCCCGCGCCACCGCCCATATCGCGGAGATGATCGAGATCATCGAAAAGCTGATCGCCGGCGGCCACGCCTATGCCGCCGAGGGCCATGTGCTGTTCGCCGTACCCAGCTTCGCCGCCTATGGCAAGCTGTCGGGCCGCACGCCGGACGAACTGCAGGCCGGCGCGCGCATCGAAGTGGCGCCGTACAAGCGCGATCCCGGCGATTTCGTGCTGTGGAAGCCCTCTCCGCCCGATCTGCCGGGCTGGGACTCGCCCTGGGGCCGGGGCCGCCCGGGCTGGCATATTGAATGCAGCGCGATGTCCTGGCGCTATCTCGGCGAGAGCTTCGATATCCATGGCGGCGGCACCGACCTGCTGTTCCCGCATCATGAGAACGAGCTGGCGCAATCCCTCTGCGCCTTCCCCGGCAGCCGTTTCGCCAATATCTGGGTGCATAACGGCATGCTCATGATCAATGGCGAGAAGATGTCGAAAAGCCTCGGCAACTTCTTCACGGTGCGCGACGTGCTGGCCAAGGCGCCCGCTGAGGCGGTCCGCCTGCTGCTGCTGCGCACTCATTATCGCGGCGAGCTCGACTTCTCCGACGAGGCGCTGATCGAATCCCGCAAGGAGCTGGATCGCTTCTATCGCGCCCTCGACCGCACGCCCGCCGAAGCGGGCGACGTGTCGGCCAGCGTGCCGCATGCCGTGATGAACGCGCTGTGCGACGATCTCAATACCCCGCTCGCCCTGTCCGCCATGCATGCGCTGGCCGACGCGGCCATGGCGGGTGACGCCGTCGCCGCCGCGGCGCTGCGCGCCGCCGGCAATCTGCTGGGCCTGTTGCAGGACCCGCACTGGTTCCATGGCGCCGGCGACGACAAGGCGGACATCCAACGCCTCGTCGATGCACGCATCGCCGCGCGCCGTGGCCGGGACTGGGCCGAAGCCGACCGCCTGCGTGCCGAGCTGGACGGCATGGGCATCGCCCTGGAAGACCGCCCGGACGGCACCACCGACTGGCTGCGCGTGAAGCGCGGCACATGACCGGCCGGGATGGCGGGGCGGAACTCGGCCCGATCGGAAACAGTCCGGCGGTGATCCTGGTGCGCCCGCAACTCGCCGATAATATCGGTGCCGTCGCGCGCGCCATGGGCAATGGCGGGTTGTTCGAGCTGCGCCTTGTCGCCCCGCGCGACGGGTGGCCCCAGAAACATGCCTGGCGCACCGCCTCCGGCGCCGACCGTATCCTGGACAGCCTGACCGTCCATGAAACCGTGGCCGAGGCCGTCGCCGACCTGCACCATGTCTTCGCCACATGTCCCCGCCCGCGCCACATCGTCAAACCCGTGCTCACCGCGCGCGGCGCGGCCGGCGAGTTGCACGAAATCTGTGGCCGCGGGCTGCGCGCCGGCCTGCTGTTCGGTCCCGAACGCGCAGGCCTCGACAATGACGACATGGCCTGCGCCGACGCGCTGGTGCGCTACCCGCTCAATCCCGGCTTCATGTCGCTGAACCTGTCCCAGGCCGTCATGGTCATGGCCTATGAATGGTGGAGCGCCGTCGATCCCACGCCGCAACGCTGGCTGATGACCAACGAAACCCAGGTCGCCACCAAGGGCCAGCTCGACAATTTCCTCACGCATCTGGTCGCCGAACTCGACGAATGCGGCTTCCTGCGCAACCAGCCCAAGCGCCCCGGCATGGTGCGCAACATCCGCCATCTGTTCCAGCGCGGCGAAGTCACCGAGCAGGAGCTGCGCACCTTGCACGGCATGATCACGGAGCTGGCGCGGGGGCGACATCAGCGGAGGCAAGTTAAGGAAGGCCAGGGCGCCGCCCTGGACCCGCTTAAGGCAGAGCCTTAAGAATCCATTACCTTTTTGGCTGGAGGCCGCAAAGATCTGGCGCCCTGCGATTCCGTTGCCTGCGGCGCAAGGAAGCCAAGGATCACCCCATCGCAGGCTCGACAGGGCGAGGTCCCTGACTTGCCTCCGGCTAGCTATTCGCCTTGCACCACGCCGCCACCTGTTCATGCGTGCCGAACCACACGGAGCCGCGTGATTTCATGTAGCGGATCAAGCGCTCCAGCACGCCGATGCGGCTGCGATGGCCGATGACGTGCGGGTGCATGGTCAGCAGGAACAGCCCGTGTTCCTGCCAGGCGCCGTCGAACTCTGCCCGGAAGATTTCCTCCACTGCTGAGGGGGCGGTGTAGGGCCGCAGCCCGGTGAAGCGCTCCATGTTGAAATACACCGCATCGTCACGGATCCACTCCGGCGGCAGCTCGACAATACCCGTGGCATTGCCGTCGGACAGCAATTCATAGGGCTCGTCATCGGCCATCAGGCTGCTGTCATACAGCAGGCCCATCTCCTGGATGATGCGCAGCGTGTTGGGGGAAAAATCCCAGCTCGCCGTGCGCATCCCCACCGGCGGGCGGCCGCATAGCCGGTCCAGCACATCGGCCGCGCGCATGCTCAGATCGCGCTCGGCCATGAAGGGCAGAGTGGTGTTGCGCTCGTGAATCCAGGAATGAATGCCGATTTCGTGGCCCTCGGCTGCCAGGCCGCGCACCTCGTCCGGATGCAGCCGGGCGGACACGGCCGGGAAGAAAAACGTGGCCGCGATCTGCTCGTGCTCCAGCAGCCTGCGGATGCGCGGCACGCCGCGGCGGTTGCCGTACTGGCCCTGGCTGAGGCGCATCGGGCTTTCGTCCATGTCGCGCAGCGGGATGGTTTCGTGGTCGGCGTCGAACGACAGCGCCACGGCGCAGCTGGCGCCGCCGGGCCAGGAGGTGGGCGCCATGCTGCGGCCGGCGCGGGTGCGCTCGACAATGCGGCGCCATACATCCTCCGGCCATTCCCAGGCCTCCCCGGGGGGGCGGTTTGCGATCTCGTCCATGCGGGCTTTCCTCTGTCGCGACAGCGCCTATGCTGGCCAAGTTTGCTGTTCACCGGAAGAGATCATGTCCGCATCCGAGATCGCCTTGATGAGTGCCGAGGACCTGCTCGGACATTATGCGCGGCGCACGCTGAGCCCCGTCGACGTGCTGCAGGCGCTGACCGAGCGGGTGGCCCGGCTGAACCCTGCCATCAACGCCTTCGCGGTGATGAACCCGCAAGCCCTGGCCGCGGCGGGAGAGAGCGAGACCCGCTGGCGCGCCGGGCGGCCGCTAGGGTTGCTCGACGGTGTGCCCTGCACGGTGAAGGACCTCGTGGACGTCGCCGGCCTGCCCACAAGGCGCGGCAGCCGGCTGAGCGATACGGGCCCGGTGGCGGACGACGCGCCATCCGTCATGGGCCTGAAGGCGGCCGGCGCGGTCATCCTCGGCAAGACCACCACCACGGAATTCGGCTGGAAGACCCCGGGCGATTGCCCGCTGCACGGGATCACCCGCAATCCCTGGAACGTCAACCACACCACCGGCGGGTCGTCATCGGGCGCCGGCGCGGCTGGTGCCGCCGCTTTCGGGCCGTTGCATATCGGCACGGATGCAGGCGGCTCCGTGCGCATCCCGGCGGCGTGGTGCGGCATTGTGGGCCTGAAACCCACCTTCGGCCGTATTCCGCAATGGCCGCTCGGCGCCTTCGCGCCAGTCGCGGCACTCGGCCCGATGACCCGTACGGTGCGCGACAATGCCCTGATGCTCACCACGATGGCCCGCTTTGATCTGCGCGACCCGTTCTGCCTGCCCGATGACGCCCGCGACTGGCGCGACGGCATCGAGGACGGCGTGGCCGGGCTGCGCGTTGCCGTGCTTCGCCGCCCGGGCTTTGACGCGCCGGTGGATTGGGAAGGCATCGCCGCGATCGAACACGCCGCCGGTTTCCTCATGGCGGCCGGCGCGGATGTGGAGGAGGCCGATCCCGGCCTGCCCGACATGCGCGCCATCTTCTCGCGCGTCTGGGGCGTGGCGCTGACCCGGCTGGTGCATTCCTACCCGGAGACTCGCCGCCACATGCTGGACCCCGGACTGCTTGAGGTCGCCGCCGCCAACACCGGCACGGCCGCCGAGGAAATGTTGGAATACGAGGCCCAGCGCATTGTCGCCGCCCACGCCATGGCCCGCTTCCACCAACGCTACGACCTGGTGCTGTGCCCCACCGTCCCGGTGCCGCCACCGCTCGCCGACGCCCCCACCATCAATCCGGTCGAAGCCCTCTGGACCAGCTGGGCGCCCTGGACCTGTGCCTTCAACCTCACCCGCCAGCCGGCGATCACCGTCCCCATGGGCTTCGCCCAAAACGGCCTGCCCCGTTCCGTCCAACTCGCTGCCGCCCTCTATCGCGACGATATCGTGCTCCGCGCGGCACGCGCGCTTGAGGTCGCGCAGCCGTTTTCGTTGCCGGATTTGCAGTAATGACGGAAGGCCGGCTCAACAACCCGGCCGGTTGGCATCACCCCATTCCGGCCACGATGTTGCCGGATAACGTTTAAGTTGACCCGCAACTCATTGGCGGAGCATTAGCCGGAGCGCGGTGAGCGTTCCGGTGTGGAGGGGTGTGCATGAGCTCGACGGCTTGGCGCCTGATGCGCGGGCTCCTCCCGCTTGCGGGGGTGGCGCTGCTGTCCGCTTGCGGCGGCGGCACGCGGTGGGATGGCCGTCGGGGCTATAACGGCAGCGGCGATTACGGCTACGACCTCAATGCCTCCCGCGCCGAGGCGAGCAATTACCGCTACCATGCCGCGCGCAATTACCCCGTGCCCGGCACGCCGGACGACCCGTGGGGGTCCTATATCCACGAAGCGGCGGCGCGCTATGCCATTCCCGAACGCTGGATCCGTGCGGTGATGCACCAGGAATCCGGTGGCCGGCTGGTTGGCGCGGATGGTTCGCTCATCACCTCCAGCGTCGGCGCGATGGGGCTGATGCAGGTGATGCCCGCCACGTACGACATGTTGCGCCAGCGCTACGGGCTGGGGGGCGACCCGTATGAGCCGCACGACAACATTATGGCCGGTGCAGGTTATATCCGTGAGATGTATGACCGGTTCGGCTCGCCCGGGTTCGTTGCCGCCTATAATGCCGGGCCCGACCGGCTGGACGCCTATCTCGCCGGGAGTTCCATTCTGCCGGACGAGACCGTGAACTACCTGGCCCAGGTGGCGCCGAATTTGGGCAATGAGGTGGCGATGACCGGCCCGCTCGCGGTGTATGGGAATCGTGGCTATGGCGGCGGTGGTGGTGTCGCGGTCGCCTCGCTCGCCGCGACCGGGGGCGGCGCCTATGACCCCAATGCGGCCTATGCTGGTGGCGGCATGATCTCTGGCGCTTATGCCCCGGCGTCGTCCGGCATGGCGGACCAAGATGCCGATCCTTCCGATCGCGCCTTCGACGGCGGCGGCCTTGTCACCGCCGCAGCGCCGACCGGCGATATGACGGGGCAGGCCGCGCCGCCAATGGCTGCGGCACAGGCGGTTGCCCAGCCTACCTATGCCCAGCCCGGCTATGTCCCGGCGCCAGCCGCGACGCCTGCCGTGGTGGCATCCACACAGGCGGCCGCCTCCTATCAGGCGGCAGCCTACGACGTTCCGCGTTCCGCCGGCAGCGTCCTGGGCTCGCGATACGCCAGCGCCAGCGCCAGCGCCAGTGCCAGCGCCACCGCCCCCATGCCGGTCCGCTATGCGCCGCCTGCCGTCGCGGCTGCCGCCGCCCCGGAGCCGGTATTCGGCAGCGCCGGGGGTGGGGCAGTCGAGGGTAAGGCATCGGGGGGCGGGGCATGGGCCATCCAGGTCGGCGCTTTCCCTGACCCCGCGACGTCGCGTGCCGCCGTGGCCATGGCGCGGTCGCGGGCGGCGGGGCTGCTTGCCGGGGCACAGCCGGCCATCATCCCGGTGCAGCATAACGGCACGCTGTTTCGCGCCCGATTGGTTGGCCTGTCGGCCGACACCGCTGCCCTGGCCTGCACCGCCCTCTCCAGGGCGGGCACGCCGTGCTTCACCGTCCCGCCTGGCGCCTGACTGCGGTCAGTCGGCCTGGCGATCGCCGCTGGGCGGCAGGACACGGCGAAGATAGGATTGCCAGGGGCCGCGCCGCACGTTGGCGGCGGACTCGCTGTCCTCATCGGCCAGCACGGCCGGATCCACGTCCGGGAACCTCAAGGGCAGCGGGAAGGGCGGGGCGACGGGCTTGGGTGTCATGCTCGGGCGCCTTTGCTGTTCGGTTTATCGATTTGGCGTATCATTCCTATATCAATATGTTGCGCAGGATACGATGGATGCAGCTTCGCACATATTTAATTGTCGGATTTTGCTGAAGTTGCGGTTGAAACATGACGATATCGGGGCATTTCGGAGATACGCGCCGCGCACCGCCCGTGATTCCCGCAAGATCGTTAATCATTCTGATATTAAAACTTATGCGCGGCATGTGCCATTCGCGTGGCGTCGCCGTGCGCGCGCTGGTAGGGTTCCCCCATGCAGCACCGTTCCAAGCTTCGCCGATCCATCATCCTGGCCCTCTCGCTTCTGTCGGGCTGTGCCGCCGCCAGCGCCAGCCATGATGCGGATGCCACCGGCCCGACCGCGCCATCGCCGCCGGCCGCGACCGGTACCGCCTCGACCTATCTGACGGCGCGGTTTGCCGCGATGGAGAACGATCTCCCCTTCGCTGCCAAGCAATTCGGCGCGGTGTTGGCCACCGACCCGACCAATCCAGATCTGCGGCAACAGGCCTTCATGGCCAGCCTGCTCGCCGGATCGCCCGAGGCGGTGAAGCTGGCCGCGTTGCAGCCGCCCGATAATCAGGTCGCCCAGATGCTGTTGGGCGATGCCGATGCCAAGGCCGGCAACTGGGCCGATGCCGAGAAGCGCTTCGCCGGCCTGCCGCGCCAGGGCATGCCGCAGATATTGCAGCCGATCCTGGTGGCCTGGGCGCAGCAGGGCCAAGGCAAAACGGATGCTGCGCTGGCCACGCTGCGGCCCTTCGTGGAAGGCCAGCGCTTTCGCGCCGTCTATGCGCTGCATGCCGCACTGATCGCCGATATGGGCCATCACCCCGCCGACGCCGCGCGGCTGTACCAGGTCGCGCAAACCGAATACGGTTCGCTGAACCTGCAGCTCGGCCGCGAACTTGCCAGTTGGCAGGCCCGGAGCGGCCATTCTGATGAAGCCGCCAAGACCTTGACGGACATGGTCGAGACCAGCCCGGAACTGGCGATCGCCCTACCGGCGCTGCAGGCGGCGGCGGCGGAACCGCAGGTTCGCACACCCACCGACGGGCTGGCGGAGGCGTATATGGCGTTGGCCGCCGCATTGCGCGCACAGGAATCGAGCGAACTCTCGGTGGTGCTGGGCGACCTCGCGCTGGATGCGCGGCCCGACCTGACCGCCGCACGGTTGCTGCTGGCCGAGATCTACGACAGCCGGGGCGATGCCCAGTCCGCATTGTCGGTCCTGGCGCCCGTCGCCTCCGCCGATCCGCTCGATGTGCTAGTGCGGCTTCGCCAGGCGGCGCTCAACGATCGGGCCGGACATACCGCGCTGGCGTTGCAGATGCTCTCCCGAATCGCCAAGGATTATCCTGCGCGGCCGGAGCCCATGGCGGTGCAAGGCGACATGTTGCGGGCGCAGCAACGCTTCGCCGAGGCGGTGACGGCGTATGACAAGGCGGTGGCTCTGTTGGGAACGCCGAAGGCCACCAACTGGCCGCTATTCTACGATCGCGGCGTTGCGCTTGAGCGGTCGCATCAATGGCCGCGCGCCGAGGCCGATTTCCAGAAGGCGCTGGAGCTGTCGCCCGATCAGCCGGTGGTGCTGAACTATCTCGGCTATTCTTGGGCCGATCAAGGCCACAACCTGAGCCAGGCGCGCCAGATGATTGAGCGTGCCGCCGAGCAGCGGCCCAATGACGGCGCCATACTGGACAGTCTGGGCTGGGTGGTGCTGCGTCAGGGCGACGTGCCGAGTGCCGTGAGGTTCCTGGAACGCGCGGTCGAACTGGACAGCGAGGACTCGACCATTAACGGGCATCTTGGCGACGCCTATTGGGCCGCCGGCCGCAAGCGGGAGGCACAGCTCCAATGGCGTCGTGCGCTCACCCTCGATCCCCAGCCCGATGACGCCGCCAAGCTGCGGGCGAAGCTGCGCGACGGCGATCTGGCCGTGGTGCGGGCGCCGCTTCCGCCCACGGCGCAACAATCCCAGCCAGCCCCGCAAACCCCGCAATAGCGCCCGTGCCCGAGACGATGGTGGCGGCGCTGGTGGAAGCGGCACCGGCCAAGGTGAACCTGTATTTGCATGTCGTCGGACGGCGGCAGGACGGGTATCACCTGCTCGACAGCCTGGTGGTCTTTCCCGGGATCGGCGATGTGCTCCGCGCCGCGCCAGATCGCGTCCTGTCATTGCACATAGACGGGCCGTTCGGTGGCGTGCTGCGCGCGGAGCCCGATAATCTCGTGCTGCGCGCTGCGCGTGCCCTGGCGGCCGAACGGGGCATCGAACCCGCGGCATCGCTGCATCTGGCGAAACATCTTCCGGTCGCCTCCGGCATTGGTGGCGGCTCGGCCGACGCGGCGGCCGCGCTGCGCCTGCTGGCGCGGCTCTGGAAAGTCGAGGGCGCCGGCGTGGCACTCGCCACCGGCTTGGGCGCGGACGTCCCGGTCTGCCTTGCATCGCGGCCGGTCCGCATGGCCGGCATCGGCGAAATCGTTTCGGCCTCCCCATCCATGCCGGATTGCGGCATCGTGCTCGTCAATCCCGGCATCGCCGTTTCCACTCCGGCAATATTCCACGCCCGCATTGCGCCATTCTCTCCCGCTCCGTCGCTGCCCGCCGCCTGGCCCGATTTCGCCGGCTTCGTCTCCGCCCTCGCCGCCATGCGCAACGATCTGGAAACCCCCGCGCTGGCGCTGTGCCCAGCGATCGGCGACGTGCTGGCAGCACTGCGCAGTGAGCCCGGCTGTGCGTTGGCACGCATGAGCGGGTCCGGCGCTACCTGCTTCGGCCTGTTTCCCAAGGCGGATATGGCCGCGCGCGCCGCTGCTGCGTTGCGCCGGCCGGGCTGGTGGAGCTGGGGTGGATCGCTGATGGGGGTTGCCGAGCGAGACGCGCCGACCTAATCAATGGCGCGTCGCGCTGGTGGGGCGTCGCCAAGCGGTAAGGCAGTGGATTTTGATTCCACCATGCGGATGTTCGAATCCTCCCGCCCCAGCCATGTGTTCCGCGAACGGGTGGCAGAGGCCGAAATGGACGGCGTTCAGACCAAGGCGATTCCGCTTTCCACCCCGCGCATGATCGCACACATCGATGGCCCCCATTGGCTGGATGGTGTTCAACAATCCTGAGCGCCGCAACGCCGTCTCGCTGGACATGTGGGCGGCGATTCCGGACATCATGGACGCGTTCGAACAGGACCAATCGGTGCGCCTTATCGTGCTGCGCGACACGGGCGGCAAGGCCTTCGTCTCCGGCGCCGATATCAGCCAGTTCGAAACGGCGCGCGCCTCGGCCGAAAGCGTGGCCGCCTATGACCGCGTCACCGAGCAGGCCGGCCGGCGACTAACGGGGACCGCGAAACCCACCATCGCCATGATCGAAGGCTATTGCATCGGTGGCGGCCTCGGCATCGCGATCGGCTGCGACCTGCGCCTCGCCGCCGCCGGGGCACGCTTTGGCGTGCCCGCCGCCAAGCTCGGCCTCGGTTACGGCGGCCGGCGTCAAACGCCTGCTCGATTTGGTCGGCCCCGCCCATGTGAAGGAAATCTTCTATACCGCCCGCCAGTTCACCGCTGGCCGTCAAACGCACCGTCGACGCGTTGCTGAACCGCGCGCCGGATGCCGATCTGTCGGATTGCGCGGCGCTGGTGAAGGCGTGCTTCGAGAGCGAGGATTATATCGAGGGACGCCGGGCTTTCATGGAGAAGCGGAAGCCGGCCTTTCAGGGGCGGTGAAGCAAAGCGGGGCTTTTCTCTGGCCCTGCATTCTTGCGTCAAGGATACGGCATAACCCCCGCCGCGATCGCGGTCCGCGCCGTATCGCACCAGTCCGCCATCCCCAGCGTCTCATACCGATGCGCGGCCTCCTCCAAATGCGTATGCGCCGAGGGGGCGTTGGCGGTGGCGAGGATCATGTGGCCATGCGCAATTTCCGCCCGCATGTGGAGCGTCTCAGCCAAAGCGAGTGCGGCGGCGAGGACAGCGAGGCCTTCGTCTTCCAGACCCGACGTGCCGACCAGCACGAGGCCCTGCGCCCGTAAGGCCTGCACGCGAAAGCCGTGGAAGCCGAGTCGACCGGCCATTTCGACGGATTCGTCGGCGAAACCGCGGGCGAGATCCGGCTCGCCCAGGCGCAGGCTGGCCAGGGCCAGGCCGGTCGCGGCGCTGATCTGGAACATGGGGCGGCTGGTGTCGCGGGCGAGCCGATAGCCGGCGGTGAGAATTTCGCTGGCCGCGTCCAGCTCTCCACGCAACAGCAGCGCATGGCCGAGCGCGGCCTGGAGGGGGGCCTTCAACTGGAAGATTTCGCTTGAATCGGACAAGGCCAGGCCTTGTTGGCAGAGCGTTTCGGCCAGGCTGGCCTGGCGCCGCTGCAACGCCGCTAATCCGCCGACGGTCAGCGCGAACACCCGGTCATAGGCACGGCCGGTATGCGCCGCGAGATGTGTGGTCGTGACCACGTCCTCGGCGGCACCGGTGAATTCGCCGAGGAAGGCCCGGGCGAGGCCGCGCGTTCCATGGGTTAACGGAAGCAAGGTGCGGCTGGTGTATTGCACCTGCACGGCAGTGCCGCCACGTGGGTCGGCCGCCGCGCCCGTCAATCCTGCAATGGTCTGGAGATTTTCCGACAGGGTTGCCTCGGCGCGCTTGAGCTTGCCGGCATTGAAATAGGATTGGCCGGCGAAAAATGTCGCCGAGGCGAGCAGATTGGCCTCGCCGGAACGCCGGGCCGATGCCCGCGTATACTCGGCGAGGGCGATCGCGTCATCCAACCGGCCGAGAATATTGAACATATGAACCCGCGCCGAGAGGATGCGCGCCTGTTGCGGCTTGTCCTGCAACCGGTCGGCGAGTTCCTGTGCCTCGTCCAGCACAGGGGCCATGTCGGGATAGGCGCCGAGCCAGCTGATCAGGACGTTCAGTGTGCTCACGATGTCCAGCCGAATGCGGGCAGTGGCGTCGTCGTCGGGCAGCGTGGCGGCGATCTCGCGGGCACGCTCCAGGTAGGATCTCGCCACCACGAGCGCACCGCGTTCGACAGCCTGTCGCGCGGCGATCTGCAGGAAGTTGACCGCCTTGGGCCATAGCTGGGCCTGCAGCGCATGCAGGCAGAGATCATCCGGGTTGCGATCAGCCTCCCCGTCCGCCTCCAGGATTTCCACGATGCGCGCGTGATGCGCCCGGCGGCGCGACGCCAGGATGGTGCGATAGGCGACATCGCGCGTCAGGGCGTGCTTGAAGGTGAATTGCGGGTCCGGATATTTGCGGCTTTCGAACAACAGATGTTCGGTCTGCAGTTTGAGCAGTCGCGCATGCAGTTCCTCGGGCGCGACGCCACTCAGCTCGGCAATCAGCCGCAGCGGCACATCGAAACCGATCACGGCGCAGAGCTGCACGAGGCGTTTGGCCTGCCGGGGCAGGCGGTTAAGCCGGTCAGCGATCAGCGCCTCCACCCGGTCCGGGATGGCGAGAGCGGTGTCGCCTTGCAGCCCGCGTGCGGCGATGGTCGCGCCTTGGCGCATCACCAGCGGGGTAACTTCCTCCAGGAATAGCGGATTACCCCCAGCCTTGCGCAGAATGGTCCTGGTCAGCGCAGCGTCGGCAGTCAGGGTCGGGTCGATGCTGGCCAGCAACAGGCCCGCTTCCTCGTCCGGCAGCGGCGGCAGCGCCAGCAGCCGGGTGGCCTCGCCGGCGAGCACGGGCAGCCGGACTCGCGTCCGGCTGGCGGTGACCACCAGCACATCGTGGCGCACCAGCAGCAGCAGCGCGGAAGCGAGCAATTCGCGGGTGGCGGCGTCGAAGCAGTCGATATCCTCGGCGATCAGGATGATGCGCCGTCCGCCGGCGATCAGCGTCAGCAGCCGGGCGAAGACGGCGCCGAAATCCGGCCGGGCGATCTCGCCGCGGCTGGCAATGTCGGGGCCGGGTGTGCCTAGGCCGAGCAGCCGCCCGATCAGGTCGCGATCCGCGTCGCTCAGTCTGTTCGGCGCGGTGGTGAGGCGGGCGAGCTTCCGGCGCGCTTCCGCCGCCCTGTCGGTGCTGCGGATGCCCAGCCAGCCTTGCAGCCAGGTCGCCACCGGGTGGAACGGAACGGTGCGGCGATGCATGTCGCCGATCAGGGTGATCACCTGGCAGCACTGTACCGCCGGACTGCCGAGGAATTGATGCAACAGCCGGGACTTGCCCAGCCCGGCCGGTCCTTGGATCTGCACGATGCGCAACTCGGCTTCGTCGGGCGGTCCGCTTTCTGTCAGCGCCCGGGTGAGAGTGGCGAGCTCGCGGGTGCGGTTGACGAAACCGGCCAAGCCATTCGCCGCGCGCACGCCCCAGCGATTGGCGGTGCGGTCGGCGTCGAGAAGCAGATAACGTTCGATCGGCACATCGAGGCCGCGCACCGCGATCGGTTCGAGCGCCATTGCGTTAACGAAACCGCGCGCGAAACGCTGGACATCGCCGCTGAGGCAGATCGTGCCGGGTGCGGCGGTCTGCTCCAGCCGGGCGGCGATATGCACCGCGATGCCCACCGCATCCTGGCTCCAGGACCGCCCCACCCGCACCGGGCGGAACACCACGTCGCCGACATGGATGCCGATCCGCGCCCGCAGTGGAGGGTTGGCGGCCAGCGCATCGCGAATCGAAAGCGCCGCGAGGCACGCCCGCACGCCGTGATCCTCGGAGGCCGATGGCGCTCCGAAAATCGCCATGATGCCGTCGCCGCGATGGCTGGCAATGCCATCGAAACGTTCGACGGCATCGATCATGGTGCGCAAGGCCGGGTCGATCAGCTGGGCCGCCTGCTCGGGGTCCAGGTTCTGGATCAGGGCTGTTGAACCCTGAATGTCAGCGAACAGCACCGTGACGCGCCGTAGCTCCGGCTCGGTTTCGATATGCGGGCTGCGGCGCGGTCCTGTCGCGGACACGGTTTGTCCTCGCGGTCGGGCGGGAGAGGGCTAGCGAGGCAGCCGGCAATGGCTGCGGTGGCGTGCGGCTGGTCTTGGCGGATCAGGACGACGATGATGCGGGTGGGGGAGTAGGTGACCTGGATCTGTTCCGAATCACTGGCCACGATGGCGACGAGAGCGGAATCTTGCCTTTGACCGAAGCCTGGAACGAAGCTGTCATTGCCTGCTTGTTCAGCTCGGGAATCGGTAGGCTGCGCCGGTATGCATCCAGTTCCAGCCCCGGCGGAAACTGGAACAATCCCAGCGAATGCAGGATGTCGAAGGTGTCGGCCCCGGGCGGCAATGTTGCAACGCTGTCGGCC
>DASXIW010000040.1:0-11406 GCA_036497785.1 Acetobacteraceae bacterium | reverse complement strand
AGCCGGACCAGGGCCGCACATCGTCCAGCGCGCAGGCGCCGGGAAAAGTGGTGGACAGCGTCTCCACCAGGGCAGCGATGCGGGCGGGCGGTATCGTGGCACCGCGGCCGCCGATTTCGGCGAAGCCGGCGAGCCGCAGCGTGTCGCCAACCGGCGCGAAGACGGTCTTGCGGGCAATGTCCGTGATGCTGCGTGTGGGGGCGAGATTGCCGTTGCGGATCGGCGCGGTGATCGAATAGCCGCGAATGGGCTGCACCAGCAGGCGCAGCCCCGCATCGCGCGCCAGCAACGGGCTGCCAATGCCTGCCGCCAGCACATACAGATCGGCGTCCATCGCGCCGGACGCGGTTTCCAACCCGACGACGCGACTGCGCTCCACGCGCAAATGCCGCACATCCGTGCCCAGGGCGAAACGCACATGCGGTGTCAGTATACGCCGCAGCTCCTCGCACAGCATGCGGCAATCCCCGACCTCCTCGGACGGGGTATAGATGCCGCCAACCAGGCGATCGGCGATCGATTCCAGCCCGGGTTCCAGCGCCAGGCATTCGGCGGCGCCGAGTGCCTCCTGCTCGCATCCGAAGGTGGCCTGCAGGCGCAGTTGCGCCTCGGCATCCGCCATGCCCTGCCGCGAGGATTGCACCACCAGCTTGCCGTTGCGGCGATGGTGAAACCGCAGCGGCGCCACCGCCATCATCTCATGCAGCGCATCCCGGCTCAGAAACGACAGGGCCAGTAACCGCGTCGTGTTGATTGCCGCGGCGTCTGCATTGCATGCGCGCAGGAAACGCAAGATCCAGCGCCACTGGCCGGGGTCGGCCGACGGCATGAAGCGCACCGGGCTGTTCCGACCAAGCAAGTATTTCGGCAGGCTGGCGAGCACCGCTCGCGAGGCCATGGGCGCCACATAACTGTAGGAAAGCTGGGCGCCATTGGCGAAGCTGGTACCGCGACCAACCTCCGCCTCGCGGTCCACAACTGTCACATCATGACCGTCACGCGCCAGCCACCAGGCGCTGGCCATGCCGACAATGCCGGCACCCAAAACAATGATCTTCATTGTTATCGATACTGTGGGCGATTCTGGCGTTAGGCAAGACGTGCTGTTGGGGCGAACAGTAGGAAGGCCAGGGCTCTGCCCTGGACTCGGTCAAGGCGGAGCCTTGACAATCCCCGACTCTCGATGGGTTGGGCGGCGAAGCCCAAGTTTTACATGCTTCGGGATGATCCCGGCAGGCCCCGAGGCGAATGCCTGCGGCGCAAGCAATTGAGGCAATGCCACTGAAAGGCAATCAGAGGAAAGTCCAGGATTGTCAAGGCTCCGCCTTGACCGGGTCCAGGGCGGCGCCCTGGCCTTCCTTCACGGCTCAGTGCCTGAAATGCCGCATCCCGGTCAGCACCATCGCGATGCCAGCCGCATCGGCGGCGGCGATCACCTCGTTATCGCGCATCGAGCCACCGGGCTGGATCACCGCCGTCGCCCCAGCCGCGACGATGGCTTCCAGCCCGTCCGCGAAGGGAAAGAACGCATCCGAGGCGGCGACACTGCCGCGCGTCAGGGGCGTGTCCAGGCCCGCGGCTTTCGCGGCGTCCGCGCTTTTCAGCGCGGCGATGCGCGCCGAGTCCACGCGGCTCATCTGACCTGCGCCGATACCGACGGTGGCGCTGTTCTTGGCATAGATGATGGCGTTGGACTTCACGTGCTTGCAGACCCGGAAGGCGAAGATCAGGTCATCCAGCTCGGCGTCGGTGGGTCCGCGTTTGGTGACGCGTTTCAGCCCTTCGCGGGTGATCCGGCCGGCGTCGCGGGTCTGGGCGAGGAAGCCGCCGGCGACGCTGCGGAAGGTGGCGCCGGCGGAGGCGGGGTCCGGCAGGCCGCCGGTCAGCAGCAGGCGGACGTTTTTCTTGCGCGCGAGGATCGCTTGCGCGCCTGGCGTGGCGTCGGGGGCGACGATCACCTCGCTGAAGATGGTGGCGATTTTTTCGGCCGTCGCCTCGTCCAGCATGCGGTTCAGCGCGATGATGCCGCCGAAGGCCGAGACAGGGTCGCAGCGCAAGGCGGCGTCCCAGGCGGCGGACAGGCTGGTGGCGGTGGCGACGCCGCAGGGATTGGCGTGCTTGACGATGACCACGGTGGGACCGGCGAACTCGGCCACCGCCTCGAACGCCGCGTCGGTGTCGTTCAGGTTGTTATACGAGAGCTCCTTGCCCTGCACCTGTCGCGCCGTGGCCACGCCGGGGCGATCGCCGGTGACATAGAAGGCGGCCTGCTGATGGGGGTTCTCGCCATAGCGCAAGGTCTGGCGGAGGGCGCCGGAAAAGGTCAGGCGGCTGGGGAAGGCATCCTGGCGTTCGCCGGCGAACCAGGCGGCGATGGCGGCATCATACGCGGCGGTACGGGCATAGGCCTCGCCCGCGAGTTTGCGGCGCAGGGCCAGCGTGGTGCCGCCATGCTCGGCGAGTTCGGCGAGGACGGCGCTGTACTGGGTGACGTCGGTGAGGACCACGACGAAATCATGGTTCTTGGCGGCGGCGCGGGTCAGGGCGGGGCCGCCAATGTCGATGTTCTCCACGCAATCCGCGAAGGAGGCGCCACGCGCCACGGTGGCCTCGAAGGGATAGAGGTTCGAGACGACCATATCGATCGGGGCGATGTGGTGCTGTTCCATCTGCGCGACGTGCTCGGGCAGGTCGCGCCGGGCCAGGATGCCGCCGTGGATCTGCGGCACCAGGGTCTTCACCCGGCCGTCCATGATTTCGGGGAAGCCCGTGTGGTCGGACACGTCGATGACGGCGAGACCAGCGTCGCGCAATGTCTTGGCGGAACCGCCGGTGGACAGGATTTCCACACCGCGCGCCGCCAGGGCCTGGGCGAATTCCACCAGTCCAGCCTTGTCGGAGACGGAGATCAGCGCGCGGCGGATGGGAACGATGTCGGTCATTACGGGCCCCGTATGCTTGATCGCCGGGGATAGCCCCTACAGCCCCAGCAGGTCCAGCGTCCGGGCCACAACCCTGCCCTCGTCGTACAGCGCCAAAGCCCGTTCGCGCGCGGCCGCGCCCATGCGGTGCCGCAAACCCGAGTCGTCGACCAGGCGGCGCAGGGCGTCGGCCAAAGGCGGCGCGCTCGCCGGGGGGACCAGCAGGCCGGTGACGCCGTCCACCACCTGCTCGCGCGGGCCGCGTATGTCGGTGGCCACCACCGGCAGGCCGGTCAGCATCGCCTCGATGACCGACATGGGCAGACCCTCGAAATGGCTGGGCAGCGCGAAGATATCGGCGGCGGCGAGGATGGCGGGAATGTCGTCGCGATAGCCGAGCCGTCGCAGCCGGGCGCCCAGGCCGGCGCCGGCGAAATGTGGCTCCAGATCCTCGCCATGGTCGGAGGCGAGCCGGTCGCCGACCACCCATAGCTCGGCGGAGCTGTCCCGCAGGGCGGCGAGCAATTCCGGATGGCCCTTGTGGCGGACGAGGCGGGAGACGATGACAACGACGACGCGGTCCTCGGGCACGCCAAACTTGGCGCGCAGCCGTGCGCGGGCGGCAAGATCGGGGTGGAAGCGGGCCGGGTCGCGGCCATTGCCGATCGCCACGGCGTGGTCGGCGATGTGCAGGCGGCGAGCGTCGGCGGCCTCCTCGCTGGAGACGGTCATATAGATATCCGTCAGGCGGCCGCCGATCCATTCCATGGCCAGCCCCATCAGCCGGCGCCGGCGGGAGCCGGGCTGGTTGAACAGGTAGCCATGACAGGTATAGGCGATGACCGGCACGCCCGCGATCCGGGCGGCCAGGCGGGCGAGGAAGCCGCTGATCGGCATATGCGCGTGCACGAGGTCGGGCCGCTCCGCGCGTATAAGCGCCAGGAGGGCGCGGAAGGCGCGGAACTGCCCGGTAAGCGAGACGCGGCGTTGCAAGGGCGGGGCAACAACGCGAAAGCCTTCGGCGCGCGCCACATCCAGCAACGGGCCATCGGCGGATACGCCGATCACCTCATGCCCGCGCGCGCGGATGCCCCGCATCAGCGGCAGCAGGAAATGCCGCAGCGAAAAATCCACATTGGTGACTTCGAGCACCTTCATGCGCGCGGAATGGACGGACGGCGCGCGCCACGCAAGGGGGCGAAGCCGCCCCCTTGTCCAGGCTTATCCCGGCTTGCGATCCGGATCGGGGGCGAGCGACAGCGGAATCCAATGCAGCCCGTCACCTGACTGAACCAGGATCAGCACCGATTTGCGGTTGGATTTACGCACCTTCTCGATCCGGTCCTGCACGTCCGCGGGGGTATTCACCTGTTCCTGCTGGACTTCCACGATCACGTCGCCCGGCTTCAGGCCGCGATCGCTGGCGGGCGTGCCGGAATTCACGCCGGTGACCAGCACGCCTTTCTGATCGGAAGCGATCTGGTATTTATCGCGTGCGTCCTGGGTGATCGGGCCGAGCTGCAGGCCGAGTCCGGACAATTCCAGCGCTTTGGTCGGCTCGGGCTTCGCCGGCACGTCGGCGCTGGCGACCTTCTGGTCGTCCGGCAGTTCGCCAACCACGGCCTGCAGGGTCACCTGCTTGCCATCGCGCCAGACGACCAGGGGCACGGTCTTGCCGATTTCGGTCTGTGCCACGATCAGCGGCAGGCTGCGCATTTCCTTCACGTCCTGGCCGTTGAAGGACAGGATGATGTCGCCGTTGCGAATCTGCGCCTTGTCCGCCGGGCCGCCATCGTTGACCCCGGCAACCATGGCGCCGGCCGCATCCTTCAGACCGAGGCTTTCCGCGATGTCAGGCGTCACCTGCTGGATGCGCACGCCCAGCCAGCCGCGGCGGGCATGACCGTAATGGATCAGCTGGTCGACGACCGTCCTGGCCATATTGGAAGGGATGGAGAAGCCGATGCCGATGGAACCGCCGGAGGGGGAGTAGATGGCGGTGTTGATGCCGATCACTTCGCCGTCCATGTTGAACAGCGGACCACCGGAATTGCCCTTGTTGATGGGCGCGTCGGTCTGGATGAAATTGTCGTACGGGCCGGAATCGATGTTGCGGCCGCGCGCGCTGACGATGCCCGCGGTCACCGAACCGCCCAGGCCGAACGGATTGCCGATGGCCAGCACCCAATCCCCGACCCGGGACTTGTCGGAATCTCCCCATGGCAGGGCCGGTAACGGCTTGCCGTAATTGACCTTCAGCACGGCCAGGTCGGCGCGATCGTCACGTCCGAGCAGCGTGGCCTTGAGCGTGGTATTGTCCTGCAGGATGACGGTGATCTCGTCCGCGCCATCGATCACATGGTTGTTGGTGACAATGATGCCGGACGGGTCGATCACGAAGCCGGAGCCGAGGCTTTGTGCGCGGCGCGGCGCCGGCGTCTGGCCATTGTCACCGCCGCCCTGGTGGTTGCGGTCCATGAAGTCTTTGAAGAACTGCTCGAACGGCGAACCGGGCGGAAATTGTGGAATATCCGGGCCCGGCGCGGGTCCGCTCCGCGCCGCCAGCAACGTGCTGGACGAGACGTTGACCACGCCCGGCAGCAGCTTCGCAGCAAGGTCGGCAAAACTGTCCGGCGCGGAACGCGCCTGCGCATGCACCGACAACGCCGGCATGACCGGTATGGCGATGATGGCCGAAAGCGCGAGGGCGGTGGCGCGGAGGGTGCGGCGTGTGATCAGGCGCATCAGCGGGGATCCCCTGGATTTGGTATTTATTTGGGCAGCCCTGCCCCCGGCCACAAGCATCCCTTATGGCGCAGGCTTTGCCGGGGTGGCCGGGGTGGCCGGGGTGGAGGCGGACGCTTGCGGCACGGAAGGCGAAACGCCGGTTGGCGCCGCCGCCGCCGGCACGCCCGCCTGCCGCGGCGGCGCGTCCTCGAGCAGCTTGAGGAAGGCATCGCCCGGCGTCAGCACCAGCCGGGAGGTGCCGGCGGCGAAGGCATCACGATAGGCCTGCAGCGTTCGCCAAACGCCAAAGAATTGCGGGTCGCGCTGGAAGGCGTCGGCATAGATGGCAATGGCCTGCGCTTCGCCCTGGCCGCGCAGCTTATCCGCCGTGGCCCGCGCATCGGCCACCAGCACGGTGCGTTCCCGCTCCGCATCCGCGCGGATGCGGGCGGAGGCTTCGGCACCCTCGGCGCGAGCCTGCCGGGCCACCCGCTCGCGCTCGGACTGCATGCGCGACAGCACGGCCTTGGTGTTCTCCTCTGGCAGGTCGGCACGGCGGATGCGCACATCCTCCACCTTCACGCCGAAGCCGTTCATCTCGTTGTTCACCTGGTCGCGGATTGTGCTCATGATCTGGCCGCGATTGGATGATAGCACGTTCAGCAGCTGCTCGTTGCCCAGAACGCGCAGCAGCGAGGACGATGCCACGGCATTGATGCGCACGCGGATGCCGTCCTCGGTGGGGCCGACTGCCTGGTAGTATTTCAGCGGATCGACGATCCGGAAACGGACGAAGCCATCCACCCGCAGGCGCCGCTGGTCGCCCAGTGTCGCTTCCTCGCTGGGCAGTTCGTAATCCAGCAGGCGGCGATCGAAGCTGATCACGGTCTGGACGAACGGCACCTTCACGTGCAGCCCGGGATCGGTGATCAGCCGCACCGGGGCTCCGAACTGGGTGATAAGGACCTGTTGGGTCTGGTTCACGGTGAACAGCGACGCGCTGGCGACGATGAAGACGACAACCAGGGCCGCGGCGGCGCCGATCAGCGAACGGTTCATGGCGCGGTCCTCTGCGGGCCAGTGCCGGACGTGGCCGCGGCGGGCGGAGGCGGCGCGGGCGGATGGCCAACATCGTTCAGCGGCAGGAACGGCACCAGGCCCTTGAGCGAGCCATCGACGATAACCGACGGGGTGTGGCTCAGCACGTCCTGCATCGTCTCGATATACAGGCGTTGCAGCGTCACATCCTTGGCGGCGTTATAGGCGTTCAGCACGGAAAGGAAGCGCTGCGCCTGACCGGTCGCCTCGGCCACCGAGGCCTGGCGGGCGCCATCGGCCTCCGCGGTCAGGCGGGCGGCCTCGCCGCGGGCGCGGGGAACGATGTCGTTGCGATAGGACTGGGCCTCGTTGCGCGCCGTCTCGGCCTCGGTGTTGGCGCGCTGCACGTCGCGGAAGCTGTCCAGCACCTCGTCCGGCGGGTTGGATTTCTGCAGCGAAACCTGGGTGATCTCTGCGCCGGTGCCGTATTGGTCGAGAATGGCCTGCACGCCTGTGGTCACCGCCTGTTCGATCTGGGTGCGGCCCGGCCCGAGCGCGGGCTGGATCGGGGTGCGGCCGATCACCTCGCGCATGACGCTCTCGGCGGCGGATTTCACGGTGTAGGCTGGATTGCGCGTGTTGAAGAGGAAGGCCGCCGCATCACGGATGCGCCAGAACACCGTGAAATTGATGTCGATGATGTTCTCGTCACCGGTCAGCATCAGGCTTTCCTCGGGCACGTCGCGCGTCGGCACGTCGCGGCCCAGGCTGATCTGGTTGCTGCCATCCGGGGCGGCCGAGCGATAGCCGACCTCGATGCGGTTGATCCGGGTCACGGCGGGGCGCAGCACCGTCTCGACCGGCCAGGGGATGTGATAGTTCAGGCCTGGAAATGTGGTGCCTTGATAGGCGCCGAAGCGCAGCACCACACCCACTTCATCCGGCTGCACGCGATAAAAGCCGCTCGCCAGCCACACCGCCACGAACACCAGCAGGATCAGCGCCGCGCCACGCCCGCCGCCGAAGCCGCGACCACCGCCGGGACGGCGCGGGCCGCGATTGCCGAAACCGGGCGGCAACACGCTGCTGATGAACGCCTGCCCGCGCGCGATCAGGTCGTCGAGATCGGGCCCCTGGCCAGGCCCGCGCGGTCCCCCGCCCCAGGGACCCTGCGGGCGGCCGCCGGGACGCTGACCATTGCCGCCGCTGCCGCCGCCGGGCGGGTTGCCCCACGGACCCTGCCCGCCAGAACCGCCGCCGGAATTCGAGCCTCCGTCGGAGCCTCCGCCATCGGAGCCGCCATTTTTCCAAGGCATGGGAGTGGGAAAGCTCCTGTATCGGCGATCACGCGGCCGGGTTCGGCTGCGGCTGGCGGAAGCACCATTGGCATGACGGCCAGAGGGCGCCATATCCGCTCGACATGGCAGATTAGCATATGCCCGGACACAAAAGGTTTTCAAGCGCATGCCCGAACTCACGTCAGACGGCCCGACCCAGGACAGACTTCTCGCGGCATTGCGCGGCGTGACCGACCCGGCGAGCGGGCGGGATATCGTGGCGGCGGGGCTCGTGGAAGCGGTGCAGGTGAAGGGTGGGCTGGTGCATGTCAGCCTGCTGACCGATCGCGCCGGCGCCCGGAGGATGGAGCCGGTCTGCCGGGAAGTGGAACGCCTGTTGGCGCGCGAGCCCGGTGTGCGCAACGTCACCGCCGTGCTCACCGCCCATCATGCCGCACCCGCAGCCCGCCCGGCCCCCCCGCAAGCCCACACGCCGCATGGACCGGCGGCACAGAAGCCGGCGCTGCTCGCCAATGTGCGCGCCATCGTCGCGGTCGCCTCCGGCAAAGGCGGCGTCGGCAAATCGACGGCGGCGGTCAATCTCGCGGTCTCGCTGGCCGGGCTGGGGCTGCGCGTGGGCCTGCTGGATGCCGATATTTACGGCCCCAGCCTTCCCCGCATGCTGGGCCTCGCGCGGCGGCCGGAGGTGCAAGGCGACCGGATGAAGCCGCTGGAGGCCTGGGGGCTGAAGGCGATGTCCATCGGCTTTCTGGTGGAGGAGGAGACGCCGATGATCTGGCGTGGCCCGATGGTGATGGGCGCGCTGGAACAGATGATGGGCCAGGTGGAATGGGGCGAACTGGACATCATGATCGTCGACATGCCGCCTGGCACCGGGGACGCGCAATTGACCATGGCGCAGCGCGTGTCGCTGGCCGGCGCGGTGATCGTCTCCACCCCGCAGGACATCGCGCTGCTGGATGCGCGGCGCGGCGTGCGGATGTTCGAGCGGACCAAGGTGCCGGTGCTGGGGTTGATCGAGAATATGTCGTTTTTCTGCTGCCCGGCCTGCGGGCATCGCGCCGAGATCTTCGGCCATGGCGGGGCGCGGGACGAGGCGGCGCGGCTGGGCACCGAATTCCTCGGCGAGATCCCGCTGTTGCTGGACATCCGAACCGCATCCGATGCCGGCGCGCCGATTGCCGCGACCGCCCCGGACAGCCATGCGGCACAGGCGTTTGCCGCAATCGCGCGGCGGCTATGGGAGAAGCTGACCACCGATGCGCGGCCGACGGCGCCGCGCATCGTCGTGAGTTAGCGGAGCATGGCTTGACGCGGACTCGCCGAGCCATAAGGTCGCTCGCTCAAGCCCGCCTTGCGCTCAACATCGAGGTTCCATGTCCCGCGTCACCGCCCTGCGCACCATCCGTATCGCCGAACGCCCCAACCTGATCTGGCTTGAAGTGGAGACGGACGAGGGTCTGGTCGGTCTGGGCGAGTCATTCCGGGGCGCACAGGCGGTCGAGGCGTCGCTGCACGAACAGGTGGCGCCCTGGTTGATCGGTCGTGATTCCCGGCAGATCGAGGGCATTTCGCGCCAGCTGATGACGCCGTATCTCGGCTTCAACAGCAGCGGCGCGGAGATCCGGGCCGCCAGCGCGGTGGACATCGCGCTGTGGGATCTGGCCGGCAAGCGCCACGGCATTCCGGTACACGAGGCGCTGGGCGGAGCCTCGCGCACCAGCATCCGCGCCTACAACACCTGCGCCGGCTACGCCTACAACACCAGCGGGACCAAGCGCCGCGCGGTTTCCGCCGACGAGGCGACCGGCGGCCCATATGACGACCAGATCGCCTTCACCCGCGATGCCGGCGTACTGGCGGAAAGCCTGCTGTCGGAAGGCTATGCCGCCATGAAGATCTGGCCGTTCGACATCTACGCCGAAGCCACCGGCGGCCACATGATCAGCCTCGCTGACCTGAAAGCCGGGTTGGAGCCGTTCCGCAGGATCCGTGCGGCCGTCGGCGACCGGATCGAGGTGATGGCCGAGCTGCACAGCCTGTGGGGCAGCCACGCCGCGACACGGATCTGCCGGGCCCTGGAGGATTACGGCGTGTTCTGGGCCGAGGATCCCATCAACAAGATGGACGATGCGCGCACCCTCGCCGATCTGCGCCGGCAGACCCGCACGCCGATCTGCGGCAGCGAGACCCTGGGTGGCGTGGTGCCGTTCCGCGACCTGCTGGCGGCCGATGCGCTGGACATGGTGATGCTCGACCTCGCCTGGTGCGGCGGGCTGACCGAGGGGCGCAAGATCGCGGCGCTGGCGGAGGCATATGCCAAACCGATCGCGCCGCATGACTGCACCGGGCCGGTGACGCTGATCGCCGGCCTGCATCTGGCCCTGCACGCACCGACCGCGATCTTCCAGGAAGTGGTCCGCGCCACCCTGGCCACCTGGTATCGCGACCTGGTGAGCGTGCTGCCCACGATCAAGGATGGCATGGTCCTGGCACCCACGACGCCCGGCCTCGGCACGACGCTGAACCCGGATATCCGCCGCCGCGAGGATGCCGGCGTGCGGGAGAGCGGGATGCCCGCATAAACGGGCCGGCCGCCGACGCCCCGTCGCCGATCACGAACCTACCTGAAGGCCAATCCGACGGAAACATGTCGAGTTCGATGACGATGGCGGCGGCCAGGACCGGCCGCTCCGCTTTTCCATCGTGGCGATGCTGTTCTGCATCACCGTGATCAACTATGCCGACCGCGCGACGATCTCCGTTGCCGGGCCCCTGCTCTCCCATGATCTCGGAATCTCCGCCATTGAGATGGGCTACATCTTCTCGGCATTCGGCTGGTCCTACGTGGTGGGGCAGATACCGGGCGGGCGGTTGCTCGACAGCCTGGGCTCGAAGACCGTGTGCTTGTGGAGCATCCTGCTGTGGTCGGTGTTCACGGTCCTGCAGGGTGGTGTGGTCTTCGCCAGTGTGACTGTAGCGGTCTATGCGCTGTGCGGGCTGCGTCTGCTGGTTGGTTTCGCAGAAGCCCCGTCCATGCCCGCCAACAGCCGGATCGTCGCCGCGTGGTTTCCCGATAACGAACGCGGCACGGCGGCCGCCATCTTCAATTCCGCGCAGTATTTCGCGACAGTCCTGTTCGCGCCGCTGATGGGCTGGATCGCCTATACATGGGGCTGGCACGGCGTGTTTTACGTGATGGGCGGCATTGGCATCGTCGTCGCCCTCGTCGTTCTGCGCACCATCTCCGCGCCACGCGAACACCCGCGCCTGTCCGCCCCGGAACTGGCCTATATGAAGGCCGGCGGCGCGCTGGTGGACGTGGACATGGCGGGCGCCGCCGCCCCACGCATGCGCGGCGAATCATGGGCCGCGATAAAATTCCTGCTGCGCAGCCGGATGATGGTCGGCGTGTTTCTGGG
>DASXIW010000039.1:0-1926 GCA_036497785.1 Acetobacteraceae bacterium | reverse complement strand
ACCGGCGTGTCGGGCCCCAGCAGCGGCCCGATTCCGGCGGCGACGGAAGCCAGGGCCGGCGCCTTGGCGGTGACCACCACCGCATCCTGCGGCCCCAGCGTGCGCGGATCGTCCGTGGCGGTCACCTGGGCGATGAATGTCTCGTCCGGCGCCTGCATTGTCAGACCACGCGCCCGGATCCCCGCCAGGTTCGCCCCACGCACCACCACCGACACATCCGCGCCGCCTCCGGCGAAACGCGCCGCCAGATGGCCGCCAATGGCCCCGGCGCCATAAAACACAGATCCGCATGGCTCAGGACAACATGTCGAGCGCGGCGCGAGACAGCGCCTGCACGCCCAGGCAGATACAGGCCTCGTCCGGCTGATAGCCGGAATTATGCAGCCGGTCGTCACGCCCCGGCGCGCCGGAGCCGATGCGCAGCTGGAAGCTCGGCACCAATTGCGACATCAGCGCAAAATCCTCCGCCCCCATGCTGGGCGAGCCTTCGGCGACCACGTCGCCGAACTGCGCCCGCACCGCGGCAATGGCGGGGTAAAGCACCCTGTCGTCATTAACCAGCGCCGGCACGCCGCGCCGGTACGCCACCTCGCACCGCACCCGCATCCCCGCCAGCATGCCCGTGCAAAGCCGCTTGATCGCCGCATCCGCGATGTCCTGGGCGGCGGCGTGCAGCGTGCGCACCGTGCCGCGGAACTCAACGCTGTCTGGAATGATATTGGCCGCCTCGCCGCCATGGATGGCGCCGATCGTCACCACCGCCGGATGCATCGGGTTCACCTCGCGCGAGACGACGGTCTGCAACTGGGTAATCAGCGTGGCGGCGGCCACGATCGGATCGACCGCGCCATGCGGGTAGGCGGCATGGCCGGAGCTGCCATGCACCGTTACCGTGAAGCTGTCCGCCGCCGCCAGGGTCGGGCCGCGGCAATAGCCGAATCGGCCGACAGGCAAGTCGGGGTGGTTGTGGAAGCCCAGCGCCATGTCGATCCTCGGGCTGTCCATCACCCCTTCCGCCACCATCGCCTTCATGCCGGCGACCGTCTCCTCGGCCGGCTGGAAGATCAGCTTCACTGTGCCGGCGAGCCGGGGGGCCAGCTTCTGCAGCACGGCCGCCACGCCCAGCAGCGTCGTGGTGTGGATGTCGTGGCCGCAGGCATGCATCTTCCCGTCGATCCGGCTCGCGAAATCCAGCCCGGTCTGCTCATGGATCGGCAACGCGTCCATATCGGCGCGAATCGC
This sequence comes from Acetobacteraceae bacterium, assembly GCA_036497785.1. Taxonomy (GTDB): domain Bacteria; phylum Pseudomonadota; class Alphaproteobacteria; order Acetobacterales; family Acetobacteraceae; genus DASXIW01. The sequence continues at coordinate 684 of DASXIW010000039.1, read as the reverse complement.
CAGCACCGGGCCCGGGCGCCCGCCCTCGATCAGGCCGACCACGCCGGTCCTGGCGATGCCCGTCTGGTGCGGAATGCCCAGCCGTGCGAGTTCGGCGGCCACGATGCCGGCGGTCCGCACCTCCTCAAAGGCGAGTTCGGGGTGGGCGTGAAGGTCGCGGCGGATCTCGATCAGCCCTGGCTCGATCGCCTGGGTGATGTCGCGGATCGCGCTCTGTGGGTCGTTGGCCACGGGGGTCGAGGCGGATGGCATGGGGCGGCTCGCGCTGGGACGGGATGCGCCATGATGGGTGCGCCGCAGCAAAGCCGCAAGCGTCGCCCGGCCCGCCGCGCGCCCTTGCGTGACCGTGACGCTGGACACCCCACGCTGCTCTTGCCTATAGCAATACCCCTATGAACACGCCCTCGCCCATTATTCCCGTCATCCTGTCCGGTGGTTCGGGCACCCGCCTCTGGCCGGTCTCGCGCGAAAGCTTCCCGAAACAATTCTGGCCGTTGATCTCGGATCGCTCGATGATCCAGGAGACTGCCAGCCGGGCGCTGGGCGAGGGCTTCGGCCCGCCGATCCTGGTCTGCAATCAGGAACATCGTTTCCTGGTCGCCGAACAGATGCGCCTGCTGGGCGTGGAGGGCGCGCGGATCGTGCTGGAGCCGGTGGGCCGGAACAGCGCCCCCGCCATCACTG
>DASXIW010000038.1:0-1869 GCA_036497785.1 Acetobacteraceae bacterium | reverse complement strand
CCACTTTTCGAACACCGCCGCATCGCCGCCGCACCAGATCGCCAGCTTGCCGGACGCCGCACCGCGCGGGCCGCCGCTGACCGGCGCATCGAACAGATAAGCTCCCTTCTTCTGGTAGTCGGAATGGGCCTTGCGCACCGTGGTCGGCGAATTCGTCGTCAGGTCGAAATAGGCCGCATCCTTGCGGATCGTCGACAGCAGGCCGCTGTCGCCGTAGCTGACAGCGTCAAACTCGGGCGGCCCCGGCAGCGAGGTGAAGATGATGTCGCACGCCGCCGCCATCGCCGCCGGGCTGTCGGCCCAGATCGCGCCATTCTTGATATGCGGTGCCGCGGCCTCCCTCCGGACGTCATGCACCAGTACTGTGTGCCCGTCCTTCTGGATACCGCTTTGCAGATTTGCCGCCATGCTGGCACCCATGGTGCCGAGGCCGATAAAGCCCGCCTTCATCGCTGTCGTTCCTGTCCGTGGACGCAAGAATTGGGAAATTAAGGATTGGCCTCAAAGATCTCGCGCGCGATGTTGGCCGCCGACATCGCCGCCGGCCAGCCGGCGTAGAAGGCCACATGCGTGATCATCTCCGAAAGCTCGGTCTTGGTCAGGCCATTATCGAGCGCGCGCTGAAGGTGGCCGCGCAATTGCTCCGGCCGGTAGGTGGCGGTCAGCACGGCACAGACGATCAGGCTGCGATCGCGCTTGGACAGTTCGGGGCGTTCCCACACATCGCCGAACAGCACCTTCTCGGTCAGTTCGATCATCTTGGGCACGGTGTTGCGGACGGCGTCGCGTGAGGCGGACGAGGGTGCCTGGGCCATGGTTTCCTCCGATGGTTGGGTCGGTCCCCATTGCACACCAAGCCGCTTTCGCTGTCCAATCGCCCGCATCGCAGGGGGTCGGTGATGGCGGATCAGGACAAAGTGGCAGTGGTTACCGGCAGCGCAATGAATATCGGCCGCGCCATTGCCCTGCATCTGGCGCGCGACGGTTATCGGGTGCTGGTCACCGCACGCCAGGCGGAACATGACGCCCAAGAAACCGCCCGGCTGGTGCGCGAGGCCGGCAGTGAGGCCGCCGTGCACCTGGCCGACATCTCCGATCCCGCACAGGCGCGCGATCTGATCGGCGCTGCGGTCGCCCGCTTCGGCCGCCTCGATGTGCTGGTCAATAACGCCTCGGTTCGCCGCCAGACCAAATTCAGCGATATGACCCCGGAGGAATGGCGGGAAATCATGAGCGCCACGCTGGATGGCGCGTTCTACTGCGCGCACGCGGCGGCACCGCGGATCGCCGCCGCGGGCGGTGGATCGATCGTCAACCTGGGCGGGATGTCGGCCCATGTCGGCGCCATCGGCCGTGTCCATGCGGTGACGGCGAAGGCCGGGATGGTCGGGCTGACGCGCGCGCTGGCCAAGGAGTTGGCCGGCGACAACATCACCGTCAACACCGTGGTGCCAGGCTCGATCGAAACGATCCGCGGGGCGGCGGCCGGCGGCAACCACGGCCGCTCGGTGCTGCCGGAGAGCCTGTCCGGGCGACGCGGGCAGCCCGACGAGATCGCCGCGATGGTACGTTTTCTGTGTTCGCCGGAGGCGCGTTACGTCACCGGCCAGACCATCCATGTAAACGGCGGCGCCTTCATGCCCTGACCGGCATGCCCTGACCGGGGCAGTTCACCAGGCCGTTCGGATTGCCCTGACCGCTGAGCGTCCGGTGCGGAATTGCCGGGCGCGTCCCCAGGATGCCGGATGTTCCACTGTCATCGCGAGAAGCGCACCGGCGAAACAATCTCCCGCCCGCCAGCGGTCGCGCGAGACCCAGCGAAAGCGCAGACGACCGCCCGAACAACACGGCGCGTTAACCTGTCGTCAA
>DASXIW010000037.1:0-21286 GCA_036497785.1 Acetobacteraceae bacterium | reverse complement strand
ACCAGCGAGAAGCCGTTCGAATGCACGCCGGAACTGGCCAGCCCCAGTACCGCGTCGCCCGGCGCGACGTCGTGCGGCAGCAATGTGCCGCGCTCGGCCGCGCCCACGGTGAAGCCGGCGAGGTCGTAGTCGCCATCGGCGTACATGCCCGGCATTTCCGCCGTCTCGCCGCCCACCAGGGCGCAGCCGGCAATGCGGCAGCCTTCGGCGATGCCGGCGACGACGCGGGCGGCCTGATCGACGGACAGACGACCGGTGGCGAAGTAATCCAGGAAGAACAGCGGTTCGGCACCCTGGACGATCAGGTCGTTCACGCACATGGCCACGAGGTCGATGCCCACCTGGTCGTGCAGCCCGGTCTCGATGGCGATCTTCAGTTTGGTGCCCACGCCATCGGTGGCGGAAACGAGGATGGGGTCGATATAGCCGGCGGCCTTCAGGTCGAACAACGCGCCAAAGCCGCCCAAGCCGCCCATCGCGCCGCTGCGCGCGGTGGCGCGGGCGAGGGGTTTGATCCGCTCCACCAATGCCTCGCCGGCGTCGATATCGACCCCGGACGCGCGATAGGTCATGCTGGCCATGCCGTCCTCGGTTATAATGGCCAGATCGATGCGATCATGGCACGGTGGGTAATGACGCCGACGACATTGCGGCGGCCGGACGGTCGCGGAAAGAACCATAGGCCTCTCCCGTGTGCAACGGGCGCGGGAAGCGTGCGTGCGATGCGCGGCGGCGACGCGTGAACGCCGGCATGTCCCATGTGCCGCAATCCGGGTCCACCAAGGGCCAACGCATCGCGTTGCTGGCCGGTCTGGCGGTAGTGGTCTGGCTGGTGCTGGAGCTGTTCGCCTCCGTGTTGTTGCCTTTCGTGGCCGCCGCCGGGGTTGCGTATTTCCTCGATCCGCTGGCCAGCCGGCTACAGCGGGCCGGTATCAGGCGCGGCATCGGGGCAGGGCTGCTGATCGTGGCGTTGCTCGCCTTCGGGCTGCTATTCGCGTTGCTGCTCTATCCGCTCATCATCGCCCAGCTGGGCATCCTGATCGCCCGCGTGCCCACCTATGTTGGGATGATTCGCGACCTGTCGAACGACACTATCGTGCGTCTGCAGGAGCGGCTGGGGCCGGAATACGTCAACGACAAGCTGCGCGACCTGGTCAGCTCCCAAGCCGGGTCGATGCTGGGCTTCGTCACTTCGGCCCTGCGCCAGCTGGTGGGCGGCGGCTTCGCGCTGTTCAACGTGCTGACCCTGCTGGTGGTGACGCCGATCGTGGCGTTCTATCTGCTGCGCGACTGGCCGGGCGTGGTCGCGCGCGTGGATGGCTGGCTGCCGCGCCGCTATGAGGGTGTGCTCCGTGCCCAGGCGCGGGAGGTGGACCGCATCCTATCCGCCTGGCTGCGCGGGCAGGCCATGTGCTGCGTGGCGCTGGCGCTGTACTACGCCGTGGCCCTTTCCGCCGTGGGGCTGGACCTGGGGCTGATCGTGGGTTTGTCCTCTGGATTGCTGTCCTTCATCCCCTATGTCGGCACCGTTACTGGCTTCATCACGTCGCTGGCACTGGCCAGCGCGCAGTTCCAGTCCTGGACCGGGGTGGGGCTGGTCGCCGGGGTGTTCGTGCTGGGTCAGGCTCTGGAAGGCTACGTGATCTATCCGCGCTTCCTTGGCGACAGGGTGGAACTGCATGCGGTGTGGGTGATCTTTGCCCTGTTCGCCGGCGGTGCGGCATTCGGGTTCGTCGGCGTGCTGCTCGCGGTGCCGGCGGCGGCGACGATCGGCGTGCTGTGCCGGTTCTGGCTACGGCGCTACCTGGAATCGCCACTATATCTCGACCAGCCAGCCGAGTCGTTTCCAGCCGCGCCGCCCACGATCGACAGCCTGGCCGAGCGTTGAGCACCGCACGGCAGCTGGCACTCCCATTCGCGCATGTGCCGCATTTCTCCGCCGCGGATTTCCTGGAGGCCCCGTCCAACGCGGCCGCGCTGGCATGGCTGGCGCGGGACGCATCCTGGCCGCAGGGGCGGCTGGCAATGTGGGGGCCGGCGGGTAGCGGCAAGACGCATTTGCTGCATGTCTGGGCGATGCGGATGTCCGCTGCCATCCTTCCCGGTCATGTGCTTCGCTTTCACCCGATCGCCGGCCCGCTTGCCATTGATGACGCCGATACCGCGCCCGAACTGGCCTTGCTGCATCTGCTGAACGCGGCCGCCGAGGCTGGATTTCCCGTGCTGCTGACCGGCCGCACACCGCCTGCGCGCTGGCGCATCGCGCTGCCCGACCTCGCCAGCCGGCTACGCGCCGCGACCGCCATTGAGATCGGAGAGCCACAGGACGATCTGCTGCGCGTGCTGTTGGCCCGCCTGCTGTCCGAACGCCAACTGGCGGTGCCGGAGGCCGTGCAGGACTGGCTGCGCCTGCGGCTGGCGCGCACCCCGGCAGCAATGCGCGAGGCCGCGGCACGGCTGGACCATGCGACCTTCGCGGCCGGCCGGCGGGCCAACCGGATGCTGGCGGCCCGGGTGCTGGCCGACATGCAGGCAGCGGACGGACAGGCCGCAGACGAGCATATCACAGACGAACATATCACAGACGAACATACCACAGACGGGCAGACCACAGACGGGGAGGAGCTGGACCGCATCGAAAAGCTGGCCCGTCTGGACGAATTGAGTGATGATCGGTCGGGACATGAAGATTTCACGGAACAGACTTCGCCAGCCGTCCCGGCCGCCGCCCGTCTTCTGTAAGATCGTGGGCGAAGTCAGCACCGGATCGATCGCCATGCCCGACACCAGCATTCCGCCGCATCAGGGCGCCGTTGTCGCGCCGGTCCGCGCGATCACGCTGGAGAGCCCGGACCGGTTCATCAACCGGGAATTGTCCTGGCTGGATTTCAACCACCGCGTGGTGGAGGAGGCGCAGAACCCTAATCATCCGCTGCTGGAGCGGCTGCGTTTCGTATCCATCAGCGCCGGCAATCTGGACGAGTTCTACTCCGTGCGCGTCGCCGGGTTGATCGGGCAGGCCAAGGCAGGCGTCAGCGCGCATTCCGCCGATGGCCACACGCCGGCGCAGCAGCTCGCGGACGTTGAGGCCCGTGCCCGGGCGCTGATCGCCGATCAATTGAGCGTGTGGCACCAGCTGCGCGCGAAGTTGGAGGAAGCCGGGATCGCCATCGCCGATCCGGCCACGCTCTCGGACCAGGACCGGTCCTGGCTGGATGCCTGGTTCATGGAGCGGGTCTTCGCCGTGCTGACCCCGCTGGCGATCGACCCGGCGCATCCGTTTCCCTTCATTCCCAACATGGGGCTGGTGGTGGCGCTGCGGCTGATCCGCGACGAGGACGGGCACGGCATGTGGGCGCTCATCCCGCTGCCCGCGCAGGTTCAGCGTTTCGTGCGCCTTCCCGCCGCCGAAGGCTCCCAAGACATTCGTTTCGTCATGCTAGAAGATTTGGTGCGGCTGTTCTTGGACCGGCTTTTCCCCGGTTTTCGGGTACAGGCGCACGGCATGTTCCGCCTGATCCGCGACACAGATGTGGAGTTCGAGGAGGAGGCCGAGGATCTCGTCCGTTCCTATGAGACAGCGCTGAAGCGCCGCCGCCGGGGTGTTGCGATCCACCTTGCGGTGAACGCCGAAATGTCCGACGCGCTGCGCGAATTCGTGGTGGACGAGCTGGAGGCATCGAGCCAGGAGGTGCACGTCCACGACGGCATATTGGGTCTGGTGGACCTGAAGCAGCTGATCGTGGACGACCGGCCGGATCTGCTGTTCCCGCCCTACACACCGCGCTTCCCCGAACGCATCCGCGACTTCGCCGGCGATTGCTTCGCCGCCATCCGCGCCAAGGACATCATCGTCCACCATCCGTTCGAAAGCTTCGACGTGGTGGTGCAGTTCCTGCGCCAGGCCGCGGGCGACCCGGCCGTGGTGGCGGTGAAGCAGACGCTGTATCGCACCAGCCGCGACAGCCCGATTGTGAAGGCACTGATCGAGGCCGCCGAGGCCGGGAAATCCGTGACCGCGCTGGTAGAATTGCGCGCCCGCTTCGACGAGGAAGCCAATATCCGCCTCGCCCGCGCCATGGAAGCTGCCGGGGTCCAGGTTGTGTTCGGCTTCACCGAACTCAAGACCCACGCCAAGCTGTCCCTGGTGGTCCGCCGCGAAGGTGGCACCATGCGCAGCTACGCGCATTTCGGCACCGGCAACTATCATCCGATCACGGCACGCATCTATACCGACCTCAGCTTCTTCACCTGCGACCCGGATCTGACGCGCGATTCCGCCCGGCTGTTCAACTACATGACCGGCTATGCCCGGCCCGAGCGGATGGACGCGCTGGCGTTCAGCCCGCTGACCATTCGCCCGACGCTGATGGAGCTGATGGATCGGGAGATCATGTTCGCCCGCGAGGGCAAGCCGGCCGGCATCTGGCTGAAGCTGAACAGCCTTGTGGACGACCATCTGATCGACAAGCTGTACGAGGCCAGCAACGCCGGTGTGAAGGTGATGGCGGTGGTGCGCGGCATTTGCTGCCTGCGCCCGGGCGTGCCCGGCCTGTCCGAGAATATCCGGGTGAAATCCATCGTCGGGCGCTTCCTGGAGCACAGCCGCATCTGCGTGTTCGGCAATGGCCATCCACTCCCGAGCCGGCATGCGCGTGTCTATATAAGTTCCGCCGACTGGATGACGCGCAACTTGGAGTGGCGGGTGGAAACCCTTGTGCCGATCCACAACCCGACCGTGCATGCCCAGGTTCTCGACCAGATCATGGTGGTGAACATGAAGGACAGCATGCAGTCCTGGGAACTGGGCAGCGACGGAGCCTGGCGGCGCATAGCGCCGGGGGCCGGGAAGAAACGCGTCTCCGCGCATGATTATTTCATGACCAATCCCTCGCTGTCGGGCCGGGGTTCCGCGCTGCACGGCCCGGTCGGCGCGGTCCCCATTCTCCATCACCGGCGGCCCGACCGCCTCTCTCAGGATTAGCTTTTGCCCTACGCTCCTCCGCCGGATGTGCCGCGCTGCGCTGTCGTCGATCTCGGCTCCAATTCGGTGCGACTTGTGGTGTTCGAGGGGTTGGGCCGCAACCCGATTGCGATCTTCAACGAGAAGGCGGTGCTGCGCCTGGGGCGCGGCATGCAAACGACAGGGCGGCTGAACGAGGAAGGGGTGCATCAGGCATTAACGGTGATGAACCGCTACGCCGCCATTGCCCGTGCCATGGGGGCCGCGCCGTTCGAGGTGCTGGCCACGGCCGCCGTGCGCGATGCCACCAACGGCCCCGAATTCGTCGTTGGCTTGCAACGCCGCATGCCGGGCGTACAGATCCACGTGCTGTCGGGTGAACAGGAAGCGGCATTGGCGGCCGCCGGGCTACTATGCGGCATTCCCGCCGCTGACGGGGTGCTAGCCGATATCGGCGGCGGGTCGCTGGAAGTGGTGCAACTGTCCCGCGGCGTGCGCGGCGAGGCGCGCACCCTGAAGCTGGGTGTGCTGCGGCTGGCCGAACGCGCCGGCAACGACATGGTGCGCGCCCGTGCCCTGGCCGAGGCCGACCTGGCCGGCGTGCCGTGGCTGGGCGAACATATCGGCCGCGACCTGTATCTGGTGGGCGGCGCGTGGCGTGCCTTGGCACGCATGCATATCGCCCAGACCGGCTACCCGCTCAACATGGTGCATCACTATACTATTCCGCGCGAAGAGGCCCGCGACCTTACCGGCGTTGTCGCCGCCGCGTCCCGCCGCATGCTGGAGCGGATGGCCGGGGTGCCACGCCGGCGCATCGATGACCTTCCTTATGCCGCCGTCGTGTTACGTCGACTCCTGCGCGCCACCGGTGCGCGCCGCGTGGTGTTCAGCGCGAACGGCCTGCGCGAAGGTTGGTACATGGACCGAATCCCGCCCGCCATACGCGGCCAGGACCCGCTGCTGGCAGCCGGCCAGGAATACGCGCGCCGGTTCGGTCGCGACCCCACGCTGCCACCAGCCCTGGTGGACTGGACCGACCCCCTCTTTCCCGACGATTCCGCGGAGGACAGGCGCCTGCGCGAGGCCGCCTGCTGGATGTCCGATATCGGCAGCCACGACCACCCCGAATATCGCGCCGAGCAGGCCTATCTGCGCATTCTGCGCCAGCCCGGCATCGGCCTTGACCACCACGCCCGCGCCTTTCTGGGCCTGACACTGGCGCTGCGCTACGAAGCCGAACCTAACGCGCCCTTCCTGACCACTGCCTACGCGCTGCTCAGCCCGGAAGATGCGCACCGTGCCGTAATCCTCGGGGTGGCCCTACGCCTGGCCTACACCCTGTCGGCCGGCACGCCAGATCTGTTGAAAGGCACACGACTGGTGGCCAATCACTCGCTGACCCTGTTGCTGGCCGAAGGTAGCGGTGTGTTCGCGGGCGAAAGCGTGACCAGGCGGCTGGATCGGTTGGCGGAGGTGCTGGGACTGTCGGCAGTGACGGAGCTGGCGGCGGCTTAGAGCAATATGGCTTGAGGGGGGAATCGCCGAGCCATATTGCTCTGGTAAATGGGAAGGGAAGTCCAGGGAAGCAGCCCTGGCCGTACCTTGCGATCTTCCTGGGCCCGCCTCATCTGCACGGCTCGACCGCGATCGGAACCTTGGCATGCCCCCTTTTTCCATCCTTGATCTGGCCCCTGTGCCCCAGGGCGCTACGCCTGCGGACGCACTGCATCGCACGCTGGACCTTGCCCAGCATGCCGAGCATTGGGGCTATTGGCGGTTTTGGCTGGCCGAGCATCACAACATGGTTGGCATTGCCAGCGCCGCGACGGCGGTGGTGATCGGGTATATTGCGGGGGGCACGCAAAGCATTCGGGTGGGTTCGGGCGGAATCATGCTGCCGAACCATGCGCCATTGGTCATTGCCGAGCAGTTCGGCACACTGGAGTCGCTGTATCCAGGGCGGATCGATCTGGGATTGGGACGGGCGCCCGGCACGGATATGCGCACGTTGCGAGCATTGCGGCGCGATCCGGCGTCGGCCGACAGTTTTCCTCAGGATGTGCTGGAGCTGCAGGCATTGCTGGGGCCGTTGCAGCAAGGGCAGGCCGTGCAGGCCGTGCCGGGGACGGGGACGGGCGTGCCAATCTGGATTCTGGGGTCGAGCCTCTTCGGGGCGCAGCTGGCGGGCATGCTGGGATTGCCCTATGCGTTTGCGTCGCATTTTGCGCCGGAGGCGCTGATGCGGGCTCTCGCGACCTATCGTGCGGAGTTCAAGCCGTCGCGCCAACTCGCGCGGCCACATACTATGGTTGGAGTGAACGTGATCGCGGCGGAGACTGACGCCGAAGCGCGACGGCTGTTCACCTCCGTGCAGCAGAGCTTCACCAATATGTTCCGGGGCGCGCGCGGCATGCTGCCGGCGCCAATCGACGATATCGACTCCTACTGGACGCCTGGCGAAAAGGCGCAGGCCTCGGCCATGCTGGCCTGCTCGTTCGTAGGGTCGCCGGAGACGGTGAGGGCGGGGTTGGAGGCCTTCATCGAACGGACCTCGGCGGACGTATTGATGGTGGCGTCCGCCATCTATGATCACGGCGCGCGGCTGCGGTCGTACGAGATCCTTGCGGAAGTACAGAAGACGCTGGGACGAACGACAGCGGCGGCGTGAAGCCAGTTGGGCTCGGCCAAGACCCGGCCAAGGGCCAAGCCCAATGCGCTATTAGCCTTACGCGGCGCGCAGGGCGGCTGGGAGGTCGGCGATGGCTTTGTCGACCAGAGTGGCGCTGACTTCGGGCGTTACGCCTTCGCGGATGATACGTTCTGCGGCACGTGCGGCGATATCGGCGGCGGTCAGGCGAACTTCGTCCACCGCGGCCTTTTCGGCGGCGGCGATCCGGTCCATGGCCATGCGTTCGCGGCGCTTCGCGGCAGCTTCGGCCTCGGCGGTCGCGGCGCGGGCCAAGCGTTCGGCTTGGACCTTGGCACCTTCCAGCAGCGCCTTGGCATCGGCGAGCGCTGTCTCCCGGCGGGCCTTGGCGTCGCGCAGCATCGCCTCGGCTTCCTGGCGCAGCAGCTGGGCGGCGGCCAGTTCGGCGCGGACCGTGTCGGCGCGCTTATCCAGCATCCCGGCCAGCACCTTCCACATCTTGCGGCCGAAGATGACGAAGAAGATGACGAAAGCGACGGCGACCCAGAGGCGTGGGTTCTGAAGGAAGGATTCGTCCTGCATCGCCTTATCCTAACCCTGACTGCGGGCAGCGAGTGCCGTGCCCACCGCGGCATCGACCGCCTGGGTATCGGGCGTCATGCCCGTTAGCCGGTTGACGACGACGGACGCGGTGTCCGTTGCCACCTGGCGCAGCGCACCCAGTGCCGAGGCGCGGGCGGCGGCAATCTGCGCTTCGGCGGCGGCCAATTGGGCCTGGAGCCGCGCATTTGCGGCCGCGGCCTGATCGGCGGCATCCTTGCGAGCCGCGGCCACGGCGCTGTCGATCTCGGCCTGCGCGCTGGCTTGGGCCTGACGGGTTGCCGCCGTCAACTCAGCCACCGCTGCGTCAGCCTCGGCTTTGGCGTCCCTTGCGGCGTCGAGATCGCGTTCGATTGTCGCCGCCCGGGCCGCAAGGACCTCACTCACCTGCGGCAGGGCCCATTTGGCCAGCAGCACATAGAGCGTCAGGAAGATCAGCACGAGCCAGACAACCTGACTGATCGTCAGCGGGTTGCTGAAGTCGAGCTGTGGCATGCCTTTGGGCTGATCCTCCGCGAAGCCGGTGGAGGAGGTCAGCAGGAAGCCAGCCGCAGCGATGGCTGGCATCCGGATATTGGCAAGAGCGGTGCGAGCGAAGGCGGCGACCGGACGCAAATCCCGATCCTCCGATTCAGATCGTGGCGGCGATCAGGTGAACAAGATGAGGAAGGCGATCAGCAGGGCGAACAGCGCGACGGCTTCCGTCAGCGCAAAGCCCAGAATGCCGATGCCGAACACCTGGTCGCGCGCGGAGGGGTTGCGGGCAACGCTGGTGACCAGGGCCGAGAAGATGTTGCCAATGCCGATGCCGACGCCGGCGAGCGCGATGACGGCGATACCGGCGCCGAGGGCCTTGGCTGCGAGCACGTCCATGAGGTTCAGTCCTTGTTCTGGAGGATCGGAGGAAGACAGGTCTGCGACGCGGCGATCAGTGCAGATGCACCGCGTCGTGCAGGTAGATGCAGGTCAGGATCGCAAACACATAGGCCTGCAGGACGGCGACCAGCAATTCGAAGCCGACTAGAACCACGTTCAGGCCGAGCGGAAAGATGGAGGCGAACAGGCCCACCGCGCCGGCGCCGGCCAGCATCACCACGAAGGAGGCAAATACCTCGAACATCACATGGCCAGCGACCATGTTGGCAAACAGACGAATGCTGAGGCTGACGGGGCGGGAGAGGTAGGAGATGATCTCGACCGGGACGATCAGCGGGGCCAGCAGCTTAGGGGCGCCGGCGGGGAAGAAATAGGTGAAGAAACGCAACCCGTGGATACGCAACGCCACCACCGTCACCATGACGATCACCAAGGCCGCGAGTGCGAAGGTTACGGCAATTTGGCTGGTGAAGGTGAAGGAGTAGGGCAGGAGGCCGAGCAGATTGCCCATCAGGATGAAGAAGAACAGCGTGAACACGAAGGGGAAGAACCGCTTCCCCTCCTCGCCGATCTGGTCGATGCACATGCGGTGCACGAAGTCGTAGGACAGCTCGGCGGCGGCTTGCAGCCGGCCGGGCACCACGGATTTGGCGCGCATGCCGAAATACAGCAACCCCAGGATCAGGGCGGCGGCGATCAGCATCAGCATGTTCGACTGCGTGAACCGCACCGAAGCGCCAATGGGCCCGAACACGGAGGTCAGTTCGAATTGCCCGAGGGCGTCGATCTTATGTGCAGCGGCCGCCACGGTTTCGTCCTTCGGTCTGCGGGGCAGCGCCGCTCGCGGGCCCCTTATTCAGTCACTTCGCTGGGGGTTGCTTGCCCGGCGCCATCAGGCGCCAGACGTTGGCAATGCCAGCCCCACCCCCCAGCAGGACGAACAGCACGAGCAGGAAAGGCTTGGTGTGGAGCCAGCTGTCGAGCCCCCAGCCGATGGCGAGACCTACCACCAGTGCGGACAACATTTCCACGCCAACCCGCAAACCCACGCCCATCGAGGACATGTCGCCGACCGAACCGGAGGCCGGTGCGGGCGGCGGGACGTCGAGCCCCTGTTTGCGCCGGGCGGCTGCCAGACGGTCCTCGAAAGATCCGCCGTCGCCACCCTGATCCTTGTTCATTTGCTGGTCCCCGGTGCAGTGGCAACCACGCCGGTAACGCCGTCGTTGCCACTGCACCAGCACCTGTGCCGGAAAGCGTGGGTTTGCTAGCCGGGGGTCGCGTGTGTGTCAAGAATGGTTCGGACGCGATGCATTGTCGAGGGGGCCGTGCGGTCGCAATTGGGTCAGCTGGCCGCCGCCTATCTACCATTTTCGTGTCGATCATGGGATCAACCCGGTGCGCTTGGTTGCATCGCGGCGATGACACAGGGTCGTTTCAAATATAATTTTTGTCGAATAGTCGATACAAGACGATCTATCATGCATTTTAATGATGCGTAGCTTAACAATATTATAGCAATTTTCCGCGCTTGGGATCATAATAGAGACGGAAGGCGCGGGATGGATTGTCATACGCTCGGAAGCGCTGTTGCGGCCCCGGTCTCTCGGGTGAGGGGCTCTATTGCCCGCCATGTCTCGCGGTTCGCTCCGCGCCGGTTAGGTCATGCGATCCACCGGATTCGGCACCCATTGACCAAAGCGCCGGTTGCGCATCCGGCCGCATCGGGCCCGGTCGTCATTCATCGCGTTGCCTGCCAGCCGGCGCCCGGCTTCCTCGCTGCACTGGCCAAAGGCGCAGGAATCGCGGCAATCGGCGGCGCGGTGCTCGCCAGCCCTACTTCATTGCCCAATGCAGTGCCCACCCCCGGCGCCAGAACCGCGCCGAGCACGGCCTCGCCAGCCCAAATCGGCCCGCTGGCCCTGACCGCGCCGCGGTCTCCGGCAGCGACGCTGGCGCCCAGCCCGCTTCAGCCTGGTTCCAATCCGGTGCCGGCCGCGCCGGATTTGCCGCCGGGCAGCTCTTTGCCGCCGGGGCCGATCGTCGGCGTTCCTGGAACGCCGCTGCCACCTATCGCCAGTTCGGTGCCGACGCCGACGCCGACACCCGTGCCGGAACCGCCCGGCTCCATGATCATGGGCGTGGGGCTGCTAGCCACCCTTCTGCTGCGCCGGCGAGGGTCCGCCCGGATTCGGCTCTAACCCGCCACTTCCGCAAACCCGCCCGATTGCCGCCGCCACATCCGGGCATAGGGTCCGTTGGCTTTCAGCAATTCCGCGTGCGTGCCGGCTTCAGCGATTCGGCCATGGTCCAGCACCACTAGCCGGTCCATTTGCGCGATGGTGGACAGGCGATGGGCTATGGCGATCACCGTACGGCCGCGCATCAGCGTTTCCAGTTGTGACTGTATGGCCGCCTCCACCTCGGAATCGAGTGCCGAGGTCGCCTCGTCCAGTACCAGGATAGGGGCGTTCTTCAGGATCACGCGTGCAATGGCGATGCGCTGGCGCTGGCCGCCGGACAGTTTCACGCCGCGCTCGCCCACGTGCGCGTCCAGGCCGGTATTGCCGTTCCAGTCCTCCAGCGTCTCGATGAAATCCATCGCCTCCGCCTGGCGGGCCGCGCCGACAACCTCCGCCTCGCTCGCCCAGGGGCGGCCGTAGGCGATGTTTTCGCGAATGGAGCGGTGCAACAGGGAGGTGTCCTGAGTCACCATGGCGATACGGGTGCGCAGGCTCTCCTGCGTGACGCCGGCGATGTCCTGTCCGTCGATCAGGATGCGGCCCGACTCGGGCTTGTAGAAATGCAGCAGCAGGTTCACCAGTGTGGATTTGCCGGCGCCGGAATGCCCGATCAGCCCGATCCGCTCACCCGGCGCGATGTCCAGCGACAGCCCGTGCAGCACGCCGCGGCTGGTCCCGTAGCCGAAATGCACATCCTGAAAGCTGATCGCACCCTTCGATACCTCTAACTCCGCCGCCTCAGGCGCATCCGGCATCTGCCGTGCCACGGCGATGGAGCGCATGCCGTCCTGCACCACGCCGACATTCTCGAAGATCGAGGTCACGTTGTCGGCCACCCAGCCGGCCATGTTGGAGATCTGCCAGGCCAGCGGCAGCGCCATCGCCACCGATCCCACCACGATCTGTCCATGCACCCACAGCCAGATGGCTGTGGTGCCGGTGCCCACCAGCAGCAGGGCGTTCAGCGCGGTCAACGTCAGCACGTAGCGGGAGATCATGCGCAACTGCCGGCGAAAGGTGCTTGTATGCTCGTCGATCGATTCGCGGACGAACTCGTCCTCGTCGCGGGCGCGCGCGAACAGCTTCACGGTCAGGATGTTCGTGTAGCTGTCCACCACCCGCCCGGTCAGCGCTGAGCGCACCTCGCTCATCCGCCGCGAGCGGTCGCGCAGGCGGGGCACGAAAAAGCGCAGCATCGCGCCATAGCCGAAGAACCAGACCAGCATCGGCATGGCCAGCCGCCAATCCGTGCGGGCCAGCAGAGTGATGGCGCTGGCACCATAGACGATGATGTACCAGACCGCGTTGGTGGAGTTCACCACACTCTCGCGCAGGCTCGGCCCTACCTGCATCACGCGGTTGGCGATACGGCCGGCGAAATCGTTCTGGAAGAACGTCCAGCTCTGCCGCACCACATGCCAGTGATTCTGCCAGCGGATCAAATTGGTCATGCCCGCGTTGATCGCCTGGTTGGTGACCAGCACACGCAGCAGGATCGCGGCGGGGCGCAGCACCAGCAGCACCACCGCCATGCCCAGCAATTCCCGCCAATGGTCCGCCATCATCCCCGCCGCGTCGTTGGTGCTGACGAGCCCGACCACACGGCCGATGATGGTGGGAATGCTGACATCCAGAATCGCCACCAGCAGGCCGGCAACGAACAGCATGGCGATCTGCGCGCGCACCTGCCGGACGAAATGCCAGTAAAAGCGCATCAGCGCCCAGGGCTCGTCCAGCAGAGGGGGGGCGGCCTCCGGCGAAATCCGCGTCGGCTGAATCAGGTTTTCGAAAAAACGAAACATGCCGCAAGGGGCCACATGCCTCGCAACCCGTCAATCGCGGTTGGGGCAGGCATGCAGCGCGTGCAACCATGCGCGAGGCTGCGTTCCTGTCATTCCCCACGCTATACGTCCCGCCATGGCCGATGATGATGATGATGACGACGCTCCTCCCCCGGCGCCGGGAACAAAGAATTATATGACACCCGCCGGTCACGCGCGGCTCCGCGACGAGTTGAACCAACTCATGCGCGTCGAACGGCCGAAGATCGTGGAAATCGTCTCCTGGGCCGCCGGCAATGGCGACCGCTCGGAAAACGGCGACTATCTCTACGGCAAGAAGCGCCTGCGCGAAATCGACAGTCGCGCGCGCTTCCTGGGCAAACGGCTGGAAATTGCCGAAGTCGTCGATCCCGCCCGGCAACAGCGCCGCGATCAGGTGTTCTTCGGCGCGCGCGTGACCTATGCGGACGAACGCGACACCCAACGCAGCGTGACGTTGCTGGGGGTGGACGAAGCCGACATCAGTCGCGGCGAAATCAGCCTGAATTCGCCGATCGCGCGGGCGCTGCTGGGCAAGCGGGTGGGCGACGCGGTCAAAATCCATACGCCGCGTGGCATCGAGGAAATCGAAATTCTCGAAATCGAATACCCGGAACGGCCTGATCGGCGGTAGCCGGCACACTTCGGTCATTGGTGCCGCCCGCTCACGGATCTGCCAGCAATCGTACATTTGGCGCCGCGAACGACCGCGCGGCCAGCGGATTCGTCGCTGCGGCCCCCGTGGCTTGCTGCTAGCATTCGCCACGAAAAGCATCTGACCCCACGACCGATCGTCCCCGCGCGAGACCTTGGAGGTTCAGGCGATGCGATTTGCCCAGTGGTTTCCTGTGTCGCTGAATCTGATTTGTGTCCTCGTTGCGTTGATGCTTTCACCCCGGATGGCCGGCGCGGGACAGAATGACGCGGAGCACTTACCGAGCCCTGTCCCGCCGGACGCGGTGCTGGCGCGGGTGAACGGTATCCAGATCACCCAGCGCCTGTTCGATCTGTATCGCGACGAGACATTCAGCGGTCTTTTACTGCCGGATTCGAAGCGCGATCTGGCTGGCCTGGAAGACCTGCTGCTATTGGCGCGGGAGGCCGAGCGGCGCGGTATCGATCGCGAGCCGCTGACGATGGCGCGCCTGGGGCATGCCAAGCGCGGCATAGCCAATACCGCCCTGCAGAAATCAGCCGAACAGGCGGCGGAGCCGGTCGCTCGTGCCGCCTACCCGCGCATCGCCGCCGATCCGGCCAATCAGCTGGTGCGGCTTCGCATGATCGCTGCCCGTTCACCCGCCGAGTCCGAGCAACTGGCATTGGCTCTGGCCGCGGGCGCCTCGTTCGAGGATTTGGCCGCCGCCCATCTGCCCAAGCATTGCGCGCTGCTGCGCGACACGCTGGCCGGCCTGGGCAGTACGTTCCCCTGTCTCGACAACGCCGGCGACTTGGGCTTCGGTCGTTTCGCACCGGCGTTCAGCGCCGGGTACCTTCGCGATGTCGCCGTCTGGCCGGAGGCGATCGAGCCGGCGGTGGCCAACCTTGCGCCCGGGGAGGTGACCGCTCCGGTCAAGGTGGGGGAAGGCTGGGTCCTGCTTCGGGTGGAACAACGCCGGCCGGTTTCCCTCGATGAAGTCCTGCCGGCGCTGCGGCGCTCGATCGCGTCGGACATGGTCTTGCAGATGCTGGCAAAGCTGCCGAGGGTGCCCTTCGAACCCGCGATACCGGATGCGCCTGACTTCGTCCTCGGCCGGATTGGCGGCGTCGCGGTGACAGCCTACGACGTCTTCAATCTGAGCGACGACAGCAACGCTTTCCAGCCATGGCACATTCCCGACGCCATCGAGATTGTCCCGTGGAGCGGCCCGATAGCGGCGGACAGTGTGCAGGCGCAGGATTTTATCAATGCTTATGCGATCCTCGCTAAAGCGGGAAGCGTGGGCCTGCTCGATCAGCCCCCGACGCGCGATAGATGGAGCCTGCTCCGCGCCGCCATCCTCACTAACGCGCTGGCATGGCACCTCGTCGATGACGGGATCGCGAGTGGTGCGCTGCCTTCGGTTGCCACGATCGTAATCCTGGCCCGCGACCTCTCAACTGACACCGCCCAGCATGCGGCGGTGCTGAGCGCGGGCCTGAAGGGTGGTCGCGATCCCGCGACGCTGGGGATTCCAGTCGCGCCCTGCGGGGCGGCGGAGGGTCACTGCCTGCTTGATGGCCGCACGGTGTTCTATGTCGCGCGCAACCCGGCTCCGGACACGCCACGCTTCCCGGCGGCGCTTGTGTCCTTGCCGGTGGGGGCGGTTAGCGAGCCGGTCCCGGTCGCACGGACAACCCCAATGACCGCCAATGAGGGGGCTCGGCTGCCGCACCCCAATGCGGGGGGCGCCCAAAGGGAGAATACGGGGATCGATCATGCGTTTGATGTTGGGATGGTCCTGGCCCGCGCGGAGCGGCGCATGGTGACCAATGACGGGGCTGGTTTCGATTATGCCAAGACGGCGGTAAACGCGCTGCGCGACCGCCTGCGCGCCGGCGCGGTGATCGAGGCCGTGGCCGATCCTTTCATCCCGGCGCCACCGCCCACTACCCCTGCGCCGTCAAAGGTGAAGAGGCGGCGGCGGCGCGTTCACGCCAACCTGCCGCCTGTCACGGCAGCTCCCTGACCTTGCCTCTCGCCTTGATCACTTCGCCATGCCGCTTCTCGTCGGCCTCGCACAGATCGGCGATCTCCGGCGCAACATCCGCCGGCTGTGCCAGCGTGCGCGGATCCTCCCCCGGCATTGCCGCGGCGCGCATGCGGGTTGCCACCACACCGGGGTCAAACAAATTCGCCCGCACGCGGGAGCTGGAGATTTCGTGGGCCCAGCTCAGCACTAGGTGGGCCAGCCCCGCCTTGGTGGCCCCGTAGGCGCCCCAATAGGCCTTTGGGGCCTGGGCACGACCGGTGGTCAGGAACACCGCACGCCCGGCATCGGCGGTCAGCAGCAGCGGCGCGCAGCCGGTGATCAGACGCAGGGTCGCCGTCATGTTTACGGCGACCACTTCGGCCCAGTCCTTCAGCAGGATATGCGGCACCGGTGTCAGCACGCCCAGCGCGCCAGCGTTGGAGACGAGGATGTCCAGCTTCCCGAAACGAGCGAACAGACTCGGCCCCAGCGTATCAAGGGCGGCGGTGTCGGCCAGATCGAGCACCAGCAGCGTGGCGTTGCCGCCCAGGGCGCGGATAGCGTCGTCGGTCTCCTCCAGCCCGCCCTGGCTGCGGCCGGTGATCACCACATGGGCGCCGCGCCGCGCCAGCTCGATAGCAGTGGCGGCGCCGATGCCCCGGCTGGCGCCAGTGACCAGCGCCACCCGTCCCGTGAGGCTCGCCACCTCAGTGGCTTTCGGAGAGCAGACTGAGCTGGCGGTTGTCGGCGTCGTTCATATCGGGTAGCGGGATCGGGTATTCGCCGGTGAAGCAGGCGTCGCAATAATGCGGCCGCTGCGGGTCGCGGCCCTCGTGATTCAGGGCGCGGTACAGCCCATCGATCGAGATGAAAGCCAGGCTGTCCACGCCGATCAGGGCGGCCATCTCCTCCACGCTGTGGCGCGCGGCGAGCAGTTTGCTGCGCTCGGGGGTGTCGATCCCGTAGAAGCACGAATGGGTGGTCGGCGGCGAGGAGATGCGCATATGCACCTCCGCCGCGCCGGCCGCGCGGACCATTTCCACGATCTTGCGCGACGTCGTGCCGCGAACAATGGAATCGTCCACCAGGATCACCCGCTTGCCTTCCAGCATCGGCTTGTTGGCGGAGTGCTTCAGCTTCACGCCCAGATGCCGGATATTATCCGTCGGCTCGATGAAGGTGCGGCCGACATAGTGGTTGCGGATGATCCCCAGCTCGAACGGGATGCAACTTTCGCTGGCGTAGCCCATGGCCGCCGGCACGCCCGAATCCGGGACCGGCACGATCACATCCGCCGGCACATGACTCTCGCGGGCAAGCTCGACGCCGATGCGTTTGCGGGCCTGATAGACGGGCATGCCCTCCACCACCGAATCCGGCCGGGCAAAATAGATGTATTCGAACACGCAGAACCGGCCGGCATTGCGCCCGAACGGCTTGATGCTGTGCAGGCCCTGGTCGGTGATCACCACGATTTCGCCCGGTTCCACGTCGCGCACGAATTCGGCGCCCACGATATCCAGCGCGCAGGTCTCGCTGGCCAGCACCCAGCTGCCAGTGCCGTCCGCATTGACGATGCGGCCCAGGATCAACGGGCGCACGCCCATCGGGTCACGCACGCCCAGCATCGCCTCGTTGCTCAGCGCGATCAGCGAATAGGCGCCAATCACCTGTTTCAGCGCGTCGATCAGCCGATCCACCACGGTGGAGTACAGGCTGATGGCGATCAGGTGGATGAACACCTCGCTGTCCGTGGTGGACTGGAACAGGCAGCCCCGGCGCACCAGGGCGCGGCGCAGGGCGGTGGCGTTGGTCAGGTTGCCGTTATGCGCGACCGCGAAGCCACCGAACTCGAAATCGGCATAGAGCGGTTGCACGTTGCGCAGCAGCGTGCCGCCGGTGGTGGCGTAGCGGTTATGGCCAACCGCCCGGTTGCCGGCCAGTGAGGCGATGACCCGCGCGTCACCGAAATTGTCGCCAACCAGGCCGATGCCGCGATGGCTGTGGAAGTGGTGTCCGTCAAAGGAGACGATGCCCGTCGCCTCCTGCCCGCGATGTTGTAGGGCGTGCAGGCCGAGTGCGCTGACAGCCGCGGCGTCCGGATGGTTCCAGATACCGAACACGCCGCACTCCTCGTGCGGCTTGTCGTCGTCATACGCGTTCAGCGGGTCTTCGGCCATGGTGTCGGCGTCCATCGGCGTATCTCCTAAGTCACGGCCGGGCGGGTGGCTTTCCGGTCGCATAACCCTGGGGGGTGACGTGCAGCAACTCGGCGGCGGTAGTCGCGCGTCCCTCCGGCGGGACGGGAATGCTCGGGCGGTAGTCCGGCGGCAGGAATTGGGCGATCCAAGTGGCGAGGGCATAGGCGTAGGGCACGCTGCGGGATTGTTCCACCGCCGGCGGCCAGCGATCCGTGGTGATCACCCAACCCGAGACGACATATAGTGCGGCCACCAGAACAGCGCCGCGGACGATGCCAAACACAACGCCCAGCGTGCGATCGACTCCGCCGAAGAACGATGTGCGCACCGTGCTGCCGATCATGCCCACAACGATAGACAGGATGATCAGCCCCAGCAGGAACATGCCGGCATAGGCAGCCGGGTCCGCGATGTCCGGGTTGCCGATCCAGCCCCGCACCGTGTCGCGCACAAAGCCAATCGTGGCGGAGGCGAAGAAGAACGCCCCGACCCACGCAGCGATGCCCAGTACCTCCCGGACAAAACCCCGCGTGAACGCGACGATGGCGGAGATCGCCACCACCGCGAGGACCGCGGTGTCCACCCAGTTCACGTCGCTGTGCCATTCATGCTTGGGATCGTATATCGCTCTCCGGGCCGCCGATGCCACCCCATCATGCGGTGGGATGGGCAGGCTTGCTCGAAAAGCGCGCCACGAGATCCGAGAGATGCCCGATTTCCTGCAATCCAATACCATCCGGCGCCGATAATGGCCGGTTTCCGCGCGCCACGCGCCGTGGCAGGAACGCTGTCTCGAAACCCAGCTTGCGCGCCTCCTTCAGCCGCGACTCGGCTTGCGCGACCTGGCGCACCTCGCCGGACAGGCCGACTTCGCCGAAATACACGCTGCCGGGATCGGTCGGCTGGTCAGTGGCCGCCGAGGCCAGTGCTGCCGCCACCGCCAGATCCGCCGCCGGCTCCCCGACCCGCAACCCGCCCGCCACGTTCAGATAGACATCGGTGGCATTCAGCCGCAGCCCGCACCGCGTTTCCAGCACCGCGAGCAACATGGACAGCCGCCCCCCATCCCAGCCGATCACCGACCGGCGCGGCGAGCCGCCGGGATTGGCGGCCAGCAGGCACTGGATCTCTACCAGCACCGGGCGCGACCCCTCCAATCCCGCGAACACCGCTGAACCCGAGATATTCCCCCGCCGCTCCGCGAGGAACAAAGCCGAGGGATTGGCGACTTCCGCCAGCCCCCGATCGGTCATCTCGAACACGCCGATCTCATCCGTCGCGCCGAACCGGTTCTTCACCCCTCGCAAAATGCGAAACTGGTGGCCACGATCGCCTTCGAAATACAGCACCGCGTCCACCATGTGCTCCAGCACACGCGGCCCGGCGATCGCCCCCTCCTTGGTGACATGGCCGACCAGCACCACCGAGAAATTCCGCGTCTTGGCCAGCCGGATCAACTCGAAACTGCATGCCCGCACCTGGGACACGGTGCCCGGCGCCGAATCGATGCTGTCCATCCACATCGTCTGGATCGAATCGATCACCACCAGCGCCGCGTCTTCCGCCCGCTCCAGCCCCGCCGCGATGTCGCGCAGGTTGATCGACGCCGCCAACTCCAGCTTGGCACCCTGAAGACCCAGCCTGCGCGCCCGTAGCCGGACCTGTTCCACCGCCTCTTCGCCTGAGATGTACAGCACCCGCCGGCCGGAATGCGCGAGTGAGGCAGCGGCCTGCAAGAGCAAGGTGGATTTGCCGATCCCTGGATCGCCCGCCAGCAATACAGCCGACCCCGCCACCAGCCCGCCACCCAGCACCCGGTCCAGTTCCGCGATGCCCGACGGCGCGCGCGGCGGCGGCGGCGCGGACCCTGCCAGATCGACGAACTCGATCTTGCGGCCGGCATTGGGCTTGGCCTTGGCCAGACCGGGGCCGGCCTCGACCGCCTCCTCAATGATCGTGTTCCATTCGCCACAGGCCTCGCAGCGGCCGGCCCATTTCGGGGTGATGGCGCCACAGGATTGGCAGACGAAACGCGCGGCGGGTTTGGCCATGGGGCGGATGTCCTGACGCGGCGAAACAAGAGAAAGCGCTGGGCGGAGCCCAGCCTTTCCCTACTTCCGCAACTCCATCTGAATCGGCCCCTCGCGCCGCCCATGTGTGAACTGATCCACCACGGCGTTTCCACTATTCATCAGGTTGGTGGCCGGACCTTCCCAGACGATGCGCCCCTTGTTGAGCATTGCCGCGCGGTCGCCGATGCGTTTGGCGCTGGCCATGTCGTGGGTGATGGCGATGGCGGTGCTCCCGAGGTTTTTCACGCAGTCGACGATCAATCCGTCGATCACGGCGCCCATGATGGGGTCCAGGCCGGTCGTGGGTTCGTCGAAGAACAGGATTTCGGGTTGGGCGGCAATGGCGCGGGCCAGGCCCACGCGCTTCTGCATGCCGCCGGAGAGTTCGGCGGGCGAAAGCTCGCCCACGCTGGCAGCCAGACCGACTTGCGCAAGAATGTCGCCGCTCCGCCGACGGGCTTCAGCGCGGCCGATTTTCTTTCGGGCCAGAAGACCGAAGGCGATGTTTTCCCAGACCGGCAGGCTGTCGAACAGGGCGCCGTTCTGGAACAGCATGCCGATGCGCGAACGGGCGGCTTCGGCGTCACGCCGGTCCATGGCGAGCACGTTCTGGCCGTCAATGTCGACCGTGCCGGCATCCGGTTCGATCAGGCCGAGGACGCATTTCAGCAGCACGGACTTGCCTGAGCCGGAGCCGCCGATGACCACCATGGAGGTGCGGGGCGCCACATCCAGATCGATGCCGTCCAGCACCAGCTTGTCGCCGAAGCGCTTGGTCAATCCGCGAATGCGGATCGTGGGCGGGTCGGCGCTCATTGCGAGAAGAACAACTCGGTGAGCACGTAGTCGAAGGCAAGGATCAGCACGCTCGCGGTGACGACGGCCGCGGTGGTGGCACCGCCCACCCCCTGCGCGCCGCCTTTGCTGTTGTAGCCGTGATAACAGCCCATCAGGGTGATGATCAGGCCGAACACGGCGGCCTTCACGAGGCCGGAGACGACGTCGTTCGTCTCCACGAAATTGACGGTGTTACTGAGGTAGATCCCGCTGTTGAAGCCCAGTTTCAGCGTGGCGATGATGAAGCCGCCCAGCACACCCAGAATATCTGCCACCACCACAAGCAACGGCAGGGCGATGATGCCGGCGAGGAGTCGGGGGGCGACCAGGTATTTCATCGGGTTGGTGGAGAGCG
>DASXIW010000036.1:0-1969 GCA_036497785.1 Acetobacteraceae bacterium | reverse complement strand
GGCCATCCTGCGAAAGGCCGCAGCCCGCACCATCCCGAGCCTCTGGAACGCGATCCGCGACGCCCTGCCTCAGTTCACGCCTGAAGAATGCGCCAACTTCTTCACAGCCGCCGGATATGAACCAGAGTGATCGGATTCTGCCCCAGGCTTCGCCTATCAGAAGCCATCTAGCTCTAGCGCCCGGCCCGACGCACCGGAATCAGCCGGTGCTCTCGCCGGCCTCCGCGAAAGCCTGCCCGAATTCAGCCGACGCGATCAGCGCGAGCGCGCCACGCAGCGTGCGAGCCGCCTCCGCCCCGAACGCGGTCTCGAAGCGATGTTGCGCCTGCGCCCACAGCACCGTGGACTCCGCCAGCTTCGCCTCCCCCTCCCGGGTAAGCCGGATCAGCCGGCTCCGCTTGTCGTCCGGATCCACCCCCACCACGACAAATCCGTCCCGTTCCAGCGGCTTGAGGTTATGGGCGAGCGCGGACCGATCCAGCACCAGTGCTGTGGCCAGTTCGCCCATCGCCGGCGCCCCGCCGCTCCGGGCGATATGGACCAGGATCGAACGCTGGGTGGAGCGCAGCTCGCAGGGCGCCAGAATCTCATCATACAACTGGGACACACGGCGGGTCGCCTTGCGCAGCGCGGTGCCGTTGCACAACCCGGCCTCGCCGAACAACGCCGGCCCCGCACCCGCCGCGATCCGCTCCTGCTTTCCCACTGCCAGCACTCCCTCACGCCCGAGACCGATCTTGACCAATATAGGCACATGCCCATATTCCGCCATAGGTGCATATGCCGATAACTCCCGCAAGGAAGGACTGGAAACGATGCGCATATTGGTCGTCGGCGCCGGCTCGACAGGCGGCTATTTCGGCGGCCGGCTTGCCCAAGCCGGCCGCGACGTCACCTTCCTCGTGCGCCCCTCACGCGCCGAACATCTGCGCGCGAACGGGTTGCAGATCGCAAGCCCGCATGGCGACGTCACGCTCGCGCCGAATCTCGTCACCGCTGGCAATATCGCGGCACCCTTCGACGCCGTCCAGCTCACGGTCAAGGGCTTCTCGCTCGCCGCGGCGATGGACGACCTCGCCCCCGCCATCGGGCCGGACACAATGATCCTGCCCGTGCTGAACGGGATGAAGCACGTCGACAGCCTCGTCGCGCGGTTCGGCGCGCATGCCGTCGCGGGCTGCGCCTGCAAGGTCGCTACCGTCATCGACGATCAGGGCCGCATCGTCCAGCTCACCAAATTGCAGGACATCGCCTATGGCGAAATGGACGGCACGCTCTCCCCACGCATCGAGCGCCTCGACAAGACCATGCAGGGCGCCGGCTTCGACGCCTGGCTGTCGCAGACGATCCTGCTGGATATGTGGGAGAAATGGATCCTGCTGGCCACCATCGGCGGCGTCACCTGCCTGATGCGTGGCAATATCGGCCAGATCGAGGCCGCACCGGGCGGCACCGCCTTCGCGCTGGCGTTCCTCGACGAAGTCGCTGCCACCGTCACCGCCGCCGGATACAAGCCGCGGGGGCCCTTCATGGCGGCAACCCGCGCGGCGATCACGCAGCCAGGGTCCACCCTGACCTCGTCCATGTATCGCGACCTCCAGCTGGGCCGCCCGGTCGAAGCAGAACAAATCCTGGGCGACCTCGCCGCCCGCGCCCATCGCCTCGCCGTCCCCACGCCACTGCTGGACGCGGCCTTCGCAAATCTGTCGATTTACCAGGCTGGCATCGCGGCACGGTAACCCTACCCAACCCTCCGCAAATACGCGATGTCGTCCAGCACGTCGGTCAAGGTCCGAGTCACCGCCCTGGTCCTGTGATCCTCCATCCCTAGCCGATACCCCACGAACACCCGCCCGTCCTCCACGGGCGGGGTCGAGGCAAGCAGCCGCATCGTCCCCTCGGCCACATATCGCCGCACCATCGGGATCGGCAGCACCCCGGCCCCGATCCCCCCCCCCACCAATTACGC
>DASXIW010000035.1:0-1594 GCA_036497785.1 Acetobacteraceae bacterium | reverse complement strand
GATGCCCTGCGGATCGAGCAGGCCGACCTCGTCACCCACGATATCGGCAACATGGTCGGCTACGCCTTCGCCGCCCAGTATCCGGCCCGCGTCCGCCGTTTTGTCCTGATGGACGCCCCGTTGCCAGGGATTGGGCCATGGGAGGAAATCCTCAAAAGCCCGCTGCTGTTGCACTTTCGTTTTGGTGGCCCCGACATGGAACGGCTGGTCGCCGGACGCGAACGCATCTACCTCGATCGTTTCTGGAACGAATTTTCGGCTGATCCACGGCGCTTCAGCAAGGCGTCACGCGAGCATTACGCCAAACTTTACGCGCAGCCCGGCGCAATGCATGCGGGCTTCAGCCAGTTCGCCGCCTTCGATCAGGATGTGCGCGACAACACCGAATTCCTCGCCAAGAGCAAGCTGACAATGCCCGTCCTGGCAATCGGCGGCGAGAAATCCTTCGGTCCTACCATGGCGGTCGTGATGCGCGCCGCCGCGACCGATGTGCAGGAGCTGGTGATCCGCGATTCAGGGCATTGGCTGATGGAGGAACAACCCGACGCAACGGTGGCAGGCATCCGCTCCTTCCTGGACCAGCCACGTTGACGGTGCCTGGCTACGGAATCTGTGAAACAACGTAGCCATTGTGTCACTGTTCCCTCCAGGCCAGGGCGCCGAACCGCAGCGCCGTATCCAGGTGCTGCTGCCCTATCCGTTGGCCGGTCCGTTCGACTACCGCGTCCCGCCGGACCTCTCGCCGCAACCCGGCGACGTCGTGCTGGTCCCGCTCAACCGCCGCGAGGAAGTCGGCGTGGTCTGGGATTCCGTCGCGCCCGGCGCCCCCCAAGACGACTCGGTGCCGGCCCATAGACTGAAGTCGGTGGTAGCGATCCTGGACACGCCGCCGATGCGCGCGCCGATGCGCCGCTTCATCGACTGGATCGCGGCCTACACGCTGTCGCCGCCCGGCGAGGTGATGGCGATGGCCCTGCGGGTCGTTTCCACCGCCTTCACCCGGCCGATCATCCGCTACCGCCGTGCCGAAAATCCGCCTTCCGTGCGGATCACGCCACCCCGCCAGCTTGTGCTGGATGCCCTCGCCCGCCACGAACCCAGCCTCGCCGCGGACCTGTTGCGCGAAACAGGGGTCAGTGCGGCGGTGCTGCGCGGCATGGCGGATAGCGGCTTGCTGCTGGCCGAAACCGCAGCGCCTGATGCCCCGTTCCAACAGCCCGATCCGGATTATCCCGGGCCGGCGCTGTCGGCCGCGCAGTCCGAGGTCGCCGCGGTGCTGCAAAAATCCGTTGCCGATCGCGCCTTCTCGGTCACCCTGCTGGACGGCGTCACCGGATCGGGCAAGACCGAGGTGTACCTCGAGGCGGTGGCCGCCTGCCTGCGCCAAGGCCGCCAAGCACTAGTAATGCTGCCCGAAATCGCCCTGTCCTCACAGTGGACCGAGCGCTTCCAGCGCCGCTTTGTGGTAGCCCCGGCGGTGTGGCACTCCGATCTCGCAACACGCGTGCGCAAAACCACCAGGGCGGCGGTTGCCGCCGGCAACGCTCCCGTCGTCGTCGGCGCCCGCTCCGCTCTGTTCCTGCCGTTCCCGGAC
>DASXIW010000034.1:0-7742 GCA_036497785.1 Acetobacteraceae bacterium | reverse complement strand
CCATCGCTGACCGGGACCAAACAAATAGGTCTATCGGTTCAGCGCGACGTGGAGCGACCGGCAATGGGCGACGATGTTCGGGCGGGTGGCGAGAAACGACTTCAGCGGCGTGTCGATCGTGTGGAAATGGATGTTGGCGGTGAAGCCGTAAATGCCTGCATCGATGCTGCCGGCCTGCTCGCCGAACAGGAAGCCGCGTTCGGGCAGAAGATTTGCGAGGACGCTGAGATCGTCGATGCCCCTGGCATAGACGGCTTCGGGTTCGTAGCGTCCGATGCCCTGGTAATGGTAGCGCTTGAAATTATACGCCTGCGCGGCCTCCAGCGCCGCAGTGGTGACGGTGGGATGGGTGCGGAGAACGGCGTCGCGGAATTGCGGCCAGAAGCGCGGGTCTTTCCAGCGCGAATAGGACATGACCCAGTACAGGTCGTCGAGCGTGCGGCGGATGAGCAGATGGGTGTCGCGCTGGTGCGGCGTCAGCCCGTCATCGATCGGAAGGGCGTAGCGCGTCGTCAGATGCGCGATGATCGTGTCGCTGTCGCCGATGGTCTCCTCACCGTCTACGAGAAAGGGCAGTTGGCCGCGCGGGGCGTTGGTCGCGTCGAGGATATGTTCGTGCTGGAAAGCGAGGCCGCAGAGCTTCAGGAAGGCGAAGACCTTGAGGCCATAAGGGTTGTTGTCGGCGAGGCCGAATAGTCCCGGGTAGGAGAACAGGGTCAGCATGCCGGCTTGCTCCATGATGGTGGATGCGGGCTATTGCGTTTCCTGTCAGCTTCCCACGAGGCCCTTCGCGAAGTCCATCGGATCGAAAGCGCGCAGGTCGCCGGCCTGTTCGCCGACGCCCACGGCGTGGACGGGGATGCCGAATTCCTCGGCCAGGGCGACGACGATGCCGCCGCGGGCGCTGCCGTCCAGCTTGGTGACGATCAGGCCGGTGACGGCGACCATTTCCTTGAACACATCGACCTGGTTGAGCGCGTTCTGGCCGGTGGTGGCGTCCAGCACCAGCAGGACGGAGTGTTGGGCCGTGGGGTCCTGTTTGCGCATGACGCGGATGAT
Organism: Acetobacteraceae bacterium; assembly: GCA_036497785.1. Taxonomy (GTDB): domain Bacteria; phylum Pseudomonadota; class Alphaproteobacteria; order Acetobacterales; family Acetobacteraceae; genus DASXIW01. The sequence goes on along the minus strand of DASXIW010000034.1, from coordinate 6,683 downwards.
TTTCTGAAGCTCGTCCATCAGCGCCGCCTTGTTGTGCAGGCGGCCAGCGGTGTCGAGCAGCAGCACGTCGGCGTTGGTGGCGCGGGCCTTGACCAGCGCGTCGAAGGCGAGGCCGGCGGCGTCCGAATTGGGAGGGGCGGAGATCACCGGGCAGTTGCTGCGCTGGCCCCAGACCTGGAGTTGTTCGACGGCGGCGGCGCGGAAGGTGTCGCCGGCGACGAGCATGGGGGAGAGGCCTTCGTCTTTGTAGTGCTGGGCAAGTTTGCCAATGGTGGTGGTCTTCCCGGTGCCGTTGACGCCGACGACGAGGACGACATGGGGCCGCAGGGTCCGGTCGATGACCAGCGGTTTGGCGACGGGAGCGAGGATCGCGGCGATTTCCTCGGCCAGCGCCTGTTTGATTTCCTCGTCGGTGACTTCGCGGCCGAAGCGGGTGCGGCGGAAGGCGGCGATGATGCGGGCGGCGACCGCGGTGCCGAGATCGGCGGCGATCAGCATGTTTTCCAGATCGTCGAGGGCGTCGTCGTCGAGCTTCCGGCGAACGAAGACGGCGCCGAGGTTTTCGGTGAGTTTCTGGGTACTGCGGGACAGGCCCTGCTTGAGTTTGGAGAAGAAGCCGCCAAGGGCCATCAGGCGGCCTCGGCGATCAGGCCGTCCGCGTCGGCGGCGGTGATGCGGGCGCGGAGCATCTGGCCGGGGCGGGCGGCGATGCGGACGGGGGCGAAATGTTCGGTGTGGCCGTTGGTTTCCGTCTCCGCCAGGACGGAGGAGTCGCGGCCGATCTGCGTTGCGTAGAAGCGGGCGGCGGCGGCGCGGCCGGCTTCGCGCAGGCGGGCGGCGCGTTCGCGGCGCAGGGGTGTGGGCACGGCGGGCATGCGGGCGGCGGGGGTGCCGGGGCGTTCGCTGTAGGGGAAGATGTGTAGGAACTGGATGTCGGCTTCCTCGACCATGGCGAGGGTTTCGGCGAACAGGGTTTCGTCCTCGGTGGGGAAGCCGGCGATGAGGTCGGCGCCGATGGCCAGGCCCGGGCGGGCGGCGCGGGCGCGGGCGATGACGGCGAGCGCGTCGGCGCGGGAATGGCGGCGCTTCATGCGCTTGAGGATCATGTCCGAGCCGGCCTGGAGGGAGAGGTGCAGATGGGGCATCAGGCGCGGTTCGGTTTCGATCAGGCGCCAGAGATCGGCGTCGATTTCGTTGGGGTCGAGCGAGGAGAGGCGCAGGCGGGGAAGTTCTGGGACGAGGGCAAGCAGGCGGCGGACCATCTGGCCGAGGCTGGGGGCGCCGGGGAGATCGGGGCCATAGCTGGTGATGTCCACGCCGGTGAGGACGATTTCGTTGTAGCCGGAGGCGACCAGGGTGCGGACCTGCTCGACGATGGGGCCGATTGGGACGCTGCGGCTGGGGCCACGGCCGAAGGGGATGATGCAGAAGGTGCAGCGATGGTCGCAGCCCTGCTGGACCTCGACGAAGGCGCGGGCGCGGCCGACGAATTCGGTGACCAGATGGGGCGCGGTTTCGCGGGCCTGCATGATGTCGGAGACGGCGGATTGGGCGTGCGGCGCCCAGCTCGCGGCTTCCAGCTTTTCGGCGTTGCCGAGGATGCGGGTGACGCCGGGGAGTGCCGCCCAGCGTTCCGGGGCGATCTGGGCAGCGCAGCCGGTGACGACGATCCGCGCCTCCGGGCGTTCGCGATGGGCGCGGCGGATCGCCTGGCGGGCCTGGCGCTCGGCCTCGCCGGTGACGGCGCAGGTGTTGACGATAATGGTATCCGACAACGCGGCGGCGTGGCCGCGCATCACCTCGCTCTCATAGGTGTTCAGGCGGCAGCCGAAGGTGAGGATATCGACCGTCATGTCGGGTAGGTCGCGAGGTCGAGGCTGCCGTGGAAGGCGGTGGCGACGGGGCCGGTCATCAGCACATGGCCGTCCTGCCGCCATTCGATGAGGAGTTCGCCGCCATCGACGAGGATGGTGGCGCGGCGGGCGGCGAGGCCACGGCGGACGGCGTTGACCAGGGCGGCGCAGGCGCCGGAGCCGCAGGCCAAGGTGAGGCCGGCGCCGCGTTCCCAGACGCGCAGGCGGATGCGGTCCGGGGCGAGGACTTCCGCAAATCCGATATTGGCGCGGTCGGGGAAGATATCGGCGTGTTCGAGCTTCGGGCCGATCGTCGCGATGGGCAGGCTGGCGATATCCCCCACGAAGAAGGTGGCGTGCGGATTGCCCATTGAACAGGCGGCCGGGTTGGATACTGGGCCTTCGGCCAGGGGCAGATGCAAGGTGTCGGTTTCGCTGGCCAGCGGGATTTCGTGCCAGTCCAGCCGGGCGGGGCCCATGTCCACGCGGATCAGGCCGCCTTGCCCCATTTCGGCGGGCAGGTTACCGGAGATGGTGCGGATGACCTGCTCGCGGCGGCCGGTTTCGGCGTAGAGGAGCTGGGCAACGCAGCGCGTGGCGTTGCCGCAGGCGCCGGCCTGCGAACCGTCAGGGTTGCGGATGCGCATGAAGGCGTCGGCCTCGCTGCCCGGCGGGGGCGGTTCGATGACGATGAACTGGTCGCAACCCACGCCCGTCCGCCGGTCCGCGATGGCGGCCGCCCGGGCTGGCGTGAGCCCGAGCGGAGCGTCACGCTCGTCGAACACGACGAAATCGTTCCCGCAGCCATGCATCTTGACGAATGGGGTCTCCATGACACGGGTTATATGGGCCTGGGCGTGGGGAACAAGGGGGTTAAGCGCTCGCGGTCCTTGCAAGGGCGGTGGCCGGCCGTTATAAGCCCGCCCCTGTCTGCGAGTCCGGGCCTGGTGGGCATGCCCGGCCGCGGCGCCTGCCCTGGAGCCGCATCGCGCGGGTCGGGCGGGTCCGTATCATAAGGAGACCCAAATGCCCAAGATGAAGACGAAGTCTTCGGTCAAGAAGCGCTTCAAGATCACGGCCACCGGCAAGGTTCTCGCCGGCCCGGGCATGAAGCGCCATGGACTGATCAACCGGCCGCAGAAGATGAAGCGGCAGAACCGTGGCAGCCAGACGCTGACCCATGCTGACGGGCTGACCGTCAAGCAATGGGCCCCGTACGGTCTGCGGTAAGGGAGAACAGCCATGGCACGTGTGAAACGCGGCGTAACCACCCACGCCCGCCACAAGAAGGTTCTGAAGGCCAGCAAGGGCTTCTTCGGCCGGTCGTCGACGAATTATCGCATTGCGCTGGAGCGGCTGGAGAAGTCGCTGCAATACGCCTATCGCGATCGGCGGGTGAAGAAGCGGGAGTTCCGCGGCCTGTGGATCCAGCGCATCAACGCCGCTGTGCGTGAGCGCGGCCTGACCTATTCCCGGTTTATCGCCGGGCTGAAGGCAGCCGGCATCGAGATGGACCGCAAGGTTCTGGCCGCCATCGCCTATGACGACCCCGCCAGCTTCGGCGCGATCGTCGAGAAGGTGCAGGCCGCCCTCGTCGTCTGATCGCCCGCCCTGGTCACTTAAAGGGGCATTGATCGATCTTGAAAGGGCTGCCCGTGCTGGGCGGCCCTTTTTCGCATGCAGGACATCATGAGCGACATTTTCTCCGAACTGACGGCCGAAACGGACGCCGCCCTGGCGGAAGCCGACGATCTGCGGGCCTGGGACGCGGTGCGTGTGGGCGTGCTGGGCAAGAACGGCAAGCTGACCAACCTACTGAAAGAGCTGGGGAAAGTATCGCCGGAGACGAGGCGGGAGCGCGGCGCCGCGCTGAACCGGCTGAAAGACAGCCTGACCGCGTCGATCGAGGCGCGGCGCGGCGCGCTGGAGGCGGCGGCACTGGCGGCAAGGCTGGTCGGCGAGCGGATGGATGTGACGCTATCACCTCGCCCGGAGGTGTCCGGGCTGGTGCATCCGATCAGCCGGACCATGGAGGAGATGGCGGCGATTTTCGGCGCCATGGGGTTCGCCATCGCCGAAGGGCCGGATGTGGAGGACGATTGGCGGAATTTCGGGGCGCTGAACATTCCCGCGCATCATTCGGCGCGCGAGGACATGGACACGTTCTATCTGCCGGCGCAGGAAGGGGGCGGGCGGCGGCGGGTGATGCGGACGCATACCTCGCCGGTGCAGGTGCGCACCATGCTCTCCCAGGAGCCGCCGTTCCGGGTGATCGTGCCCGGCCGCACCTATCGCGCCGACCATGACGCGACGCATAGCCCGATGTTCCACCAGGTGGAGGGGCTGGCGCTGGACCGGAACCTGACGCTGGGGCACCTGAAAGGCTGCCTGATCGACTTCCTGCGGGCGTTCTTCGGCATTTCCAACCTGCCGGTGCGCTTCCGTTCCTCCTACTTCCCGTTCACCGAGCCGAGCATGGAAGTGGATATCGGCTGGAACCGGCGCACCGGTGAGTTGGGCGGCGGCGGGGACTGGCTGGAAATCCTGGGCAGCGGGATGGTGCACGCCAAAGTGCTGGCCAATTGCGGCATCGATCCCCGGGAATGGCAAGGCTTCGCGTTCGGAATGGGGATCGAACGGGTGACGATGCTCAAGCACGGCATCCCGGACCTGCGGCCGTTCTACGAGAGCGACATACGCTGGCTGCGGCATTACGGGTTCAACCCGCTGGCGCCTGCCATGCTGCATGAGGGGGTTTGAGGGGTATGGCAGGAAGGAAGGCCAGGGCGCTGCCCTGGACCCGGCGAAGGCGAAGCCTTGACAATCAGGTACGCTCGCGGCTGGGGCAGGAGCCTTCGATTGATATCGACGCCCTTGCTTGCGCCGCAGGCATTTCCATGGCGGGCATCGCACGGCCGCAAAGGCTTGCAGGGCTTCGCCACGCTCCCTTTCAACCAAAGCAAGCCGCCCCAGCCAAAAAAGTAATGGGATCAAAGGGGCTAATGCCCCTTTGCGGGTCCAGGGCAGAGCCCTGGCCTTGCCTTATCCTGCCCCCCATAGCCTCGGTGTAAGCGATGAAATTCTCCCTTTCGTGGCTGAAGACGCATCTGGAGACGGATGCCTCGTTGCAGACCATCACGGACACGCTGACCAATATCGGATTGGAGCTGGAGGGCGTGGAGGATCGGGCCGCCGCGCTGGCGCCGTTCCGCATCGCCCATGTGATCGAGGCGGTGCAGCATCCGAACGCGGATCGGCTGCGGGCGTGCAAGGTGGATACGGGTGACGGGATCGTATCTGTCGTGTGTGGGGCACCGAATGCGCGGACCGGGATGAAGGCGGTGTTTGCGCCGCCGGGGGCGTTTATTCCGGGCACCGGGATTACACTGAAGGTGGGCGAGATCAGGGGTGTGCAGAGTGCGGGGATGTTGCTGTCCACGCGCGAGATGGGGCTGGGCGATGATCATGACGGGATTGTCGACCTGCCCGAGGATGTGCCGGTGGGTGTGGCCTATGCGGATTGGGCGGGGCTCGGCGATCCAATCATCGATATCGCGGTGACGCCGAACCGGGGCGATGCGCTGGCGGTGCGGGGGGTTGCGCGGGATCTGGCGGCGGCGGGGATTGGGACGCTGAAGCCGTTTGCGCCGGAGAAAGTGGCGCCGGCGGGGCCGAGCCGGCTGAGTTGGGCGATCGAGATGCCGGAGGCGTGCTTCTGGGTGCTGGGTCGGGTGATCAGCGGCGTGAAGAACGGGCCTAGTCCGAAATGGCTGCAGGACCGGCTGACGGCGATCGGGCTGCGGCCGATCAACACGCTGGTGGACGTGACGAATTTCTTCACCATCGATTTGGGCCGGCCGCTGCATGTGTTTGATGCGGACAAGGTGAGCGGCGGGGTGCTGACGTTCCGGCCGGGTGCGGGCGAGACGTTCACGGCGTTGAATGGCAAGGATTACACGGCGCGGCCGCAGGATTGCGTGATTGCGGATGCGGCCGGGGTGCAGTCTTTGGCCGGGGTGATCGGCGGGGCGGCGACCGGGTGCGATGAGGCGACGACCAGCGTGTTCGTGGAATGCGCGGTGTTCGATCCTGTGCATGTGGCGTTGACCGGGCGGCACCATCAGATTGCCAGCGATGCGCGGGCGCGTTTCGAGCGTGGGATTGATCCGGCGCTGCCGCCGGATGCGATCGAGGCGGCGACGCGGATGATTCAGGAGCTGTGCGGGGGTGAGGCGAGCGAGGTGGTGGCGGCCGGGGCGGAGCCGGCGTGGCGGCGGACGGCCACGCTACGCTATGCGCGGTTGCGCGATTTCGGCGGGGTGGATGTGGCACAGGACGAGACGGTGGGTTCGCTGGAGCGGCTGGGATTTACCGTCGCCGCGCGGAGCAATCTGGGGGTGACGGTCAATGTGCCGTCCTGGCGCAACGATGTTGCCGGCAGCGGGGCGTTGGAGCCCGATGCGGGGCTGCCGGCCGAGCGGGCGGCGGCGGCGTCTGACGGGCGCGACGCGATCGAGCCGGAAGCGGATCTGATCGAGGAGGTGCTGCGGCTGCGCGGGCTGGACAGCGTGCCGCCGGTTTCCATGCCGCCGGTGGCGCCGGTGCCGCTGGCCACGCTGACGCCCAGGCAGGCGCGATCCGCGCTGGCGCGGCGCATGCTGGCCGGGCGCGGGATGGCGGAATGCGTGACGTTCAGCTTCATGGCGGCGGCGGATGCGGCGCATTTCGGGGCGGCGCTAGAGGCGATGCGGCTGCTGAACCCGATCGCCGCCGATCTGGACCAGTTGCGACCGACGCCGGTGGCGACGCTGGCGCTGGCCGCACAGCGCA
>DASXIW010000033.1:0-17761 GCA_036497785.1 Acetobacteraceae bacterium | reverse complement strand
CGCCTTCGTGCCCGGTTCCGGCGAATTGCCGGACCGCAACGCGGCCGATATCGCGTGGTCCGAATACAACCATCACTGGTCCGGCGTGTTTGTGCTGCTCATCGGCGTGTTGGCCCTGCTGAACCAGGCCGGGCAGCACTGGGCACGGCATTGGCCGCTGCTGTTTCTGCTGCTGGCGGTGTTCCTGTTCCTGCGCTCGGACCCGGAGGTCTGGCCGCTGGGCGAAATTTCCATCATTGACAGCCTGCGCGACATCGAGGTGCTGCAACACCGCTTCTTCGTGCTGCTGCTAGTGGTGTTCGGCCTGTTCGAATGGCGGGTGCGCTCCGGAGGCTGGCGGAACCGCAATGCGGCGCTGGTTTTCCCCCTGGTCACGGCGATTGCCGGCGCGGCGCTGCTGACGCACAGCCACGCCATCGCCAATGTGAAGGATCAGCTGCTAATCGAGCTGACCCACACGCCGCTGGCACTTGCCGGTATCGCTGCCGGGTGGTCTCGTTGGGGGGAATTGCGGCTTAATCCGCCGGGGAACCGTGTCGCCGGCTGGATTTGGCCAGTATGCTTCGTGCTGATCGGCTTCATGCTGCTCTCATATCGCGAGGCATAATGCATGCCCGGCGAGCCGCGCATCCTGCTGGTGGACGATGATCCCGCGGTGCTGGAGCTGTCCGCGGATGTGCTGACCGCCGCGGGATTCGTGGTGGTGACGGCCAACGACGGCATGGCCGCCCTGGCCCTGTTGGACGAGGACGGACATTTCGACGGGCTTGTGACCGATGATTCGATGCCCCGCCTGTCCGGCCGCGAACTGATCATCCGCGCCTTGGTGGCCCGACCCGGTCTGCGCTGCCTTCTGACCAGTGGCCGGGTAGAGCCTCCCCTGGGCGATGAGGGATTTCGCGTGTTGCGCAAACCCTTCCGCGCGGCCGCGCTTGCCGCCGCCGTCAGCGTGATGGTGGCCGGGCGGGAATAGCGCCTCGCGCCTTCCCCCCGCCGGCCCGGGCAACTTGTGGGCCACCGGGGCGTTCACCGTTTCGGTAACCGCGGAAATTGGGGGGAATAATGGCTCCATCCGTACGGCTTGGCGGCTTGTTCCAGGGCGGTGCGCGGCGGGCGATGAAACAGCGCCGTATCGGCGAGGAAGCCAGCAAGACCCTGGCGCTTAGACTGGATAGCGGCTTCATCGACAAATATCTGTTCGGCCCGGCCATTATGGATATCGGCTACAGGGGCTATATCGAAGATGTCGTGCCCGTGGTGCCGCAGGCCATCGGGATAGAACTGGACTATCCCGGCTATGACGGCCGCACCCTGCCGTTTGCAGAAGGCAGCCAAGACGCCGTCTTCGCCAGCCACTGCCTGGAACACATCCCCGATTTCAAGAATGCCTTCCGCGACTGGTTCAGGGTGCTGCGGGTGGGCGGCTTTCTGGTGATCGCGGTGCCGCACGCTTTTCTGTACGAAAAGCGGGTCACGCTGCCCTCGCGCTTCAACGCGGACCATAAGCGGTTCTATACCCCGGCCTCGCTGCTGGCCGAGTTGCAGGATTCGCTTGAACCCAACAGCTATCGCATCCGCCACATGATCGATAATGACCTCGGTTACGATTATTCGATCGGGCCGGACAGGCATGCCGGTGGCTGTTACGAAATCGAACTCGTCGTCGAGAAGATCGCCCGGCCCGGCTGGCGCCTGGCCGCGCCCGGCGACGGGCTGATGCCGCCGGCCGAAGACCCGCTGGCGGCCGCGAAGGGGGCCCTGCGCGCGCTGCAACGCCCCGCCGCGATGGAAGAGCGCCGGCGCATATTGGTGCTGAAGCTGGATCATCTCGGCGACTTCCTGATTGGCATGCCGGCTCTGCGCGCGCTGCGCGCCGACTTTCCGGATGCCGAGATCACCCTGATCTGCGGCTCCTGGAACCGGATTTCCGCCAGTGAAATCGGCGTTTTCGACCGGATCGAGACCTATGACTTCTTTCCGCGGAACTTAGGGGTCTGGGACGGCGAGCCGCACACGCCGATCGACGTGTTCAAGCGCATCGTCGCCGGCCGCTACGACGTGGCGATCGATATGCGGGTGCCCGATGATACGCGCTTCCTGTTACAGCACGTGGATGCGGCGATACGCTGCGGCCTGGGGTCCGTGGCCACCGCGCCCTATCTGGATATCGCTCTGCCATTGCCCGCCGCGACCGATCCGGTATGGGACCGGCAAGCGCGGCGCAACCCCGTGCTGCCCGCCAGCAAGTTCTTGGGTCGCTCGCCGGCCGAGGTGCCGTTCTATATGGTTACCGATTTCAGCGAGACGGATAATTTCGTCTTCTGGGGGCCGTACATCGCCCTGCCGGAAGGCGAATACGACGTCACCTTTCACTTCGTGGCGAAAGCGCTGGACGACCAGCCGGTGGCATCCGCCATCGAGTTCGATATCGCGCGATCCCCTGAGCGCCTTGCGGTGGCGACCCTCGATCGGAACACTCGCGACGCTCTGCAGGTCGGCCGGTTGACCATCCATTTCGCCAATACCGACGAGGCCGGTCTGCTCGAATTCCGGACCCGGACAATCGGCAAGCACTATGAGGGATCGTTCTACTTCCTGGGCGTTACCGTGACCTGCACCAGCCATGGCCGCTCGGAGCGGGATCGGGCGACGCGGCTGCATATGGGCGAGCAACTCTCGCTGCTGGAACATCTGATGCACGAGCGGGTGGTGGGCACCGATTATCCCGCAGCGCTCCGCTCCGCGCTGCCGCTGGCAGCGTCGGCGCTGGCATTGCTCCAGGCGGGCGGCGGCACGACGGGGCTGGTCTGCCTCGCGCCGCTCAGCAATTCCTCCATGCGCGACTGGCCCCTGGACAGCTACGCGAGGCTCGCGCGGATGATCCGCGAGAGGCTGGGCCGCCCCGTCGCGCTGCTCGGCTCGGCCGAGCAACACGTTGCGTTGAACGAAATCGTCTTCGCCTGCGACAACGATCCGGGCGTGATCAACCTGGCCGGCGTGACACCCTGGGGAACCTTGCCCACGCTGTTCGCGCAAAGCGCGCTGGTGATCGCCAATAATTCCGGTATCGCGCATTACGCCGCGGCGTGCGCCGCGAAAGTGCTGGTGCTGTTCTCAGGCAGCCATGTGGTGGAAGAATGGGCCCCGCGCGGCCGCGACGTAACCACCATCACCTTCGATATGGCCTGCTCGCCATGCCACTCGGACGCGATCGCCGATTGCGTGAACGAACATGCCTGCATGGTGTCGATCACGCCGGAAATGGTGTTCGACCGGGTGGCTACGGCGCTTCAGGCGACGGAAGGCCACGGCTCTCCCTCCGGCGCCATTCCATCGGCGAAGGGTGCCGATGGAACCTTGGGCATCTCCGGCCTGGACCCGTTCAAGGCGGGGCCTTGAAAATCCTATACTTTCTAGCGCCGCAGGCCATCATCGTTTCGTTTTCGACATTTTTTTGGGGCTTTGCCGCTCTCTTCGTCGAGATCCCGTGGTTTTCACCTGAGGCACATCGATCCGACCAAGACAGTAATGGATTCTCAAGGCTCTGCCTTGAGCGGGTCCAGGGCAGAGCCCTGCCCCCCCCTTCCTTGCCCGACGTTCCCCCCAAGCTCGTCCTCGACATGCACCCGCACGATCTCATCAAACGAGCTTTCGGCCCGGAAGCCGAGGGCCAAAGCGCGTTGCGGATCGAAGGCGACTGCCCAGCCGGAAACGATGGCGGCGATGGTTGGGTTGGGTTCGCGGCGGATGAGCTTCACGGCGTTCTCACCGGCGGCGCGGCGCAGGGCGGCGATTTGTTCGCCCACGGCGACGGACAGGCCGGGCATCATCAGCGCGCGCCGCGCGCCGAGCGGGGCGAGGTCGGCGGTGGCGGCGTGCATCAGGAAGCCCACGGCGGCGCGGGGGCTGGCGACCCAGCAGCGCACTTCCTCGCCGACGGGCAGGATGGCTTCCTGCCCGATCAGCGGCTCGCGCAATATGCCGGAGAAGAAGCCGGAGGCAGCCTTGTTGGGTTTGCCGGGGCGGATGCAGATGGTGGGCAGGCGGATGGCGATGCCGTCCATCAGGCCGCGGCGGGAATAGTCGCTCAGCAGGGCCTCGCCCATCACCTTCTGCGCGCCGTAGCTGGTGGTGGGCGTGGTGCGGAAATCGTCCGGCACCAAAGCGGGGAAGGGCGGGCCATAGGCGGCCACCGATGAGGTGAACACGACGCGCGGCTTATAGCCGTCGCCGATGCGGCGAATGGCGTCGAACAGCAGGCGGGTGCCGTCGAGATTGACGCGATAGCCTTTTTCTAGATCGGCCTCGGCCTCGCCGGAGACGATGGCGGCGAGGTGGACGATGATGTCCGGGCGGCCGGCGAGGCAGTGTTCCGCCTCGCCGGGCACGGACAGGTCGGCCTCGCGCGTGACGACGCGGCCGGTGAAGCCGGCGGGGGGAAGCGGGGCCACGATATCGGTCAAGGTGAGGGCGGTGAGGGGGTGCGTGCCGATCGCGCCTTCCGCCACCATGCGGTTCACTAGCTTGCGGCCAATCATCCCGGCGGCGCCGGTGACGAGAATATGCATGTGTTGCCTTTTTTATCCGCCGTGTCCGCCCTGAGGCTGGCGCAACTTTGCCGCCGCCGCAAGACGCCGGGCATCTTGCCGGCTCGGGCGATCCGGCCGATCCTGGGTTCATTCCCTGGGGAGGATTTTCCATGGCCGCATTTTCGATGCCCGTCACCGATTTGAAATCCACCGGATTGCGGCCCGAACAGATCGAGCGGCTGAGCACGCTGATCGAGGGGCATATTGTGGAAGGGCGTTATCCCGGCGCGCAATTCGCCATTGCGCGGCACGGCAAGCTGGCGGCGTTCCGTAGCTTCGGCAACGCCACGCTGGATCGCCCGGCCAGCGAGGACACGCTATGGCTGCTCTATTCCAACACCAAGGTGGTGACGGCCGCCTGCCTGTGGGTGCTGGCCGAGCGTGGGTATTTCCGCTTCACGGACCGGGTGGCGGCGCATGTGCCGGCCTTCGCCCGTAACGGCAAGGGCGATGTGACGATCTTGCAGGTAATGACCCATCGCGGCGGCTTCCCCGGCGCCATCGTGCCGCCGGCGGCGTGGGAGGATCACAAGCTGCTGGCCGAGACGGTGTGCGATTTCAGCCTGGAATGGACGCCGGGCTCGCGGCTTGTTTATCACGGCACCTCGGCGCATTGGACCGCCGCGGTGCTGATCGAGGCGCTGACCGGACAGGATTATCGCCGGGTGATCCACGAGACGGTGATTGACCCGCTGGGCTTGCAGAACGAGCTGATGGTGGGCCTGCCCGATCCGGCGATGGCGCGGACGGCGGATATGCACGAGCCGGATGGGGCTGGGGTGAAGCCGATCGCCGATAATAATTCCCTGGCCTGGAAAAAGGCCGGCGTGCCCGGTGCCGGCGGCTACGCGACGGCGCGGGCGATGGTCTCGCTGTATCAGATGATGCTGCAGGGCGGCGAACTGGGTGGCACGCGCCTATTGGGGCCGCGCACGCTCGGCTATGCCATCCGCAACTGGACCGGCGACATGGTGGACGGGTACATGGGTATGCCCATGCATCGCGGCATCGGCCCGCATCTGCGCGGCACCACGGAGACGGTGCGCGGGCTGGGCAGCTTCGCCTCGCCCACCACATTCGGGCATGGCGGTGTCGGCAGTTCCTATTGTTGGGGCGATCCGGAATCCGGTGTGTCCTTCGCCTATCTGACCAATTGCCGCATTCCCGATCCGTGGCACAGCCTGCGGCTGGATGTGGTCAGCAATTTCGTCCATTCGGCGATTTTGTAGGGTACCCTGCCGGGGTGGGGGCGCTACGCCACCTCGGCGGGATTGCGCGCCCGGGCTTTGCGCCGGCCGCGATAATCGGCGTAAACCTTGGTGAACTCGGCCCCCAGCAGGAAGATTTGGGCGGAATAATAAATCCATAGCAGGATCACGATCAGTGCCCCCGCCGCGCCGTAGGCGGAGGCCACCACGCTGCTGCCGACATACAGGCCGATCATGTATTTGCCGATGGTGAACAGCAGCGCCGTCACCAGCGCGCCCACCGCCGCATCGTGCCAGTCGAGGTCGCAATCCGGCAGCATCTTGTAGATCGCGGCGAACAGTCCCGCGACCAGCGCGAACGAGATGAAGAAATTCACGACTTCGAGAATCTGCGTGCTGAACGGCAGGAATTCGTCGGCATAGCCGCGCAGCGCGGCGAGCACGGTGCTGGTCGCCAGTGACAACAGCAGCAGAAACCCCAGTGCGACCACCAGGCCGAGGCTGACGACGCGCGAGCGGATCAGGCGGGAGACGGTGGTGCCCTGGGGCTGGGCCTTCCAGATTGCGTTCAGCGCCGTCTGTATCTCTCCGAACATGCCCGATGCCGCGACCAGCAGCACCACCACGCCGATGATGGTGGCAATCACGCTTGACCGGGTTCCCGACGCGCTCTTAATGGCGTTTTGCAGCAATTCCGCGCTTTCGCGTCCCATCAACCCGCTTAGCTGATGCACAATCGCGCCCTGGGCGGCGTCATCGCCGAACACCAGGCCGGCGATGGCGATCACGATGAACAGTACTGGGGCGATGGAGATGACCGTGTAGAACGCGATTGAGGCACCCCGGCTCAGCGCGCCGTCATCGACGAACGCCACCACCGTGTCTTTCCCCATCGTCCAGCATTGCCGCAGCAGTGCCATGGTATTTCCCCTGGGGGTACAACAAATCAGGTCGGGATTGGTTCGCGCCCGTGGCGGCGCCGTGCCGCCAGTCTGGCGACGAGCAGGAATATCACCGGGGTGGTGTACAGCGTCAGTACCTGGGATGGGGCGAGGCCGCCGACGCTGACGATGCCAAGCAGCTGGCGCAGCTCATGGCCCGGGCCCAGGCCGATGGCGAGCGGAATGGCGCTGAACATCGCCACCAGCGTGGTCATGACGATCGGGCGAACCCGCAGCCGGGCGGCGTGGCGCCGATCCCCTCGCGCCGCTGCGCGTCCAGCGCGAAAACCACCATCATGATGGCGTTCTTCATCACCATGCCGACCAGCAGCACGCAGGCAATTGCCGAGATCAGGGTGAATTCGGATCCCGTCCCGCGCAGCGCGCCGAACAAAGCGGAGGGCAGGGTGGACAGGATGGTGAAGGGGTGGGCGTAGCTTTCGTACAATATGCCCAGTACCACATACACGGCGAAGATCGCGCCCAGGAACAGCATCTGTTGGTTGCCGGATTTGTTCGCCTCGCCGGCCTCGCCCTTGAATTCCGCCTTGATGTCGTCCGGCAGATGCACCGTGGCCTCGGCCGCGCGAATGGCGGCGATGCCGTCGCCGATAAATTTGCCGGGCTTCATGTCGAAGGAAATGGTGCTGGCGGAAAACTGGTCGTCGTGGCGAATCCACATCGCCGCATGGGCGCGGCGCGGGCGCATCAGCGTGGTCAGCGGCACCTGGCCTTTCGCGCCCGGCACATAGACCTGGTCGAACACGGAGGGATCGCCCTGGGCGGCCGGATCGACCTCCAGGATCACGCGGGAATAGTTGGAAGGCAAATAGATGGTGAGAATCTGGCGCTGGCCGAAGGCGTCATACAGCGTGTTGTCGATGGCCGTGGGCGTGATGCCCAACGAGGCCGCGCGGGTCCGGTCGATCTCCATGCCGGCCTGCAACCCGCTGGTCTCATCGCTGCCGATCACATCGGTGATGTCGGCCATGCGCACGATGCGCCGGTGCATGATTTCTGCCCAGCGTTCTACCTCCGCCGGATTGCTGCCGCTGAGCGTGTATTGGTAGCGGGAGGAGGAGCGGGAGGAGGAGCTCTGCGCGCCGACATTGAGATCCTGATAGGGCGTGAAGAAGACGCGAATGCCCTCCACCTTGGCGAGTTCGCCGCGCAGCCGCCCGATCACCTGGCCGATGGGCGGGCGCTGGTCCAGCGGCTTGAGGTTCACCTGCATGAAGCCGACGCTCAGCGCCGTTCCGTTATCGGTGCCGATATAGGAGGTGAGGCCCGCTACCGCCTTGTCGTTCAGCACGGCGGCCACGGAGTCGGTCTGCAATTATTCCATGGCGGCGAAGGAGATGTTGGCGATGGTGACGCGCACTTGCAGAATGCCGGTATCCTGTGTCGGCATGAAGCCCTTGGGCAGCAGCACATACAGCCCCGCGGACGCGGCGGCGACGATCAACAGCGTAGAGACGATCAGCGCGGGGTGGCGCAGCGACCAGTCAAGGCTGTGCAAATAGGCGCGCAACGGCCACCCATCCGCGCCCCCGCCGTGACGTCGGCCGCCCAAGGCGAGCAGGCGGGTGCACAGCATAGGCGTGAGCGTGAGCGACACGATGGCCGACGCTGCGATGGCGGCGGCCAGCGTCACGCCGAATTCGCGGAAATAGCGCCCGACAATATGGGCATCAGCAGCACGGGCAGCAGGGCCGCGATCAACGCCCCGGTGATTGCCACGATGGTGAAGCCCATCTGTCGGGCGCAGTCGAGTGCGGCCTGGGTCGGTCCCGCGCCTTCGTCCATGCGGCGAATCACGTTTTCCACGATGATCACCGCGTCGTCCACGATGAAGCCGATGGCGATGGTGATCGCCATCAGCGACAGATTGTCCAGGCTGTAGCCGGCGGCCGCCATCGCCACCAAAGTGGCAGCCAGGGCCACGGGAATGGTGAAGACCGGGATCGCCGTCGCCCAGAATCGCCGCAGGAACAGGCCCACCACCAGCACCACCAGCACGATGGCGATGGCGACGGTTTTCTGCACATCGGCGATGGGGGTGCGGATCAGGGTGGTGCGGTCGTAAACCACGCTGACTTTCACCGATGGCGGCAGCCAGCGTTGCAGATCCGGCATCATCGCCTTCACCGCATCCACGGTCTGCACCACATTGGCGTCGAGCTGCTTGTAGACATAGATCACCACGGCGCGCCGGTTGCCCACCCAGCCCGCCAGCTTGTCGTCGATGACGCTGTCCGTGACATTGGCCACATCGCGCAGCCGCGCCGCCGCCCCGCCGCGATAGGCCACCACGATATCCGCGTAATCCGCTGTCTTGACCAGTTGGTCGTTGGCGGCGATGGCGTAGCTGACATCGCCCGAGGCAAACGAGCCTTGGGCAGATTCTGTGTCGCGTCCTTGATCGCCTCACGCAGATCCTCCAGCGAGAGCTTCATGTTGGCGAGTTGGCGGGGCTGCACCTGGATGCGCACGGCGCTGCGTTCCGCCCCGGATACCGTGACCCGCGCCACCCCCGCAAGCTGGGAGATCTTCTCGGCGACGACGCTATCGGCATAGTCGTACAGATCGCTGGGGGCGACGATATCGGAGGTCATGGCCAGCGCGCTCAGGGCGAAGCCGGAGGGATTTGCCTTCCAGTAAACAGGCGGCTGCGGCAGGTCTTTAGGCAGGTTCGGCCCGGCCGCGTTGATCGCCGCCTGCACCGCCCCGGCGGCGGAATCGGTGTCCTTGTCCAGGCTGAACTGGATGGTGATCTGGGTGCCGCCCGTGCCGCTTTACGAAAACATCTCCACGATGCCGGGAATGGTGCCCAACTGGCGTTCCAGCGGCTGCGCCACGAAGGAGGCGACGGTGTCGGCACTCGCGCCGGGCAGGGTGGCATAGACGCCAATGGTGGGCCGGTCCACATTCGGCAGGGCGGCGATGGGCAGCATGGTAGAGGCCACGACGCCCAGCAGCAGCACGCCGAGCGAGAGCAGCAGGGTCGCCACCGGCCGCCGGATGAAGGGGCCGGACAGGGTCATGGCAGGGCGGCCTCGGTGCCGCGCGCCGGTTGTTTCGTGGGCGCGCGCCACCTGCGGTGGCCGATCCAGTCGAAGGCGAGATAGATCACCGGTGTGGTGTAAAGCGTGAGGAATTGCGAGACGAGCAGCCCGCCGACAATGGCAATGCCCATGGGCCGGCGTAATTCCGACCCGGTATCCGCCCCCAGCGCCAGCGGCAGCACGCCGAACAGGGCGGCCATCATGATGGGGCGAAAGCGCAGGATGCAGGCCTGCCGGATCGCGACAAGCGGCGTCTCGCCCCGCTCGCATTCGGCCTCCAGCGCGAAATCCACCATCATGATGGCGTTTTTCTAGACGACGCCCATCAGCAGCACGATGCCGATCAGCGCGTTCAGATCGAGATCCTGCCCGCAGATCATCAGCGCCAGCAACGCGCCCACGCCGGCGGAGGGCAGGGTGGACAATATGGTGATGGGGTGGATGAAGCTTTCGTACAGCACGCCCAGCGCGATGTAGACGGTCACGATCGCTTTCGCTATCGGGCAATGTTGCGAATTCGGCCGCGGCCCCCGCGAGGCTGATCGCCACCGCCTCGGGCAGCCCCAGTCCGCGTTCCACCCGATGCAGCAAGGCGACGGCCTCGCCCAACGACACACCATCGGCGAGGTTGAACGAGATGGTGGTGGCGGGGAACAGGCCTCGATGGGTGATGGCCAGCGGCGCCATGCCATGCCCGATATGCGCGAAGGCGGAAAGCGGAATGGCGGGAGAGGCCTGATGGAAGCCGGCGCCCACGCCGTTTGCGACATCCCCGCCCGTGGAGGATTGGGCGCTTGCCGTCGTCACGTAGATTTTGCCCAGTACGTCGGGATCGTCGTGGAATTTTGGGTCGATTTCCAGGATGACGTGGTACTGGGTCACGGTGGTGATCTGGCGCTGGCCGAATGCGTCGTACAGCGTCTGGTCGATGGCGGACATGGTGACGCCCATCCTCGCGGCCGCCTGCCGATCGACATTGATGTCATTTGCAAGCCCTGGTCGAGCTGGTCGCTCGCCACGTCGGCCAGTTCCGGCGCCTGTTGCAGGGCCGCGATCATGCGGCCGCTCCATAGCCGCAATTCGTCGCCGTCCAGATCCTGCAGCACGTATTGATACTGGGTGCGCGAGGCGCGGGTTTCTATGGCCAGGTCCTGCGCGGGTTGCAGATGCAGTGCGATCCCCTGGATGCTGGCGACGCGGTCGCGCAGCCGCGCCATCACCACGGGCGCGGGCGCGCGGCGATCGGGCGAGCCGATGTCGATAGCCGGCCGCTGTTGAGCGTGGGGTTCACCGTGCCGGCGCCGACGAAGCTGTCCACCGCCACCACATCGGGATCGCCCCGGATGGCATCGGCAATGGCGCGCTGGCGGGCGGAAATGGCGGCGAAGGAGATATCCTGCGGCGCGTCTGTGGTGCCGATCAGCAGGCCGGTATCCTGCTGCGGCAGGAAGCCCTTGTTCACCGTGGCGTAAAGCCAGAATGTCGCGACGAGCGTAGACAGCGAGAACACCAGCGTGGCCGGCCTGTGCCGCAGCACGAAATCGAGCCCCCGAGCATAGGCGCCGGCCAGCAGGCGCGCGCACTTCATTGGCGTGAGCGTGAGCGAGACGAAGCCGGAAATCACCACGGCGACCGAGAGGGTGATGGCGAATTCGCGGAACAGCCGCCCGACGATCCCGCCCATCAGCAGCAGCGGGAGGAACACCGCCACCAGCGGCACGGTGAGCGAGACCACGGTGAAGCCGATCTGCCGCCCGCCTTTCAGTGCCGCCTGCAAGGGCGGCTCGCCGCGTTCGATGTAGCGGACGATGTTCTCGATCATCACAATGGCGTCGTCCACCACGAAGCCGGAGGCGACGGTGAGCGCCATCAGCGACAGGTTATCGAGGCTGAACCCGAACAGCGCCATGCCGGCGAAGGTTGCCACCAGCGAGACCGGCAGCGTGACGCTGGGGATGACCGTCGCCCACAGCTTGCGCAGGAACAGGAAGATCACCAGCACCATCAGTGCCAGGGTCAGCACCAGGGTGAACTGCACATCGGCGATGGCGGCCCGGATGGTCACGGTGCGGTCGGTCACCACCGATATCTTCAGCGCAGGCGCCAACGAGGCGCCGAGCTTGGGCAGCAGCGCACGCACCGCATCCACCACCGCGATGGTGTTGGCGCCGGGCTGGCGCTGTATGTCGAGAATCACGGCCGGCGCGCCGTTGTGCCAGCCGGCCAGCTCGGCATTCTCGGAAGCGTCGATGGCGTGGCCGATATCGCGCAGCAGCACCGGCGCGCCGTCGCGATATGCGACCACCACGTTCTGATAGCCGGCGGCGGTGAATAGCTGGTCGTTGGCGCCGACGGCAATGGCCTGCTGCGCACCGTCCAGCCCCCCTTTCGGCGCGTCCGTCGTCGCCGCCGTCACGGCGCGGCGTACATCCTCCAGCGACAGGCCGAGGCCCGCGAGCAGCGCCGGATTGGCCTGCAGCCGCACCGCGCGGGTCTGCCCGCCCTCGATCGCCACCGCGCCCACGCCGGAGACTTGCGAGAGCTTCTGCACGATCACCGTCTGGGCGTAATCGTCAACTTCATGCAGCGGCAGCGTGTCGGAGGTGAGGGCCAGGATCAGCACCGGCGTGTCGGCGGGGTTCACCTCGTGATAGGTGGGCGGGCCGGGCAGCAGCCCCACCGGGATCCAGCCCGAGGCCGCGTTGATCGCCGCCTGCACATCCCGCGCCGCCGCGTCGATCTTCCGCTACAGGTCGAATTGCAGCGTTATCTGGCTGCTGGCGAAGGAACTGGTGGAGCTCATCGCGGTCAGGCCTGGGGGCTGCCCGAAATAATGCTCCAGCGGCGCCGTGATCGCCGTTTCGATCACCTCGGGCGAGGCGCCGGGATAGGAGGTCGTGACCTGGATGGTAGGGAAATCGACGGTAGGCAGGGCGGCCACCGGCAGCAGGCGATAGCCGATGAGGCCCATGAGCACGATCGCCACGATCATCAGCGTCGTCGCGATCGGACGCAGGATGATAGGGGCGGACATGGCGCGTCAGCCCGAGCTGGCGGCCACCGGGCGCGGCGGCGCGGGCTCGGTGCGGGTAATCTCCACATGCGCGTCATTGACCAGGCGGAACTGCCCTTCGGTCACCACCAGCTCGTCGCGCTTCACGCCGGCCGCGATCAGCACCCGCCCGTCCGCGGCCTGCCCCGCGCCCACGGCGCGGAATTCGGCCGTCTTGTCCGGCCGCACGATCCAGACGAAATCGCCGTTCGGCCCGGGCCGCAGTGCCGTTTCCGGTATCGTCGTGGCGCCGCGCCTGGTGTCCACGATCAGCCGCCCGTTCACGAAATCGCCCGGCCACAGGCGGATATCCTTGTTGGGGAAGCTGGCCTTCAGCTTGATGGTCCCGGTGGTCTGGTCCACCGTGTTGTCCACCAGATCGATCGTCCCCTCATCCAGCTTGGTCGTGTCGTCCGCGCCATAGGCCAACACCGGCACATGCACCTGCCCGGTGAACAGGATCTGCGTGCTGGTGCCATCGACCTGCGTCTTCACATTGACGGCGTTGTAGGCCTGCACCGTGCCGATGTGGGACAGGAAGATCGGCACGTCCTCGAGGCACACGGCAGCGACGACGACGGGGACCGGCGCGCTGGCGGCCGATGCGGGCGCGGCCGGCGCAATAAGCTGCCGGACCGCCGCGTATTGCTCAGCTACGATCCGGGAAGGCAGCACCCCGGTATTCAGGGCAATGCCGCAAGCCAACGCCAGTAGCGCCGCGAAGGCCAAGGCGATGCGCACGTCGTTCCCTCAGGTCAACGACCCCTGGGATCATACATGCGCGATCGTCCTGGTCTCGCAAACAGAACGAAGGCTGGAACACATCGAAGGCTGGCGGCGCCCGTTAGTCGGCGGCGGCGACCGGCTTCAAGGCGTGGTAGTCGATATAACCGCGCCCATCCCCGCCATACAGCGTTTTGGGATCGATATCGGTCAGCTTCGCGCCGATGCGCAGCCGCTCCACCAAGTCGGGATTGGCAATGAACGGGCGGCCGAACGCGATCAGGTCGGCCCGGCCATCGCGCAGCGCCTGTTGGGCCAGCGCCAGGTCATAGCCGTTATTGGCCATGTACAGCCCCTTGAACGCCCGGCGCAGCCCTTGCAGATCGAACCCGCCCTCCATCTCGCGCTGGCCGCCCGTCGCGCCTTCAACCACATGCAGATAGGCCAGCCCGAACCGGTTGAGGCTTTCCGCGACATGGGTGAACAGGGCCTGCGGGTTGCTATCCGCGATGTCGTTGAACGGGCTGATCGGGGCGATACGCACGCCCACCCGGTCGCCGCCCCACACGGACACCACAGCCTCGGTCACTTCCAGCAGGAAGCGGGTGCGGTTCTCGATGCTGCCGCCATAGCGGTCGGTACGCTTGTTGGTCTTGTCGCGCAGGAACTGGTCGATCAGATAGCCATTCGCGGCATGGATCTCCACGCCGTCGAAACCGGCCTCCTGCGCGTTGCGCGCGGCGCGGCGGTAATCCTCGACAATGCCCGGGATCTCGTCCGTCTCCAGGGCCCGAGGCGTCTGGAGGTGTTGGAAGCCAGTCTCCGTGAACGCATTGCCTTCCGGCCGTACGGCCGAGGGCGCCACGGGCAGCCCGCCGCCGGGTTGCAGGGAGGGGTGGGAGATCCGCCCGACATGCCATAGCTGCATGAAGATCCGCCCGCCCGCCGCATGCAGAGCGTCCGCCACCACACGCCAGCCAGCCAGTTGGGCCGGGGTCTCGATGCCCGGGGTCCAGGCATAGCCCTTGCCCTGCTGGGTGATCTGCGTCGCCTCGCTGATGATCAGCCCGGCGCCGGCGCGCTGGGCGTAATAGGTGGCGGCGAGCGGGCTGGGCACGTCGCCCGCGCCGGCGCGGCTGCGGGTAAGGGGCGCCATGACGACGCGGTTGGGCAGCATAAGCGGCCCGAGGCGTACGGGTTGGAACAGATCGGCGGTCATGCAAAGCCCTCTCGAATGGAAGGTACAACGCCGCCAGATGGGCGGCACAGCCCGGCAAATCCAGAGGGGCGGATGTGACGTGCGCGAGACGCAGCGCCTAACATCAACTTAACGCACCGCCGTTAGGCCGTGGGGCCGGTGCCATCTGTTCCGCGATGGCGATGCTTTTCCGGTCGGGGGCTTCCGTGGTCAACTGGCACATCACCCATCGCGTGCGTTCCTTCCGGCGCAATTGCCCGGTTCTGTGCAATCGCCGGGCGAGTGTGAGCGTGATGGCGGCGCTGGTCCTGGCCGTGATGGCCGGACTGTCACCCGCCTCGCGATCCCACCCCATCAGCTCCGCGCCTGCTCAGGCGTCGTTGCGTGGTTTTACTAGTTTTCGACAGTTACCGTACTTATGAGAAAACGAAAATATTTCCATGCTCTTAGGATACTGTGTTCCCGGTTCGCGAGGGACCAGTGTGGGGCATTCGCGCTCATGACCGCGCTGACGCTGCCGATCCTGGTTGGGGTAATGGGACTTGGCATCGACGTCAGCTACTGGGCGACCATCCGCGCCGAATTGCAGAGGGCTGCCGATGCCTCTGCCGCGGCTGGCGCCGCGAAATACGCATCTACTGCAACAGCTTCCTCTGCTCTCACCGCAGCTGCCAACGTCGCCCAACTGAATGGGCTACCGGTAGGCGTGCGCACCGGTGATGGTAAGACGACACTGACTGACAGCTACGGGAACTATTCCGCCACGATTACCTTCAGCAGCCCGGCCAACGTCACAGTTACGATGCAGCGAGCCGTCCCACTCATATTTACGAGGATATTCCTGTCCGCGTCCATGCAAACGGTCACTGCTACCGACGTGGCGCAAGTCACGCCCCGCACCAACGGCTCAACGTCGTGCGTTCTGGCGCTGAATGGCTTTTCCGACGGCATTACCACGACCGATGATTTGACGGTCAGCGGTGGTAAAAACACGGATATCGCAATGTCTGGCTGCGATCTTCGGTCCGATGCTTCCGTTCAGTTCAACAGAAAGCCGCAAGTTGGAGTTCCAAGCATAGCGGCGAGTGGGACGATCGGCGGAAGTTATGACCAGATCTACTCGGGACAGACTTCTTGTGATCAGCCATTGTCATCTCTGCCGCAGATACCGGACCCTTGGGCCGCAAAATACGGAAGCCAGTTGAGCGTTAGCTCTGCGACTACTTCCCAGCCAAACTCCAACGGCTTTGGGCCGGCGTCGTCTGGCACGGCATATAGCTCTCTGAGTTTCGGTTCAGGAACCTATACTCTGAGCCCGGGCACATATTACGTGGCCGGCAACATTAGCTTCCAAGGAAATGGCACCGTGAACGGAGCAGGGGTGACTTTCATCATGTCCGGCAGTCTGACGGTTAATGGCAGCTCAACCCTTAACCTGACCGCGCCTAGCAGCGGTACGACGGCAGGACTCCTGTTTAGCTCTTCGTCTGGGAGCGCAACGTTCCACGGCAACTCTACCCAGAATCTGGCTGGTGCGATCTATATGCCGAATGGCACAGTCACTATGATCGGCAACACGACTGGGACATCAAATTGTCTCGTCACCGTCTGAATGGCGTCTCCCTCATCTCCTGGCTCGCCGCCCAACGGAATTGCGGCATCATCGTCGTCTCCGGTCGTGGCGACGAGGTTGAGCGCGTCGTCGGCATCACCTCACTCGGCGTGGGCGCGTTCATCATGCGCACCATCATCGTGAAAAGCCTGGCATGACGGGATTTCTTTCATGAACCACGAGCTGTTGTTGCGCCTCGCGGTGTTGGCCTCGGTGCTGATGCTCATCGACGGCGCGATCATGTTGCAGCAGATGTCCCGCCAGCAGCACTTGAACACGCGGATCGGCCAGATCCAAGCCGGCCGCATCGGTGCCGCGAAGACCAGCAGCCGCAAATCTCCGGCCCGCGACGCGGCGCAACTGCTTGCCGATGTCGCCATGTGTTGACCCTCGATCCGGGCAACCGCACTGCCCAGCTCGGTCTCGCCAAGGCGGTGCTCGCCTCCAACCCGGCGGAGGCGGAGAAGCTGTACGTCGCCTATCTCTCGCACGACCCGCACAATACCGACGCGCTGAACAATCTCGGCGTCGCGCGCGACATGCAGGCGCATCACGCTGAGGCGCAGATCGCCTATCGCAGGGCGCTGGAGATCGCGCCCGACCTCGACTCCGCCCGTGAAAATCTTGGCCTGTCGCTGGCGATGTCAGGCCAGGCCAGCAATGGCGCGGCAATGATCGGCCAAGTTGCCAATGACGGCACAAACGATCGCCGCACCCGTGACAATTTCGCGCTTGCTCTGGAGCTCGCAGGGCGTTCGGCCGAGGCGGACAAGATGCTGCGCGAGGAGCTCAGCGCGACCGATGCGCAGGCCGCGCTCGCGGGCTACAGCGAATTCTCGTCAAATCGCCGCGCCGCCACCACCACGCCCTGAGGGGCCGCGCGCAACGGTCGTCAGAAATACCGCTGATGCACCGTGACGATATTGCCCGGCAGCAGCTTCGCGCCGGGCTGGTAGGCGTACTGTCCGCGCCATTCCCCCCAGCACCAAGACCGGTCGGACTCGGTCACTTCGACAGCAACACTGGGCGCCCGAAGCAGATGCTTCTGCTTCAGCTCCGTGGCGATCTGGGGCGGCGGCGGCAGATCGTGCCCGGGGCGAGCAGCCCGCGACCGCCAGCGTCGCTGTCAGGCACTATATCCCCGCCAGCCGGCCGGCGCCGCGGCGGATTGGCCGCAGACGCGGCCCGATCTCGCGGGATCGCGCCAGGCGAGCGTGGTCGCTGACAGACTCCATCGACGTCTTGCACTTAGGTTCTGAGCCGGAACAACCGAATCATTGGGTAGGAATCGGTCTGCGGTTCGTACTAGCCTTGTTGGGTGATTGACACGGCCAGCATCAAAGCCCGTTTTGCAGCGCTCACGCCGTTCTTGA
>DASXIW010000032.1:0-3215 GCA_036497785.1 Acetobacteraceae bacterium | reverse complement strand
AGCTGTCGCCGCACTGGCGCGGCATCGCGGCGCCGCACCGGCCGTTGACCGACTATATTCCGCTATGGGTGACCGGGCTCGCCGCCGCCGTCATCCTGCTCTTCGTCTTCATCGGGTTTCGCGTCGCTCTGGCGACCGGCTCCGATGCGCTCTACGCCAGCCTCGCCTCGCTGCCGAAGGTCGCCAAGCCGCAGATCGAAGGCTGGACGAGGCCGCTGCCGCCGCCGCAGCCGCCGCCGCCGAAGCCGATCCATGATGGCGATGCGCCACAACTGACGTTGTTCGCGGTCCCCGGCTGTCCTGACCCATAATAGCCGGCGCCACCGCCACTACCCGCTCCATTGCCGGTGCCCGCGTTGCCCCCGCCAAACCGCCCCGGCCAAGTGCCACCGACGCCGGCCGTGCCAGCGGTGTTTCCGCCGCCGCCAGAGCCGTTGCCGTCCCACAAATGCTGGAACGCCGCCATCGAAGCAAACGAGTTAGACCCGAGGTTGGGGCCTCCAGAACCAGCAGCCACGCCGGTAATACCGCCGTTATACCGCACGCTGAATGCCGACGCCGCGCCCGTGGCGCCCACTCCGGCCGATCCGGCAGGGCCGCCGTGACCGCCGATCACGGTGATTGTCGCGCCCTCCAGGCACCCGGCGATCGTCGTGCTGGCCCCGTCCGCGCCGGTGCCGCCCACCGCGGTCAACCCGCTCGGCACGGTCATCGTGATGGTGAGCGTCGTCCCCGGCGTCACATCGCAGGCCAGGTTCTCCAGGCTTGCCGCGGCACCGCCCCCCGACGAACCGGCCGAGCCGCCGCCCGACTGGCCGCCACCGCCCCATCCCCCGGCGCCGGTCGCGTTGAGATAAACGAGATGCACGTCCGCCGGCACGGTCCACGTCCCGGACGCCACGAACAGTTTCTGGCATTGGACCTGACCCGCTCCCGGTGAGGTCGTCTGTGCATGCGCGACCGCCCCTGCGAGCACCAACGCGCTGGCCTGTGCCAGCAGTCTGCGGCGAGAACTCATCACCATGTTACTCCCTGTAGCGCCGTGATGCGGCCGGTATCCGGCCCGGAACCATTGCCGTATGTCGGGATGATCGCGTTGCCGCCCTCGCTGCACTCGTCCCACGAGTAGATGAGAATCGCCTTCGACGGACACTGCGTAGGGTTGGCCACCACATAGCTGACGGCAGCCTGTAAATGCGCGGTGAGCTGCGGTCCGGTTGGGACAACGACATAGGCGAAATCGGACAGCCGCACCGTGCAGGCATTGACGAACTGCGGCGCTAAACGAGGTCGCTGATCCCATCCGGTCTGAGCGTCCGGCACGATCGGCGTTCCGGTTGCGCCCATCGCCGCCCAGAACGCCTCGACGGTCGGCTCATACGTCTGCCACAACTCGGCAAGCTGGTTGCTCCCCAGCAGATAGTTGCTGATGGCGTCCGATCCGGTCTGCGACGCATAACTCGCCGCGTTCGCCGGTATGCCGTACATGATCACGATGTATGGCGTGCCGAGCCCAGCGGCGACGGTAGCCGTCCGCAGCGCGTCCAGCGCCGCCTTAACGTTGGCCCAATCGCTGCCCCAGCGGGTCGTCAGCATGTTCAGGTCGTCGATCAGCAGATAAACCAGCGGTCGATTGGTAAGCACAAGCTGATAGTTCGACTGCTGGAAATAGGCGACATACTGCGCCTGGTCGTTGGCGAACGTCGTCGGGCTGACTTCCGAGAACTGGAGCATCAGACACCAGTTCATGCTGTTTCGGATGCTGCTCGACTGATGCAGCGTCCAGGCATTCATCATGCCGTCGAGCGGAACGATGTCGCCGTACCAGACATAGGCCCAGTATTTCAGGCCGGCGCTTGCCGCGTAGCCGATCTCGGCGTCGATCGTTGCCTGCTGATTGCCGTTGATGAGCAGCCCGCCGCGTTGCGGTGTTGCGAACCACGGCGCGCGGAATTGCCATTGCGGCGCCTGCAGCTCGGCCGGCCCCGTGCTCAGTGCGGCGGCGCTGGTCGTGCCGTACCACGGGTCCCAGCGAATGGCGCCCGGGATCGTGCCGTTGGCGGCGAATGCGACACGTGGCAGCAGCGATGCCGAGGCGCCCAGCAACAGGCCACGACGCGTCAGGGTTTGGTCTCCGGTTTCGCGGCGGCCTTCGCCTCGGCCAGTTGGCGCTGCGCCTCGGCGAGCTGCGCGCGTAGGGCGTCGGTCTCCTGCAAACTCACCGCCCAGTTCGTGGCGAGGTTCCCGCACAGCGCCGCGGCGGCCGATGGCACGGCGGGCGTGGGGGGAACCGGTTGCGCCACAGCGGCGCACGGCAGCGCCAGTGCGACGATCAGCGGAAGGTTTCGCATTTCGCCGCATCCTTCAGAAACGCCTCGAACTCGCGGCGGAATGCGCTCTCCACTTCCTTTGTTAGCTTAGTTGCTGGATTCATTGTCATATCCAGTTCCCGACAGATGTGGGCTTTTGGTTCTGCCTTTGTCGTAACTGGCGGCTGTGTTTCGATACGCTGCGTAGGCTGCGCGGCGGCGGCACACGGGGCCAGCAGCGCCAGGGCGAGCAGGGCGCGCATCATGGCGCAATCAACCCCAGGGCTGTCAGAGCCGCATGGACAGCCGCTATGGTGACTGCCACGCCGGTCTGCTTCGCAATCGGCGTCGTGCCGTAGAACCCCACGCGCCCACCGCTCGACGCCATCTGCACCGACTTCGTGCTCTGCGCCCAAACTTCCGCGAGCGTCGCGCCGGTGCCTATCGTGGTTCCCTGCCGCGTGACGGCCACGGTGGCGACCGTCGCCGACTGGTTCGCCGCGTTGCCCTCACCGCGCTTGGTCACGGCAACCGCCGTCACGGCCCCCGCCGCCGCCGTCACGGTGAAGATGTTGCCCAGGCTGTCGGCAACCATATCGCCGGTCGTATAGCCGCTGCCGCCCGCCCCGATCGTCGGCGTGCCGGACAGCACCCACAGCGGCGCATCGAGCACCAGGCCCGCGGCGTTCGCGCTGATGTAGCCGCTGCCGATCTTGAGCCCGCCGGACCCATCGATCGCCGTTGCGCCCACCGTGCCGCTGCCCGCGGTGCGGAATGCGAAGTTGCCGCCCTCGGGTGCGGTGCCGGTGAATGCCGCCTGCAGCAGATCGATGCCGCCGGCGGCCGTCGTCGCAACGCCGTTCTCTGAGGACTGCGCCACGAACAGCAACCCGTTCGGATCGATCG
>DASXIW010000031.1:0-5957 GCA_036497785.1 Acetobacteraceae bacterium | reverse complement strand
GAACCGCAGACCGATTCCTACCCAATGATTCGGTTGTTCCGGCTCAGAACCTAAGCACAAGCTCAGAGCCATCATGGACATCTACCACATCTGGTGCGACCTCAAGCCCGGCACCTCCAACCTGATTTTTTCGGACAATATTGCCCGCTATCTCGGCCATCTCCGCGATGAGGGCCTGATCAAGTCATGGCGCTGCACTCGTGCCAAGCTCGGTTTCGGCGCGCGGGGCCTGGGCGAGTGGCATGTCATGATCGAGACGCGCGACATGCACCAGTTAGAGGATGCGTTCCAGCGTGTTGCTGGCCGCCACGGCCCGGTTGAGGGCCTGCATCATGGCGTCAATTCGCTGGCGACCAACGTCACCTTCGCCCTCTATCGCGATTTCCCGGATGCCGTCCGCGTGCACGGCGAGGAAAAATTCTGACCGATCGGCACTTGCGGCGGCGGCCCGGATCGGCTTGAACGCTCGGCCCTCGATATTTGGCAGGACGAGCGATGACAGCGGTGATCGGCATCGATTTCGGGACGACCAACAGCGTCGTGACGGTGCTCGGGCCGGATGGCGCGACGGCGACCGCGCGCTACCAGGCGGGCGACCAGTTGCTGGATGTGTTTCGCACGGTGCTGTGTTTCTGGACCGACACGCCGGAGGCGGGCGCCGGCCTGCGCCACGCCGCCGGGCCGGATGCCATCGAATCCTATCTCGATGATCCGTTGGACAGCCGGCTGATCATGTCCATGAAGACCTATCTGGCCCAGCGCAGCTTCACGGAGACGCGCATTTTCGGCCGCCCTTTCGCGCTGGAGCGGCTGGTGGCGCTGTTCCTGGGCGATCTGCTGCGCCGGGCCGGCGCCACGGCCAAGGGGGCGCGCATCGTCGCCGGCCGTCCCGTTCGCTTCGCCGGCGAATTCGCCGATGACACGCTGGGCGAGCAGCGCCTGCGCGCGTCCTACGCCGCCGCCGGGATGCCGGAGATCGAGGTGGCGCTGGAGCCGGAGGCGGCCGGCTACCGCTTTGCCCGGCGGCTGACCCGGGATGCGACGGTGCTGGTGGGCGATTTCGGCGGGGGAACCAGCGATTTCTCGCTGATGCGCTTCCAGCCGGGGGGAAACCGGCGCGTGGTGCCGCTGGGCCATGCGGGTATCGGCATTGCCGGCGACAATTTCGATTTCCGCATCATCGACCGGGTGATCTCGCCGCTGCTGGGCAAGGGCGATGTCTATAAAGTGATGGGCAAGGAATTGCCGGTGCCGCCGGAATATTTCTCCTCCTTCGCCCGCTGGCACCGCATGTCGCTGATGCGCAATCCCCGCACCTTGCGCGAGATAGGCGAGGTGGCGCGTGCCAGCGCCCATCCGGAACGGCTGGGCAATCTCATTCGCCTGATCGAGGACGAGCTAGGCTATCGCCTGTATCAGACGGTATCGGCGGTGAAGGCCGCCTTGTCCCGCGACGAGACCGCGACCCTGCGCTTCCGCCACGAGACGCTCGCTATCGAACAGGACATTGCCCGCGCCGATTTCGAATCCTGGATCGCCGAGGATATCGCCCGGATGGGGGCCACGGTCGATCGCGCTCTCGTCGATTCCGACGTTACGGTCGAGGATGTCGATCATGTCTTCCTCACCGGCGGTACCTCGTTCGTGCCGGCCGTCCGCCGGCTGTTCGACGAGCGTTTCGGGCTGGACAAGGTCACGGCCGGGGGCGAATTCGTCTCGGTATCCGAAGGTCTGGCGCTGATCGGGCGGGATCGCCTGGCCGCATGAACCGCCGCATCGCCCGCAGCCGCCGCGCCCAGGCCAGCGGGGTGGATGCGGAGGCGCTGGCTTGCGCGGCGCTGGAGCGGGATGGCTGGACGGTGCTGGGAAGGCGTCTGCGCACGCCGGCGGGCGAGATCGACGCCGTCGCCGAGAAGGATGGGCTGCTCGTCTTCCTGCAGGTGAAGCACCGCCCGAATCTGGCCCTGGCCGCCTATCCCCTGTCGCCCCGCCAGCAGGCGCGGCTGCTGGCGGCGGCCGATATTTTATTGGCATCGAACCCGGGCTGGGGACCGGCGGCGATGCGGTTCGACGTGATGCTCGTCGATGGCGCGGGCATGGTGCGCCGGATCGCCGACGCGTTCCGGTTGGAGGCATAGCCCCCTCCAGGCCTTCCCGCGCGCTGTGGAACCATTTGGGTTCCCAACACATTGCCCACAATCTGGCGGGAGTGTGTTTTCGACGTGAACAACGCAGCTCAAACCCGGTCGCCCGTCGAAGGGCGCGTGTCCACCGGTATCGCCGGGCTCGACGATATACTCGGGGGCGGGTTCCCGGCAAATCGCCTCTATCTGATCGAGGGTGCGCCCGGCACCGGCAAGACCACTCTCGCGCTGCAATTCCTGCTGGCCGGGCGGGAATGCGGCGAGCGGGGCCTGTATGTCACCTTGTCGGAATCCGAGGAGGAGCTGCGGCTTGCCGCGGCCACCCATGGCTGGTCGCTCGACGGTCTCGATCTTTTCCAACTGATCGGCGACACCGTGCTCGATCCGGAGGCCGAGCAAACCATCCTCCACCCCTCCGAGCTGGAACTGGGCGAGACCAGCCGTGGCGTGATGGCGATGGTGGATGCCTGCAATCCGGTGCGCGTGGTGTTCGACAGCCTGTCCGAAATGCGGCTGCTGGCGCAGAATCCGCTGCGCTATCGCCGCCAGATCCTGGCGTTGAAGCAGTTCTTCGCCCAGCACCGCTGCACCGTGCTGCTGCTGGACGATAAAACCTCCGAGGCGGCCGATCTGCAACTGCACAGCATCGCGCACGGCGTTGTGACGCTGGAGCAGGCGGCGCTGGATTTCGGCAGCGAGCGGCGCCGGCTGCGCGTGGTGAAGCTGCGCGGCAGCGCATTTCGCGGCGGGTTCCACGACGTGACGATCAGGACGGGCGGGCTGCTGGTCCATCCACGCCTGATCGCCGCCGAGCACCATGCGGCGTTTTCCGACAAGCCGGTCAGCAGCGGCATCGCCGGGCTGGACAACCTGATGGGTGGCGGCCTGATTCCCGGCACCAACACGCTGCTCGTCGGGCCGTCCGGCATCGGCAAGACCAGCACCGCCACGTGTTGCCTGCACGCCGCGTTGCGGCGGGGGGAAAAAGCGGCGCTGTTCCTGTTCGACGAGGGGATCGGCACGCTGCTGTCCCGGTCCGCCGGGCTCGGCCTCGATCTGCGGCCGCACATGGATGCCGGCACGCTGACCGTGCGCAACATCGATCCGGCGGAATTGTCGCCCGGCGAGTTTGCAGCGGGGATTCGCCGCAGTGTCGAGAGCGATGGGGCGCGCTGCGTCGTGATCGACAGCCTGAATGCCTATCTGCATTCCATGCCGGGCGAGAAATTCCTCGTCCTGCAAATGCACGAGCTGCTCAGCTATCTCAACCAAAGCGGCGTCGTGACCCTGGTGATCCTCGGGCAGCACGGCCTGATCGGCGACATGCGCTCCGGGGCGGATCTGAGCTATCTCGCCGACAGCATCCTGCTGATGCGCTTCTTCGAGGCCGCCGGCGAGATGCGCAAGGCGATCTCGGTGGTGAAGACCCGCACCGCCGATCACGAGCGCAGCATCCGCGAATTCCGGGTTGGGCCGCGTGGCATTCGCGTGGGTGCGCGGTTGTTCGATTTCCAGGGCGTGCTGACCGGCATGCCGGCCTGGCGCGGCGACGTGGGCAGGTTGCTGCCAGCTGGGATCGAGCGGGATGAATTCGGTGCCTGACGGCCGTGAGGGACAGCTGCGCGTGGCGGCATCTGGCCCGATCGACACGGCGGGAGCGCAAGGCCTTGGGGCGCAAGGCCTGATCGCAATCCTGGCGCCGCGCGGCCGCGATGCGCCGGTCATCCAGCAACTGCTCGAACAGCTCGGCCTGAGCGCCACGATCTGCGCCGATCTCTGCGGCCTGCTCGCGGCGATGCTGGGCGGCTCGGAGGCCGTTGTCGTCACCGAGGAAGCGCTGGACGGGGAGGGGCTTGAAGCGTTGCTGGGCTGGATGGACAGTCAGCCGCCATGGTCGGATTTCCCGTTCGTGGTTCTCGCCACCAAACAGGCCGGTCCGCGCCCCTCCGCGCGCTCGGCCATCCTCGCGCGGCTCGGCGCCGCCGTTCTGCTCGAACGCCCGCTGAACGGCGAGACCCTGGCCAGTGCCGCCATGGCCGCCTTGCGTGCCCGCAGCCGCCAGCACCAGGTGCGCGAGCATCTCGCCGCGCGCGAGACCGCCGCGGAAGCCCTGCGCAATCTGAATGCCACGCTGGAAGAGCGCATCGAGCAGCGAACCCGCGCCTTGCGCAGCGCCAACACGGCCTTGCGCGACAGCGAGGCGCAGTTTCGTGCCTATTTCGACAATTTTCCGGAATGCCTGTTCGTGGTGAACGTGCACGACGACGGCAGCTTCCGCTTCGAGGCGTATAACCCGACCGCCGAGCGCAGTTTCGGCTTGCGCAGCCAGGATATTCGCGGCCTCACCGCCGAAACCTTCATGCCGAAGGCCGTCGCCGCCGACGCCACCGCCGCGTTTCGGGCCTGCCTCGCCCGCGGAGAGACCTATCGCGTCGCGCATGAGCTGATGCTGGGCGACAGCATCGCCAGCTTCGACACCGTGCTGACCCCGCTGCGCGACCAGCATGGCCGCATCGTCCGCCTGCTGGGTGCCGCCAGGGACGTGACCGAGCGCAACCGGCTGGAGGAGCGGCTGCGCCAGGCCCAGAAGCTGGAGGCGATCGGCCAGCTCACTGGCGGCATCGCGCATGATTTCAACAATCTGCTGCAGGTCGTCACGGGTGGCCTGGCGCTGCTGGAGCGCGCCCGCGACGATCCGAAGCGCCATGCCGAGCTGATGGAGGCAATCCGTCGCGCCGCCGATCGCGGCGGCGAGCTGACCAAGCGGCTGCTGACGATCGCACGGCGGCAATCGCTGCGCCCGGAAGCGGTGGATCTGGCCAAATGGCTCGACGAAGGCGCGCGCGACCTCCTGGCGCGCGGCCTGCGCGGCGACGTGACGGTGGAGACGGTGGTCGCACCCGGCCTGCCGCCGGTGGAGGCAGACCCGGCCGAGCTGGAACTGGCGGTGCTCAATCTCGCCGTCAACGCGCGCGACGCCATGCCGCATGGCGGCACGCTCCGGCTCACGGCCAATGAGGTGAAATTGGATATTGCCGACGACATGGACGGGCTGCGCGGCCGGTTCGTCCATCTCTGCGTGGCCGATACCGGCCATGGCATGACGCCGGAGGTGCAGGCGCGGGTGTTCGAGCCGTTCTTCACCACCAAGGGCGTGGGCGAGGGGACGGGCCTCGGGCTGCCCCAGGTCTATGGCTTCGCCCGCCAGTCCGGCGGTGCGGTCCGGCTGGCGAGCGAGCCGGGCAAGGGCACCACCGTCTCCCTGTTCCTCCCCTGCTCCGCGAGCCCGGTTCACCGCGAGACGGAAACCACCGAAGCCTCGCAGCGCCCGATGGCGCGGGCCGGCGCGATCCTGGTCGTGGAGGATGACGACGACGTCGCCGCCCTCGTCGTCGATATGCTGATCCAGCTCGGCTACACCCCGACCCGCGTGACCAACGCCGCCGCCGCGCTGGGGGCGCTGGCGGATGGCAGGCGGATCGATCTGATCTTCACCGACATCATGATGCCGGGCGGCATGAACGGCGTGGCGCTGGCCGATGAGGTGGCGCGAAGGCGGCCGGGATTGCCGGTGCTGCTGACCACAGGCTATAGCGGCGGCACCGGCATGCCGCCGAACCCGCATCTGGCGCTGCTGCGCAAACCTTATCGCATGGAGGAACTGGCCGAGGCGCTGACAGCGGCGCTTGAGCGGAACAGCACCCCGGCCTGATCATCCATCCATGACCCTGGAACAACTTCGCGTCTTCGTCGCGGTGGCCGAACGGGAGCACGTCACCCGCGCCGCCGAGGCCATGAACCTCGCCCAGTCAG
>DASXIW010000030.1:0-12224 GCA_036497785.1 Acetobacteraceae bacterium | reverse complement strand
CAGGCACGGATTTGACCTCCCTACGTCACGCCAGCGGACGCCAACCTCCTCAATCGCGACCTATGTCGACCGATTGATCCGACACTCCACTCCGACAGACTGCTAGCATCGGGTTTCCTCCTTTTGGATTTACGACTGGGTGTGAGGTCTTCGAGCGTGACGGCCAGAAGGTCGAATTGCGCCTGCCAGTATTTGCTGTAGCGGTTGATCCAAAGCGAAGCTGCGAAGATGGGCCCGGCATCGAGGCTGCAACGGCTAATCCGCCCTGACCGCTCCTGCCGCACGAGGCCTGCACGCGCGAGCACCTGGATATGACGCGAGACCGCCTGCAGCGAAATCGCGAACGGTTCGGCGACTTCCGAGACCAGCAGGGAGCCTTCGTCCAACCGCTCCAATATCGCACG
This sequence comes from Acetobacteraceae bacterium, assembly GCA_036497785.1. GTDB lineage: Bacteria > Pseudomonadota > Alphaproteobacteria > Acetobacterales > Acetobacteraceae > DASXIW01. The sequence goes on along the minus strand of DASXIW010000030.1, from coordinate 11,820 downwards.
CCGCACCGGATCGGACAGGGCGAAGAACACTCGGTCCAGAAGCGCGGTTTCAGGATCGATAGCATCCTCGGCTGCGCGGAGGCTGGCGGCTTGCATGCTGGTTAACTATCAATCTATTGGTTGAAAGTCAACTATCATGTTGATTAATGCGGCCCGCTGGTTTCGAGCGCGGGGTTGGCGGGGCGGTCAAAAAGCCGATGGTTCGCAGTCTGCGCGCGCGATCTGTTGACTCAATCAACAAAGACACGTGACTGAAGAGGAATTGATCCCCTCCAGAAATAATTGCTGCCTATAATGAATTCGTATCGGCTTTAGGAAGGCGTCAACGGGCCAGATGACAACTATTCGTACTTTGTCCGCCGATACTCCTGATCCATCCCCGCGGGATCGCGTGCATGCTGCGGCATTGCGAGCGGGCATCTGGGTTGCGCGCGCGCTCGGGCCAGTGGGCGCCTCCAATCTCGGCGGCCAGATCGCACGGACCATCGGACCCCTTCTGCCTGTCTCCCGGGTTGCGGAGGCGAACCTGAGCGCCGCTCTACCCGAGATGGATGCTGGCGCGCGCCGTCAGGTGCTTCTGGGTGTCTGGGAGAACCTGGGCCGCACGGCGGCGGAGATGCCCCATGTCGGCGCGCTGAAGCGAACGGCGGCTGGCCCTGGTTGGGAATGCGAAGGCGACACGGTGCTTCGCGCTCTGCGCGATCGTGGCGGTCCCGCCATCTTCTACTCCGGCCACCTCGCCAACTGGGAGATTGGCCTGTCGGTCGCGGCCTCCTTCGGCCTGACGGTGTCCTGGTTCTATCGCGCAGCATCCAACCCGTTGGCGGATGCAGCGATTCAGGACATGCGGCGCGAGGCCGCGGGGACGGAAGTGCCAATGTTCGCCAAAGGCAGTGCCGGCGCACGCAAAGCGATGGCACATCTGCGTGATGGCGGTCTGCTGGGTATGCTCGTGGACCAGAAACTGAACGAGGGCCTTGCGGTGCCCTTCTTCGGCCGGCCGGCTATGACCACGCCGGCTCTGGCGCAGTTCGCCCTGCGCTTCCGCTGCCCGGTTATCCCAATCCATCCCGTGCGCCTCGGGCCAGCGCGATTCCGGGTGATCTGCGAACCGCCGATGACACTGCCCGACACCGGTGAACGCACAGCGGACGTCTATGCGCTGACCGTCGCAATGAACGCGACGCTGGAGCGGTGGATTCGTGATCAGCCCGAGTCCTGGTTATGGCTGCATCGGCGTTGGCCCAAAGACCCGTCACGGGCACGCGGCAGCAGCGGGCGCGGCTAACGCGCCCTCCCGCGCCTTGCCGCAGGCCTCCGGCCCGCGCCCCCGGCGCCGTGGGCAAACGAGGAAATTGCGTGGGACACGCCATCGGGCGAGCCCCCCGACACCGGTGACTCGCCCGAAGACCTTGGCTCTCAAGGAGAAACTTGGCGCGCCCGGAAGGACTCGAACCTCCAACCACCAGATTCGTAGTCTGGTGCTCTATCCAATTGAGCTACGGGCGCAGCGGCGCGGGATGTAACCGAAGCGTCGCGATGCCGCAAGTGCGATATCAGGCGGACAGCTTGTCCAGTTCGCGCAGCACCGCCTCGCCCATCACATGGGTGCCCACTTTCGCACAGCCCGGCGCCATCACATCGGCCGTGCGCAGCCCGCTCGCCAGCACATTCGTGCAGGCCCGTTCGATCAATGCCGCGTCCTCCTCCATGTCGAAGGAATAGCGCAGCAGCATGGCAAAGCTCAGCATCTGCGCCAGCGGGTTGGCGACGCCCTTGCCGGCGATATCGGGCGCGCTGCCATGGATGGGCTCATACAGCGCATGACGCCGCCCAGAAGCGTCTGGGGCGCCTAGCGTGGCCGATGGCAGCATGCCCAGCGATCCCGTCAGCATGGAAGCCAGATCCGAGAGCAAATCGCCGAACAGGTTGGACGTCACGATCACATCGAATTGCCGCGGATTGCGCACCAGCTGCATGGCGCAGTTATCCGCATACATATGCGACAGCTCCACATCGGCATATTCGGCCTGATGCAGCGCGGTCACGGTCTGGCGCCACAGCAGGCCGCTCTCCATCACATTGGCCTTCTCCACGCTGCACAGCCGCCCCTGGCGCTTACGCGCGAGATCGAACGCCACCCGCGCCACACGCTCGATCTCCATCGTGGTGTAAACCTCGGTATTGATGCCGCGCTTGCTGCCATCCGGCAGCGTCTCCACGCCGCGCGGCTCGCCGAAATAAATGCCGCCCGTGCTCTCGCGGACGATCATGATATCCAGCCCCTTGACCACCTCGGCCTTCAGCGTGCTGGCATTCACCAACGGATCCAGCACAATCGCCGGCCGCAGATTTGCGAACAGCCCCAATTCCCGCCGCAGCGTCAGGATGGAGATCTCCGGGCGCATGTCGAAGCCCAGCTTGTCCCATTGCGGCCCACCCACCGAGCCGAACAGAACGGCATCCGCCTCCTTCGCCCGCGCCACCGTCTCCGGCGCGATCGGCGTCCCACGCGCGTCGATCGCCGCCCCGCCCACCAGATCCTCAGTCAGATCGAAGCTGGCCCGCCGCTTGCGGTCCATCCAGTCGATCACGCGCACCACTTCGCGCATCACCTCGGGCCCCACACCGTCACCGGGCAGGACCAGCAGTTTCTTGTTGGCGGGCATATCGTCTTCCCTGTGCGGCGCGATCGTAATCGCAGATGGGGCGGCAGAAAGCTCAGGCGACCGAAATCGCCGGCATCCAGGACTTCTCGCTGCGTTGCGCAGCCTCATACGCATCGATCGCCGGCGCGTGCTGCAAGGTCTGGCCGATATCGTCCAGCCCGTTCAGCAGCAAATGCTTGCGGAAGGCGTCGATCTCGAAATGAATCTTCTCGCCGTTCGGCCGCACCACAACCTGTTCCTCAAGGTCGATGGTAATGCGCGCATTCTCGCCAAGCCGCGCATCCTCCATCAGCGCGTCGCACAACTCGCGTGGCAGCCGGATCGGAAGAATGCCGTTCTTGAACGTGTTGCCCTGGAAGATGTCGGCGAAATCCGGCGCGATCACGCAGCGAATGCCAAAATCCAGCAACGCCCAGGGCGCATGCTCGCGCGACGACCCGCAGCCGAAATTCTCATGCGCGATCAGGATCTCGGCGTGGCGATACGGCTCCTGGTTAAGCACGAAATCCGCCCGCTCCTGGCCGTCCGCGTCATAGCGCAGCGTATCGAACAGATGCACGCCCAGCCCGGTGCGCTTGATCGTCTTCAAAAAACGCGCCGGAATGATCTTGTCGGTATCCACATTGGCCATCGGCAGCGGCGCGGCGACGGCGGTCAGCGTGGTGAACTTGTCCATGGCAGCCCCCTCAACCCAGTTCGCGAACGTCGCTCAGATGCCCCGTCACCGCAGCGGCGGCGGCCATGGCAGGCGACATCAGATGCGTCCGCCCGCCCGGCCCCTGCCGCCCCTCGAAATTGCGGTTGGACGTGCTGGCGCAGCGCTGCCCCGGCTTCAGCTTGTCCGGGTTCATGCCCAGACACATCGAGCATCCGGCCTCGCGCCACTCGAACCCGGCCTCCAGCAGAACGCGGTCCAGCCCCTCCGCCTCGGCCTGCTGCTTCACGATGCCCGAGCCAGGCACCACCATCGCCCGCACCCCTGGCGCCACCTTGCGCCCGCGCGCAACCGCCGCCGCTGCCCGGATGTCCTCGATCCGCCCATTCGTGCAACTGCCGATGAACACCACATCCACGGCAAGATCCCTGAGCTTCTGCCCAGCGGTCAGCCCCATGTAACTCAGCATCCGTTCCAGCTGCGCGCGCTTGGCCTCGTCCGCTTCCGCCGCCGGGTCCGGCACGGTCCCGGTCACCGGCAGCCCGGCCTCCGGATTGGTGCCCCAGGTCACCATCGGCACAATCTCGGCGGCGTCCAGCACCACCGTCTTGTCGTACACCGCTCCCTCGTCAGACGGCAGCGTGGCCCAATACGCCATCGCCCGCTCCAGCGCCTCGCCCTCCGGCGCGAAAGGCCGCCCGCGCACGTAATCGAAGGTGGTCTGATCCGGCGCGATCATCCCCGCCCGCGCGCCTGCCTCGATCGACATGTTGCACACCGTCATGCGCCCGGCCATGTTCAGCGCCCGGATCGCCTCGCCGGCATATTCGATCACATTGCCGTTGCCGCCCGCCGTGCCGATCTTCGCAATGATCGCCAGCACGATGTCCTTCGCCGTGCAGCCCAGCGGCAGCTTGCCGTCCACCCGCACCAGCATGTTCTTCGCCGGCTTCTGCAGCAGCGTCTGGGTGGCCATCACATGCTCCACCTCGCTAGTGCCGATGCCGAAGGCCAGCGCCCCCATCGCCCCATGTGTCGAGGTATGGCTGTCGCCGCACACGATCGTCATGCCCGGCAGGCTGATCCCCTGCTCCGGCCCGATAATGTGCACGATGCCCTGGCGCGCATCCAGCACCGGGAAATACGGCACGCCGAACTCGGCCACGTTCCGCTCCAGTGTCTCCACCTGGAGGCGGCTCTCTTCCTCCTTGATCCCCGAACGCCGATCCTCGGTGGCGATGTTGTGGTCCACCACCGCGATCGTCGCATCGGGGCGCCGCAGCTTGCGGCCGGCGAGACGAAGCCCGTCGAAAGCCTGCGGACTGGTCACCTCATGCACGAGGTGCCGGTCGATGTACAAAACGCAGGTCCCGTCCGGAAGCCGTTCGACCACGTGGGCGTCCCACACTTTGTCGAACAGCGTCCTGGGTTTCGTCTCAGCCATCTCGTCTTCTCCTTCTCCCCGCGCCGCTTCGGGCCGGGATCACTCGGCGGCGGCCGAAGCCTCGCTCGCCGGCGCCGCGGCATTGGTGTCACGCGCGCGCTCGGCAATGCGGGCAGACTTGCCGCGGCGGCCGCGCAGATAATACAGCTTCGCCCGGCGCACATCGCCGCGCCGCACCACCGCGATCTCGGCGATGGTCGGCGCATACAGCGCGAACACGCGCTCCACACCCTCGCCATAGCTGATCTTGCGCACGGTGAAGTTGCTGTTCAGCCCGCGATTGGACCGCGCGATGCACACACCCTCGAAATTCTGCACGCGGGTGCGCTCGCCTTCCACCACCTTCACGGCCACACGCAGCGTGTCGCCGGGAATGAAAGACGGCACCGGCCGCTCGGCGGTAAGCCGGGCGATCTGCTCCGCCTCGTATTGCTGGATGATGTTCATCGTCTGGTCCTTTCGTCTGATTCGTTAAGATGGCGCCGGCACGGTTGCAACCGGCGGACGGCGCATGGGTGTTTCGCAAAGCGCGGCCCACAGATCGGGCCGCCGCTCGCGCGTGATCTTTTCGGCTTCGGCGCGCCGCCACGCAGCCACCTCGGCATGGTGGCCAGACAGCAGCACGTCCGGCACGCGCCGCCCGTCCCACTCGGCGGGCCGGGTGTAGTGCGGGTATTCCAGCAGCCCCCCCGCGAAACTCTCCTCCTCGGCGCTCTCCGCCGCCCCCATCACCCCGGGCAGCAGCCGCACGCACGCATCCAACAACACCAGCGCCGCCGGCTCTCCGCCAGACAGCACGTAGTCGCCGATGCTGATCTCCTCCAACGCCCGGGCCTCGATCACACGCTGGTCCACGCCCTCGTACCGCCCGCATAGCAGCACCACGCCCGGCCCAGCCGCCAACCGCCGCGCGACCTCCTGGGTCAAAGGCCGCCCCCGCGGCGTCAGATACACGCATGGCCGCCCGTCGCTCTCCGCGGCCAGCGCCGCGTCGATCACGTCCGGCCGCATCACCATGCCCGCTCCGCCACCGAACGGCGTATCGTCCACGGTCCGGTGCCGGTCGGTCGCGTGGGCGCGAATATTCTGCGCGTCCAACGCCCACAGCCCCGCCGCCAGCGCCCGCCCCGCCAAAGACAGGCCCAACGGCCCCGGAAACATCTCCGGAAACAGCGTCAAAACGGATGCGCGCCAGCTCATTCGGCCGCCGCCTGCGCCTGCGCGTCGGCACCCGGCCCAGCGGGCACCACCTCGGGCACCACCTCGGCCACCACCACCTCGGCCGGCGGCACCACCGTCACCCGGCCGCCCGCCACATCCACCACCGGCACACAGGCCCGGGTGAACGGCACCAACAGCCGGCCGATCTCCAGGCTCGCCCCGCCGCCATAATCGTGCACCACATCCACACGGCCCAGCTCAGTCCCGTCCACCGCGAACGCCGCCAACCCAACCAGATCAGCCAGGTAGAACTCGTCCGCATCAGGCGCCGGCAACCGCTCGCGCGGCACGAACAACCGCGTGTTGACCAGCTTCTCCGCCACCGACCTGTCGCGCACGGGAATCTTCTTCCCGTCCACCATTTCGCTCAGCTCGGCCACACCCTCGCTCATCCAGCGCAGGGCAAACACCCGCCCCCGCTCATCCGTGAACGGGCCATAGGCCGGCAGCGCCTCGGGGTCGGCGGTATAGCTGTGCACATGCACCAGGCCCCGCACCCCGTGCGGCCGTCCGATCACCCCAAGCTGGATGCGCTGGCCGGGCACTTACGCTCTCAGGCCGCTGCTTCGGCTTTGGCGCGCTCTTGCGCCTTCTTCTTCGGCGCGGATTGCTGCGGCTGCTCGCGGTACACCGGCATCGGCGCCAGCCCTGCATGGCCCAGGAACTTCGCCACGCGCTCGGTCGGCAGCGCGCCCTGGCTGATCCAGTGGGTGATGCGCTCGTTCTGCAGGCGAATGCGATCGCTATGCTCCTGCGGCAGCATCGGGTTGTAGCTGCCCAGCTTCTCGATGAAGCGGCCATCGCGCGGGCTACGGCTATCGGCCACCACGATGTGGTAATAGGGGCGCTTCTTGGCGCCGGCGCGGGCGAGGCGAATCTTCAGGCCCATGGTTCAGTCACTCCGTTGTCGTTATGTCGTGAAAAATAGAGGGTCAGCACGGCCTTGTCCGTTCAGTAAGGCCTCCGGCCTTGCGGCATCAGCGCCGAAAGCCCATGCCGCATCAGGCCCTTTTGTCCCAGCTTGTTCATCCGCTTCATCATCGCGGACATGTCGTCGAACTGCTTCAGCAGCCGGTTCACATCCTGCACCGTCGTGCCGGACCCCGCCGCGATACGCTTCTTGCGGCTCGCCTTGATGATATCCGGCGCCCGCCGCTCCTTCACGGTCATGGACGAAATAATCGCCGCCTGACGGTTCAGCATCTTCGTGTCGATATTCTTGTTGCCGATCTGCTCCTGCAGCTTGGCGCCACCCGGCAACATCCCCACGATCGAGGACAGGCTGCCCATCTTGGTGATCTGCTTCAGCTGGGCGGCGAAATCCTCCAGATCGAACTTGCCCTTCGCCATCTTGCGGGCAAGCTTCTCCGCCTCTTCCTGGTCGATGGTCTCGGAGGCCCGCTCCACCAGCCCGACCACGTCGCCCATGCCCAGGATTCGGCCGGCCACACGCTCGGGATGGAAATCCTCCAGCGCATCCAGCTTCTCGCCCGAGCCGGTCAGCTTGATCGGCGCGCCCGTGATGGCGCGCATCGAAAGTGCCGCCCCTCCCCGCGCGTCGCCATCCATCCGAGTCATCACGATGCCGGTCACGCCCACCGCGTCGTTGAACGCCTTGGCCGTGTTCACCGCATCCTGGCCGGTCATCGCATCGACCACCAGCAACGTCTCGGCCGGGTTGGTGGCGAAGCGGATCTGCTTCACCTCCGCCATCAACGCCTCGTCGATGGAAAGCCGCCCCGCCGTATCCAGGATAACGACGTCGTACACCTCGCGCCGCCCGGTCTCCATCGCCCGCGCCGCGATCTGCAACGGCGTCTCGCCCGCCACGATGGGCAGACTGCCCACCCCCGCGCGCTCAGCCAATTGCTGCAACTGCAACTGCGCCGCCGGCCGCTGCGTATCCAGGCTCGCCAGCAACACCCGCTTGCGCAGCCGCTGCGACAGCCGCAACCCCAGCTTGCCCGAGGTCGTCGTCTTGCCGGACCCCTGCAACCCCACCATCAGAATGGGGATCGGCGCCACCGCGTTTAGGTTCAGCGGCACCGCCCCCTCGCCGCCCAGCGCCTCGATCATCACATCGTTGACGATCTTGACGACCTGCTGCCCGGGCGAAACCGAGTCCAAAACCTCCTGGCCCACCGCCCGATCGCGCACCTTGGCGATGAAATCCTTCACCACCGGCAACGCCACGTCAGCATCCAGCAGCGCCAGCCGCACCTCGCGCAGCGCCTCCATCACATCGGTCTCGTTCAGCGCACCACGACGGCGCAGCTGATCGAACACCCCTGTCAGTTTGCCAGATAACGCTTCAAACACGCTGAATCAGACCTCAATGCAATACGCGCCGCTGCGCGAACCCTCGCGGAGCGGCGGACAAGGCGCGGCTTATGGGCCGGGCCGGGGGGCGGAGTCAAGAAGGAAGCCCAGGGCTCTGCCCTGGACCCGTTCAAGGCAGAGTCTTGAAAACCCTTACTCTCTCGGCTGCTGCAGCAGCCTTCAGGTGATATCACCTTTCTTGCTTGCGTCGCAGACAATCAACAAATGGCGACGCCCCCGAGCTTATACCGGTCGCACCAATGAGTGGGGCTTCGCCGCTCCAGGCACCGAAATGGTTCAAAAGCGAACCCACAAGAGGGTCCGGGATTGTCAAGGCTCGGCCTTGACCGGGTCCAGGGCAGAGCCCTGGCCTTCCTTCCCAACCGCCCGTCGCCGCCAAAGCGTCCCCACCCCAGTCGGCGCGTAATGGTCTGAGATAGCCGCCACCACATCGGCCGGCGGATCCCGCAGATCGGCGTCGAAATCCACCAGCGTGGGTCCCTCCACCGGGTCGCACAGCTTTGCCACCAGCTGCGCCCAGGCCGCTTGCGGCACCTGTGGCCGGATTTCCCGGTACAGAATGCCGCAATAAAAGGTGGATTTGCGGAAAGCGACTCCGGCCGACCAGCCTTTCAACGCCGTCGCACCGGGTGGCGTCCGGGTCACAACATACGCCAGCTTGTCCATCGTGGTTCGGCTGCCCGCGGCACGAAAGGCCGCGCCCATGCGCGTGACCAGCACAACCAATAAAAGATCGGGCACGACCAAGCCCGCCTCGGCAGCGGCGGGCGTACGAGCGATCAGTTGCATCAGGCGATCTGCGGCGATGCCGGCGGGGATGGCGGCGAACGGGGCCATCAGGAAGAACTACTGGGCGTCGAGCACCGGCATCACGGCCACACCGGCGAGCAGGCTCGCGCGGGGCAACATCACGATGCCCGACCAAACGGGGCCGTACCCGGCCCGCGGGTCGCGTCGGCGGGTGGCAAGGTGGATCGCGCCGCACAACGCCAGCAAGGTCAGTAGCGGATCGGCGAGGGTGAATTTCAGGAGTACCAGACCCTTGATGCCGAGGGGGATGCCCGGCCAAGCTGCGTTGGCCAGGAAGTTCAGCCGGATGAAGTCACCCAGCGCCGTGCCAGGCAAAGAAGGCAATGAAGGGCAGTCACGGCAGGATGGCGCCGGCCACCACCCAGGCCGCGCCACGCAGGGCCGCGGCCACGTCGAAACGCGACACGACCACGAATCCGCAGGCGAGCAGGAAGCCTGGCATCGCGAACAGCGTCTTCTGCGTGGTCAGCACGGCCGCGCTCAGCGCCACCCGGCCCAGGGCGGCCCAAACCGGCGATAGCTGGCCCGCGCGGCGGCGCGCACCGCCCCCTGGCTGATCAGCCAGGCAAGTTGCAAATGCTCGAATTCACCTTGGTCCCAAAAACGAACCGGGAGAAGCGCGGCGAGCGCCAGTAGATAGGCCAGCAGCGAACCGCCAACGGCGAGACGTACTCTCCGTTCGGCCAATGCGGGGCGATCCGCTGGCAGATCAATGTCCATACGGCGATCAAGGCCTGTGACCTCAGGCCGCCGATCTTGCCCACACCATAACGAAAGCACACCGTTACACCGGCGCACCTTTGCTCCGTGCGTCCGGCGTCATGGGCAGGTCCGAATGTCAGGTTTCTGCGCGCAGGGCGTCCAGGCTCCAGCATCCGCCGCCGGCGACCACCAGATACAGGAAGACGAAACAATACAGCACGGCCAATTCGCCGCCGTTCAGATCGGGAAAGAACGATCTCGGCGCGTGGACCATGAGACCAGCCGGAAGTGGCGGGCGGCATTGGCTCCGCTGTCTCGATGAAGCCACTCATCCAAAGGATAATGCCGCCCGCCATACAAGACGCGGGCATGCCCGCGTCGCGGGATCAGCGCGGCGTCAGAACCATCACCATCTGCCGGTTTTCCATCCGGGGCATCTGCTCCACCTTGGTCTGGGTGTCCATGTCGCCACGGATGCGTTCCAGAACCTTGATGCCGATATCCTGGTGGGCCATTTCGCGGCCACGGAAGCGCAGCGTCACCTTCACCTTGTCGCCTTCCTCGATGAACGACTTCATGGCGCGCAATTTCACCTGATAGTCGTTCTCGTCGATGTTCGGGCGGACCTTGATTTCCTTGATCTCGATGACTTTTTGCTTCTTGCGAGCCTCGTTCTTCTTCTTCTGCTGCTCGTATTTGAACTTGCCGAAGTCGAGGATCTTCACCACCGGCGGCTCGGCATTCGGGCTGATCTCCAGCAGATCGAGACCGACGCCATAAGCACGCGCAAGCGCTTCGCGGGCGGACATCACGCCCTGCATTTCGCCGTCCTGGTCGATCAGCCGCACCTGGGCCGAGCGGATATCTTCGTTCACGCGGGGCCCGTCGCGGCTTGGCGTGGCGGGCAGGGGTCCTCGGGCTATTGTGCTCTCCTGTATCTGTTGCGGGGCGGCAAGCCGCCCCCGGTGCGATAACGCACCGAAAACAGGCTGACTGGGTCTAGTGTCGCCCATCCGATAGGCATAATTCAAGGGTCCTTGCAAGCGCCGGTCAGGCGCTCCGTGCACGCCTGATGTCGGGTGGCGTCGCCTCTGTGGCAAGCAGGGAGACGGCGGAATCGAGCTTCAGCACTTCCTGCGCCTCACCCCCCAGCCGGCGCAGCGCCACCGTGCGCTGTTCCGCCTCCTTACGTCCCACCACGGCGATCACCGGAACATGTTGCAGGCTGTGCTCGCGCACCTTGGCGTTGATCTTCTGGTTGGACAGATCGAGCTTCACGGAAAGCCCGGCCGCCTGCAACGCCGATGCCACCTCGTGTGCATAGTCGTCGGCGTCGGAGACGATGGTCGCCACCGCCACCTGCACCGGCGCCAGCCATAGCGGGAAGCGCCCGGCATATTGCTCGATCAGGATGCCCAGGAAGCGCTCGAAGCTGCCCAGAATCGCCCGGTGCAGCATCACCGGGACCTTCCGGGTTCCTTCCTCCGTCACATACTGGGCGCCAAGACGCTCGGGGATATTGAAGTCCACCTGCAACGTGCCGCATTGCCAATCCCGGCCGATTGCGTCGCGCAGCACGAATTCCAGCTTGGGGCCGTAGAACGCGCCTTCGCCGGGGTTGTTGTCGTAGTTCACCCCGGCTGCGTCGCACGCCGCCTTCAGCACGGCCTCGGCGCGGTCCCAAACCTCATCGGTGCCAGCCCGCAGCTCCGGCCGGTCGCTGAATTTCACGCGGAACTCGGGGAAGCCGAAATCCGCATAAACCGAGGACAGCAGCGCCACGAAACGCGCCGTCTCGCTGCCGATCTGGTCCTCGGTGCAGAAGATATGCGCGTCGTCCTGGGTGAAGGCGCGCACCCGCATGATGCCGTGCAGCGCGCCAGAGGGCTCATAACGGTGGCAAGACCCGAACTCGGCCAGCCGCAGCGGCAGTTCGCGGTAGCTGCGAATGCCCTGGTTGAAGATCAGTATGTGGCAGG